>CP107216.1:920625-1283750 GCA_025757645.1 Clostridiales bacterium
GGATTTGTGATTTGAAGATTTGGAACAGCCTGTTTGGAAAGATCATCCTGACCTTCCTCATCTCCATGGTGCCGGTGCTCGAGCTGCGCGGCGCGATCCCGATCGGTGTGGCGCACGGCCTGGATTACCGCATCGCCATCGCGGTGTCCATCCTCGGCAACCTCGTGCCGGTGCCGTTCATCGTGCTCTTCATCCGCAAGATTTTTGCCTGGCTGCGCACGAAGAGCGAGCGGCTCAACGGCTTTGTCACGCGCATGGAGCAGCGCGCGCTCAAAAAGTCGGACACCGTGCGCCGTGCGCGCTTCTGGGGCCTGTTCATTTTTGTGGCCATTCCGCTGCCGGGCACCGGCGCGTGGACGGGCTCGCTCATCGCGGCCATGTTGGAGATGCGCGTCAAGGAGGCCTTCCCGCCGATTGCGCTCGGCGTCGTCACGGCCGGCATCATCGTTGCCGTCGTGACGTATGGCGCGGCGTCGCTGCTGTTTTAATTCCAACGAGGACCGCTTCGCCGGGCTTTTTGGCGCACGCAAAAAAATCCCGCTGTCCGATGGGACAGCGGGATTTTTCTGTTTTTCTGTACGGCTTACTCGGCAAACGCTTTTTCCAGCGCCTCGAGCTCCTCGCGCAGCTCGTGCGGCAGCTTGTCGCCGAACTGCTCGAAGTATTCGCGGATGCCCGCGCAGTTTTCGCGCCAGCTCTTCGCGTCGAGCGTCAGCAGCTCCTTGAGCGTCTCGATCGTCACGCCGCTGCCGTCGAGGTCAATGTCCTCGGGCTTCGGCTCGTAGCCGATGACCGTCTCGTCCGCGCCCACCTCGTCGAAGCAGCGCTTGAGGATCCACTCGAGCACGCGCAGGTTGTCGCCGAAGCCCGGCCACAGGAAGCGGCCGTTGTCATCCGTGCGGAACCAGTTGACGTTGAAGATCTTCGGTGCGTTCGGCAACTTCTCGCCCATGTCGAGCCAGTGCTGCCAGTAGTCGGCCATGTTGTAGCCGCAGAACGGGCGCATGGCCATCGGGTCGCGGCGCACGACGCCGACAGCGCCGGTCGCGGCGGCCGTCGTCTCGGACGCCATCGTTGCGCCGACGAACACACCGTGCGCCCAGTCGCGGGACTGGTAGACCAGCGGGGCGGTCTTTGCGCGGCGGCCGCCGAAGATGATCGCGCTGATCGGCACGCCTGTGCCCTTGAAAAACTCCTCGCTGATGCACGGGCAGTTCTCCGCCGGAGCGGTGAAGCGGCTGTTCGGGTGCGCGCCGCGCGTGCCGTCGCTACCGTCCCACACTTCGCCCTTCCAGTTGCGCAGGTGGCCCTTGGGCGGCCGCTTGGTCATGCCCTCCCACCAGACGGTCATGTCGTCCTCGTTGAGCACGACGTTCGTGAAGATGGTGTTTTTGCTCGTGGAGGCAAGCGCGTTCGGGTTAGATCTCTCGCTCGTGCCGGGGGCAACGCCGAAGAAGCCGTTTTCAGGGTTCACGGCCCAGAGGCGGCCGTCCGGGCCGACGCGCAGCCAGGCGATGTCGTCGCCGACGGTCCAGCACTTCCAGCCGTTTTTGCGGTAGCCCTCGGGCGGGATGAGCATGGCGAGGTTCGTCTTGCCGCACGCAGACGGGAACGCGCCCGTCACATAGCGCACTTCGCCTTTGGGGTTCTGGATGCCGAGGATGAGCATGTGCTCTGCCAGCCACCCCTCGCGGCGGCCGAGTACGGAGGCGATGCGCAGCGAGAAGCACTTTTTGCCCTGCAGCACATTGCCGCCGTAGTTGGAGTTGACGGAGATGATCTTGTTCTCCTCCGGGAAGTGGACGATGTAGCGGTTCTCGGGATCGAGCGTGACCTTGGAGTGCACGCCGAGGATGACGTCGCTGCTGTCGCCGAGCGCGTCGAGCACCTTCGTGCCGATGCGCGTCATGATGGCCATGTTCAGCACGACGTAGATCGAGTCCGTGACCTCGATGCCGTACTTGGCAAACGGGGAGCCGATCACGCCCATCGAGTAGGGGATGACGTACATCGTGCGGCCAGCCATGGCGCGGCGCAAAATCTCGTGCAGCTTGGCCTTCATCTCGTCCGGATCCATCCAGTTGTTCGTGGGGCCGGCCTCTTCGCGGGTTCTGGAGCAGATAAATGTCCGGCCCTCGACACGCGCCACGTCGTTGACGTCGCTGCGGTTGAGATAGCAGCCGGGCAGCTTTTCTTCATTGAGTTTGATGAGCTCGCCGGTTTCCACGGCGATTTTGCGCAGGGATTCGAGCTGGGCCTCCGAGCCGTCGATCCAGACGATCTCTTTCGGGGTCGTGAGTTCGGCAGTTTGCCGCACCAGCTCCAGTACGGACGGGTTTTGCGTCAGTTCCATGTTGTCAGGTTCTCCTTTTTGACTAAAATTTCTCGACCTTGATCCGTATCTATACTACAATTCTCTGAAAACACCTTACACCATCCCGCCGCGCCTGTAAACCCCAAAACGGAAACTTTTCCTGTGAACCTTTTCACACAGGCGCATTTGTGCTACAATGCGCGCAGACATCTCTGACCCGAGGAGGGGAGCGCCATGTGGAAAACCATTGTGCCGGCGGCGGCGGTGCTGGCAGCCGAGGCGGTCATCCGGCGGAAGATCAACGCCCTGCCGGCCGAGACCTTCCCGCTGCGCATCGGGCAGCGCGTGCAGCTGCGCCGGGCGCATAACCGCGGCCTGTTGTGCAGCAAGTTTGCACGAAAGCCGCGAGCGGCCGCCGCGCTGCAGACTGCGTCCGCCGCAGCGCTCGCGGCGGTGGCGGCCGTGTGCGCCTGCCGCCGGGGCGGCACGGCGTTGCAGATCGGCATGGGCCTGATGCTCGGCGGCGCGCTGGCCAATCTCATCGAGCGCTGGGCGCGCGGGTCGGTCACGGACTATGTGTACCTGCCGCGGGCGGTCATCCCGTTTTTCCGGCGCATCATCTGGAACGCGGCCGACCTGAGCATCCTGACCGGCTGCACCACGGCAGTGATCGCACTGCTGTGCGAAGAATTGTGATTATGTGAGCCGAATTATGTAAACTGTTTGGATACAACAGCAAATCATTTCTTACAGAAAACGCTTTGTAGTGCACAGTGACAGGATAGGTAAGTTGTTGTTTCGCAAAGGCATTTCTAATATTATGTAAATTAGAATTATGTAAACTGTTAAGTGTGAAGACAAGGACGCCTGATCGAAAATGAGGCTATCTATTATTCTGCGCTTTGCGCAGAATAATAGATAGCCCCTTGCTCCAACCTCGGAACAAGGGGCTATCCTGCCGTGTTCGGTTCCATCACCCGAACCTCCTTTTTGTTTCGTTTTCCCGCCGTGTGCAGAGGCCTTTGTGCTACACGCGGACTCCGACCGCTGTGAAGGGAAATGCGTATGCAAGATTCCGCACCACTGCGTGCCGACTCCGGAGTCACAGAACCCTGTCTGCTTCCGGACGATTCAGTACATCGGACTCACCTCCGTCGATTTCGCTGAACCTGTATTCTAAAGGCGCTGCCCCTCGTGAGGGGCTGCTGCTCTTCTCTGGTTCTGGCTACAGTATAGCAGTTCGTTTTCTTTTTGTCAATGATTTAATAAACAAAAATCAGGCAGAATGTTCGGCAAAAACGCCGAATTTTCCTGCCTCGCGCCAACGCCCCCTGCAACGCGGGGCGCTGGCAGATCCTCTGCGGCGGCGCGCAAAAGGAAAACCGCCGTGCGTGTCCGTCGGCGCACAGCGGCAGCAGCTTCGGTTCAGCGGTCGCTCGGAGCGGCGCTCTGACCGCCGAAGATCCAGTCGTCCAGGTCCTGGCCCATGTGTTTTCACCTCCCGTTGAATTCGCATATGGCCATTCTATGCGCTGCGGTGCGAAAAAATGCACGAACCCGCGCCGTGGAAATAGAAAGAACTTGAAACCATTGGCCGATTGCGCTATAATCTATGCATATTTTCCGTAATCGGAGCCTGTCTCCGCGGGCAACACTATTTTCAAAGGATAAGGTGAATCACGAATGAGTGCATCCCAGGACAAAAAGCGCCGCACAGACGAGCGTGCGCTGGGTACGGAGCGCCGCCAGGTCGCCTCGCAGAAGGAAGCCAAAGAGCGCAAGCAAAGCAAGATCAAGTGGACGGTCGGTTCGATCATCGTCGTGCTGCTCGTTGCCGCCATCCTGATCGGCAACTCCAGTCTCTTTTACACCGCGCGCCCCGCGCTGCAGGTCGGCGATGTGAAGTATTCCTCGGCGGAGGTCAATTATGCCTACCGCTCCGCCTACCTCACGTTCTGCAACCAGTACGGCAGCTATCTGAGCTACGTTGGCCTCGACACCAGCAAGGCGCTCGATGAGCAGGAGTGCCGCATCAGCGAGGATTTCGACACCTGGGACGATTATTTCAAGGATGCTGCCGAAAAGAATCTGGTGCAGGTCACGGCGCTGTGCGATGCCGCGCAGAAGGCCGGCGTCACGCTCGACGAGGACGATCAGCATGAGATCGACGAGCAGTTTTCCTACCTCGAGCTCACTGCCAAGCAGTATAAGTACAACTCCGTCAGCAAGTATCTGCAGGCGGCCTATGGCAACGGCGTGACCAAAAAGGTCGTGCGCCATATGCTCGAGCTCAGCGAGCTCGCCACGAAGTACTCGCAGCAGCAGTATGACAGCTACACCTATACGCCCGAGGAGATCGCGGCCAGCTACGCCGAGAATAAGAACAGCTGCGATACGTTCAACTATCAGTACTATTTCGTCCAGGCGGATACCGAGGACAGCACGGACGACGACGGCAACGCGACCTCCAAGACCACGGACGCCACGATGGCGGCCGCCAAGGCCACGGCCGACAAGATCGCCGCCGCCACGCATGACGCGGAGAGCTTCACTGCCGCCGTCACGGCCAATGTTCCCGCCAAGACGTCCGAGGACGGCACGAGCACCGCGCCGAGCGTCACGGACAACGCCGATACCAAGGGCTCAAACTTCAGCTCCGCTGTGTACGCTGACTGGCTCTACAGCGCCGACCGCACTGCCAACGACGTGACCGTCGTGGAGCAGGAAAACAGCGGCTACTACGTCGTGCTCTTCGAGAGCCGCGATGATAATGCCTACAACACCGTCAACGTCCGCCACATCCTCATCAAGGCGGAGGACAGTGACGGCGACGGCACGTATTCCGACGAGGAAAAGCAGAAAGCCAAGGCCGCGATCGACGATGTTTACGCCCGCTGGGAGCAGAGCGACCAGACCGAGGACGACTTCGCGCAGCTGGCCAACTCCTTCAGCCAGGACAGCGGCTCGAACACGAAGGGCGGCCTGTACGAGAACGTCTACAAGGGCCAGATGGTGCAGGAGTTCAACGATTTCTGCTTCGATCCCGCGCGCAAGCCGGGCGATGTGGGCATCGTCTTTAACGAGAGCGATTCCTACTGCGGCTATCACCTTGTGTATTACGTCGGCCAGGGCGAGCGCTACTGCGACTACCTTGGCGATCAGGCGCTGCGCACGGATGATTTCAACGCCTGGGAGGGCACGTTCTTTGACGGCTGGACCAGCACCGAGCTCAAGGGCATGAAGTACGTCGGATAAATCAGACACGCGAAAGATATGCGACAGAGCCGCCCGCCGGGCGGCTCTGCGTCTATCTGAAAGCAGGGCTTCAACGTTTCCATGTTTCCACGGAGGGATCACCATGATCAAGACAAAAACGCAGCGCTATGACACGACCGTGCTCGACGCGCGCGCCCTTGCCGACGCGCTCGAGATCGAGGAGAAGGCCGGCTGGGAGGTCGCGGAGGCAGGCTATGACGGCACGGACTTCGTCGTGACCTTCGAGCGGGAGGACGCGCGATGACCGAGCAGACCATCCGCACGCAGATGCTCCTCGGCGAGGCCGCGCTCGCGCGCCTGCGCAGCAGCCGCGTCGCCGTGCTCGGCCTCGGCGGCGTGGGCAGCTGGTGCGCCGAGGCGCTGGCCCGCGCCGGCGTCGGCGCGCTCACGCTCGTGGACGAGGACACCGTCAGCGAGAGTAACCTCAACCGCCAGTGCTGCGCGCTGCACTCCACGATCGGCCAGCCGAAGGCGGCCGTCATGGCCGCGCGCGTGCATGATATTGACCCCAGCATCGCCGTCGACGCGCGCGCCGAGCGCTACGAGGCGGCGACGCGGGAGCGGTTTTTCGACACGGAGTATGATTATATTGCCGACTGCATCGACCTCGTGTCGTGCAAGGTGGATCTGATCCGCACCGCGCACGCGCGCGGCATCCCGATCGTGTCGGCGCTCGGCACCGGCAACAAGATGGATGCGAGCCGGTTTGAACTCTGCGACATCAGTCAGACGAGCGGCTGCCCGTTCGCGCGCGTCATGCGCCGCGAGCTGCGCAGCGCCGGCATCACGCACCACGCGGTCGTGTTCAGCCCCGAGCCCGCCATGACGCCCGAGGCGCTGTGCGCCCCGCCGCCGGGCCGCCGGAGCGTGCCCGGCTCGCTGCCGTGGGTGCCGGCCAGCGCGGGACTGCTGCTGGCGCAGAAGATCGTGCTCGATCTGTGCGCCGCGCCGGAGGAGCGGGCATGAAGCCCGTCTGGATCGTGCTGCTGTGCCTGCTGGGCGCGGCGGTGCTGGCGGCGCTGGTGTGGTTGCTCGTGTGGTACATTGAGCAGCGCGTGCTGGCAAAGTCGCTCGGCCGTGCGTCGGAGGGCGCGGACGCGCAGGCCGCGTGGGAGCAGCACATCCTGCGCAAGCAGGACTGGACGGCCGACTCCGAGCCGGGCAGGGCGGCGCTCGCGCGCGTGCGCGCCGGCGTCGCTGCCATGCAGGAGCAGCCGCACGAGGATGTGTTTCTCCCCGCGCTCGATGGCGCGCGCCTGCACGCGCGGCTCTACCGCGTGCCCCACGCCCACGCCACGGTCATCCTCTGCCACGGCTACCACAGCCACGCCGAGCATGATTTTTCCGCCCAGTTCCCGGCGCTGTATGCCTCCGGCGGCTGCAACCTGCTGCTCATCGACGAGCGCGCGCACGGCCTGAGCGAGGGCAAGTGCCTCACGTTCGGCCAGCTCGAGCGCTACGACATCGCCCAGTGGGTGCACTGGGTGCGCGAGCACTCGCGCGTGCAGCGGCCCATCGCGCTCTACGGTGTATCGATGGGCGCGGCGTCGGTGCTGCTGGCGGCGCAGCTCCCGGAGCTGAGGGACGAGATCGCCTGCGTCATAGCCGACTGCGGCTATTCCAGCTTCGAGCTGGAGGTCACGGACGCCGTGCACCACGGTACAAATGCGCCGCGCTGGCTGCAAAAGCCGCTCGCGCGCGCCTGCGTGCGCATCCTGCGCCGCAGCGGGCTGGACTTCGCCGCCGTCGATACCACGCCCGGCATGGCGGCGCTCGATCTGCCCATCCTGTTTTTCCACGGCGACGCGGACACTTTCGTCCCCCTGCACCACAGCGAGCGCAACCTCGCCGCCTGCAGGCGGCCGCAGCGGCTCGTCGTCATCCCCGGCGCGGAGCACGCCATGTCCGCGCAGGTCGACCCCGAGCGCTACCGGCATGAGCTGCTGACCTTCCTGTGGCGCAACACGAACTACCTCTGGGACGAGCGCAACAAGCCGCTCAAATGAACCCGCAGGTCCGAAACGGAGCCGGAAAAGAGCATGGGCCGGATGCGAACGTTTCCCCACTCATTGCATGGTTTTGCGCCATATTCGTCAAATCATCACCACTTAGACGCAAAAAGCCGGATGTCTGTGACATCCGGCTTTTTCTGCCTTGTATCAGTCCTGCAGCAGGGACGCGGCGGCCGTGCCGATGGCGGAAGCGTTCGGTACGGGCTTGCACACGCAGTAGCGCTGGTGCTTCTGCACGAGAAATGCCTCGAGCTCTTCGCTGACGGCCGGGCGCAGGAGCGTCGAGTAGCGAAACAGCGACCCGTCCACGGCCACGACCATCGGGCGGTAGCGGTTTTTCGCGCCGTCGGTCAGAAAGACGATGGCCGCGATGTTTGCGACGATCGCTTTCGCCGCGCGGCCGAACACGCTCTGAATGACCATGGCGGCGGTCTTGCGGTCGGCATCCGCCGCATCGCTCAGCGCTGCGATGGCGCCGCAGTCCGGGTCTGCGCCGAAGGCGTCCGCGTCGGCGGCGGTCAGCACGTCGAGCGCGCGGAGCTTGTCCGCCGTCTCGGGCGCGAACAGCCCGTCTTTTGCCGCGGCGATGAGGGCCAGGCGGCTGAGCTTGCCGAGGTAGCGGCCGCTCGTCATCTTCTCGAACCGGTACGCGCCCGGTGCGGCCGAGGCCGCGTCGAGCGCCTTGTCAAACGCGCTCTGCGGCACGTCGGTGAACGAGCCGGACTCGAGGTTGACGAGCATCTCGCCGTCAGCGTCGCGGCCGAGCTTTTCGATCGCGCGCACCGGCAGCAGGCAGCATGTGTTCGTGCCCGTGCCGTTGACGAGCCCGGCAAAACCGTTGGCGTAGTTGTTGGCGATGGTGGTCGAGCCGCTCAGGTACGTGGCGGGGGTGTCGTTGATGACCGTGATGGGCAGCTTCGTGCAGCCGCGGCGTTCGAGCTCTTCGGCCAGGTCCGCGCCCACGAGGTGATCCTCCCACCCGGTCAGCTGCACCTCTTTGGTCATGCCGAGCACCTTTGCATCCAGCTCCGGCGTGTTCTCCGCCGGGTAGCTGAAGCAGATGCCGATCTGCGTGACCCGGTCGAGCAGCGGCTCGAGCGCGTCGGCTGCCAGCCGGATGAAGTCCATCCAGTCGGCGTCGCGCTCCGAGCCGGGCATGGGCAGCGTGCGCTCGTCCTCGAGGATCGGCTGGCCGAACTCGTAGTGCACGGTGGCGACGCGGAAGTTCGTGCCGCCGGCGTCGATGACGGCGACGCGCTTGCCCTCCGGGGCGGCGACGTGGCCATGCGGCGCGAGGTAGGCCGGCAGCATCGGCAGGCCGCCCGCCTCGCCGCGCAGGCCGCGCTGCATCGCGGCGAGCAGGGCATCGGTGAGCTCCTGCGTGTCGAGCTGGTCGGGCGCGGCGCCATACTTGCGCAGGAAGGCGAGCACGCGCGTGTCGATGTGGATCGCGGGCACGGGCTCGTCCTGCTCCGGCGCGGCGAAGGGGAACGGCGCGCGCGGCGCGGCCGGGGCCTCCGGGGCGGGGGCGGGCTTGCTTTTCTTGAAAAACGGAAGCTTCATATGTGTTCTCTCTCTTTCTTACCGAAAACCCCGCGCCGGGCCCGGCGCGGGGACGGTGATGATTCGGTTGCAGGTCAGGCGTTCGGGGCGTCGCCCTTGGCGCTCTCGACCAGGCCGGCCGCCAGCGCGGCAACGCCCTGGATCTCGGACGGGATGATGATCTTCGTCGCGCGGCCGTCCGCGGCGGCGGCAAAGGCCTCAAGACTCTTGAGCTTGATGACGGCGTCGGACGGCATGGACTCGTTGATGAGCCGGATGCCCTCGGCGGTCGCGCGCTGCACGGTCAGAATGGCCTCGGCGCGGCCCTGCGCCTCAAGGATCTGCTCCTGCTTTTTCGCGTCGGCGCGCAGGATGGCCGATTCCTTTTCGCCCTCGGCCGTGAGGATGGCGGAGCGCTTCTCGCCCTCGGCGCGCAGAATGGCCTCGCGGCGTTCGCGCTCGGCCTTCATCTGTTTTTCCATGGCGCTCTGGATCTCCTTGGGCGGGAGAATGTTCTTGAGCTCCACGCGGTTGACCTTGATGCCCCAGGGGTCGGTGGCCTCGTCGAGGATCTGGCGCATCTTGGTGTTGACGATGTCGCGGCTGGTCAGGCACTGGTCAAGCTCCAGGTCGCCGATGAGGTTGCGCAGCGTCGTGGCCGAGAGGTTCTCAATCGCAAGGATCGGCTGCTCGATGCCATAGGTGTAGAGCTTCGGGTCGGTGATCTGGTAGTAGACGACGGTGTCGATCTGCATGGTGACGTTGTCCTTCGTGATGACGGGCTGCGGCGGGAAGTCCGCGACCTGCTCTTTGAGCGACAGACGCTTGGCGACCGACTCGATGAACGGGATCTTCAGGTGCAGGCCGACGCCCCATGTGGTCTTGTAGGCGCCGAGGCGGGTGATGACGTAAGCCTGTGCCTGCGGGACGATGCGGATGTTGCGCACGAGAATGATGAGCGCGATCAGGATGATTCCGTAGAGAACGTATGGCATGGTGATTCCTCCTTATTCTTTTGCGCCCGCGGTCACGCAGGCGGGTGTGACGATGAGCTTGACGCCCTCGATGCGCAGCACGATGGCCGCAGTCCCGGCGGGGATGGGGGCATCGGTCTGCGCGCGGGCGGTCCATACTTTTCCGCCGATGGCGACGGCGCCGCGGCCGGCCAGGTTGTCGATATCCTCCGTGACGAGACATTCCTGCCCGATGAGCATATCGGCATTCGTGGGCTGGGTACGGTTGTTGATATATTTTTTCACCAGCGGGCGCGTCACGGCGAAGGCCGCGATTGACACGGCGAAAAACCACACGAGCTGCAGCCACAGCGGCGCGTGGAACATGGCGGCGATGAGCGCGGCGAGCGCGCCCACGGCAAACCAGATCGTGACCAGACCGGCGGTCAGGCCCTCGACGATCAGAAAGATCACGATCAGGCCAATCCAGATGGCCGGCATGGTGCATGGGATCCCGGCGATGACCATAGACAAAACCTCCTGTTGAGAATGCGCGGCAACTGTTTGCCATAGAAATATCATATCTTATTTACAGGATAAAAGCAAGCAAAACACCCGGAATTCCGGCACATGAAATTTCCGGGCGGTTTTCCTCTTTACTTTCCTAAATAATTAGAGTAAAATAGTATCCGAAAAATCGTGTTTCAGCATCCATATATCTGATGAGAAATAAGGAGCGCATATGAATAAACAGCATAAAAAACCGCGCTGCGATGACATGTATCGTGCCATCCTGACGCTCAAGACCGTCGATGAGTGCAAGCAGTTTTTCGATGACCTGTGCACGGTCACGGAGCTGCAGGCCATGGAGCAGCGCTATCAGGTGGCGCAGTATCTCGACGCGGGCCTGATCTACAACGACATTCTGGAAAAGACCGGCGCCTCGAGCGCGACGATCAGCCGCGTCAACCGCAGCCTGCAGTACGGCACCGGCGGGTACGAGATCGTGTTCGGCCGGCTCAAGGAGCAGGCGGAAAAAGCTCCGGAGGAGCAGGCGTGAGCGCTTACGGCGCCCTTGCCGCATGGTACGATGCGCTGACCCGCGATGTGGATTATGCCGCGTTCGCGGACTTTTATGAGCAGTGTTTCCAGCAGGGGCGTGGCGCGTGCCACACCCTGCTGGATTTTTGCTGCGGCACCGGCACGCTCACGCGCCTGATGGCCGCGCGCGGGTATGAGATGATCGCAACCGACGGCTCGCCCGATATGCTCATGCAGGCGCAGGCGCACAATGCCGATCTGCCCGCGGACGCGGTGCAGCCGCTGCTGCTGTGCCAGGAGGCGGCGCAGCTCGATCTCTACGGCACGGTCGACGCGGCCTACTGCTCGCTCGACGGGATCGACTACCTGCCGCCGGAGGAGCTGCCGGAGGTGCTGCACCGGCTGCACCTGTTTGTGCGTCCGGGCGGGATGCTCATTCTGGACATCCGCGATCCGGCGTCGTTCCGCGCGCTCGACGGCGGCACGTTCGTCGACGAGACGGACGATGTCCTGTGCCTCTGGCGGGCGGAGTTTGACGCGGCGGCCCAGACCATGCACTACGGCATGGATCTGTTCACGCGCGCGGGGGAACTCTGGTCGCGCGCGTCGGAGGAGCACATCGAGTATGCGCACACGCCGGAGCGGCTCGCGCAGTTGCTCACGCAGGCGGGCTTTCTGGACGTGACCGTCCGGCGCGACGGCCCGCAGGCGGATGCCGGGCGCATTTTCCTCACGGCGATGCGCAGCCTGGAATACGGCGTCTGAATTGTGCAAAAACTCCGGATGCGGCTCAATGCGGGCTGCACCCGATTCCAAGATTTCTGAGGTGAAAACAATGGATGAGATCATCCGCGCCGTCTCAAAAGACGGTTTTGTGAAAATTTCGGTCGTCACCGCGCGCGACGCGGTGCAGCGTGCCAACGCCATCCACCACTGCAGCCCGACGGCGATCGCCGCCCTCGGCCGCAGCCTGTGCGCGGCGTCGATGCTCGGCGACCTGCTCAAGGAGGAAAACGGCACGCTCACACTGCGTATCAGCGGCGGAGGAGGCCTCGGCGGCATCATCGCCGTGTCGGACAGCGAGGGCAATGTGCGCGGCATGGTCTCGAACCCCGCGTTCGACCTGCCCACGCGCCCGGACGGCAAGCTCGACGTCGGCGGCGCCGTCGGCAAGGACGGCATGTTCACCGTCAGCCGCGACATCGGCCTGCGTGAGCCGTATGTCGGCAGCACGGAGCTCGTCAGCGGCGAGATCGCGGAGGACTTGTCCGCCTATCTCGTCGAGAGCGAGCAGATCCCCGCGGCCTGCGGCCTCGGCGTGCTCGTCGATACCGACCACAGCGTCAAGGCGGCCGGCGGCTTTCTCGTGCAGCTCATGCCCGGCGCGCCGGAGGAGCTGATCACAAAGCTCGAGGACAACATTTTCATGATGGACCAGCTCACGACCATCCTCGATGAGGACGGGGCGGACGCGATTATTCCGCAGGTCATGCGCGGTCTCGAGCCCGAGACCGTCCTGCGCCACCCGATGGCCTATCGCTGCGCGTGTTCGCGTGCGCGCGTGGAGCAGGCGCTGCGCCAGTGCGGCGTGCAGGAGCTGCAGGACATGATCGCAGACGGCAAGAACACGCAGGTGCACTGCCAGTTCTGCGACGCGGAGTATGTCTTCACCCCGGCGGAGCTGCAGACGCTGCTCGATGCCGAAAACGCTGACGCCGCAGCGGATTGACTGTGTTCGGGGCGGCGCTGCCGCCCCGAAAATGTACATTTGCCGAAAAAATTACCGAAAATCCCTTGACAATTTTTTTGGCGTCTTGTATAATGAGCAAGCTGCGAAACGGGAGCATAGCTCAGCCGGGAGAGCACTTGCCTTACAAGCAAGGGGTCACAGGTTCGAGCCCTGTTGTTCCCACCAGTTTTTGAATTGCATACGCCTCTGTAGCTCAGTTGGTAGAGCAGGGGACTGAAAATCCCCGTGTCGTTGGTTCGATTCCGACCGGAGGCACCATTTTGCGGGCATAGCTCATTTGGCAGAGCGCCACCTTGCCAAGGTGGAGGTAGCGAGTTCGAATCTCGTTGCCCGCTCCATTTTTTTGGCGCCATAGCCAAGTGGTAAGGCATGGGACTGCAAATCCTTGACCCCCGGTTCAAATCCGGGTGGCGCCTCCAGAAAAAGAGACACGCGAGCGCGTGTCTCTTTTTTCGTGTCTCTTTTTCGGAGACGCCGATGGCGAAGATCGAAAACCGAGAGCGGAAGCCCAGACGTCGCGGACTGCATGTTGCTCGCGGCGATTTTTCATGCTCCGCATCCCAAAATCATTGTGCATTCATCTGCTGCACCTCCTTTCCAAACCGAGCCTGCTCCGTTGGGCTTCGATCAGCTGATTGCCGGTGTCAGCCCGGATACTGCACGGCCGCCTGCATGAAAAACTGCGCACCCGACGGTGCGCAGTTTTTAAATGTGCGGATCAGCTCAGCACTTCTGGTGCTTTTGCAGCAGCATGGGCACGCACTCGGCACCCGCAGCGCCGCCGAGGATGAGCACCGCGCCGAGCGCGTGCAGCGGCTGCACTATTCGCAGTCGGGTGTCAGCCGCATGATCGCGGATCTGGAGCAGGAGTGGGGCGTGACGCTGCTTGAGTGCGGCAAGGCGGGCGTGGTGCTCACGGGCGACGGCGCGAGGCTTTTGCCGCACGCGCGGGCGCTGTGCGCGGAGTATGCGCGCCTTTCGGCGGAGGTGGGCGCGCTGCCCGGCCGGGCGCATATTTCGGCCGCGACGCGCCAGTTCCTGCGCTATCTGGACCGGCGGAATGCGCTGGAAGTCCCCGCCGGCTGCACGGGATTTGACAATCAGGCGCGATTTGTGTATAATCACTACAAAATCTCTGATTTTTTGTGAAATCTGTCCTCCGGCTTCCGGAGACAGGGAGGAAAGCAACGTGACATACACTGTGGACGACACGATGAAGAAGCTGCTCGGCGCGCCGGAGGCGGTCGCGGTCCTCGAGCGGTTCTTCCCCAAGATCCTGAAGAATCCGGCCCTGCAGATGACCGCCGCCATGACGCTGCGCCAGGTGGCCGGGTTTGCCCAGTCGGGCCTGACGGCCGACTCGCTCGCGGAGATCGACGCGCAGCTGCGCGCGCTCCCGTCGTCCGATGCCTGAGCCATTTCCACGCGCCCCCGGTATCTTGCCGGGGGCCGTCTGCTGGATACCATTCTGAAAAGGACTGAGGTCATTCTATGGACAACACGTTACCGCCGCTCAAGCGCATTGCCGCCATCCACGATCTGTCCGGGCTCGGCAAGTGCTCGCTGACCGTGGCGCTGCCGGTCATCTCTGCCACGGGCGTGGAGTGCGCCTGCATTCCGACGGCCGTGCTCAGCACGCACACGGGCGAGTTCACCGGCTGGACGTTCCGCGATCTGTCGGATGATATGCTGTCCATCGCACACCACTGGCAGCGCATCGGCGTGCGCATCGACGGCGTGTATTCCGGCTACCTTGCTTCGCCGGAGCAGGCGCAGCTGCTCGCGCAGACGCTTGACTGCATCGCCGCGCCGGATACCCTCGTCGTGATCGACCCGGTCATGGCCGACAACGGCAGCTATTATTCCAAGATCGACGACCGGATGTGTGCAGCCTTCCGCCGCCTGCTCTCGCGCGCGGACGTCATCACGCCGAACGTTACGGAGGCAGCGCTGCTGGCTGGTCTGCCGTACGAGCCCGGCACGCACAGCGACGCCTATCTCGCGCAGCTGTTTCAGGCGCTCGGCGCGCTCGGCGCCGGCATCGTGACGGTCACGGGCGTGCGCCCGCAGCCGGACGTGATCGGCAATGTCGCCTGCGACTGCCGCACGGGGGAGATGCACGTGAGCATGCGTCCGGCGCATCCCGGCGTGTTTTACGGCACGGGCGATGTGTTCGCCTCCGCCCTCGCCGCGCTGCTCGTGCGCGGCGCTCCGCTGAGCGCCGCCCTCGAAACGGCCACCGCGCTCACGGACGAGAGCATCTGCCGCTCGCTCTGGCGCGACACGCCGCGCCGCTTCGGCGTGGACTTTGAGGGCGCGCTGCCGGCGTATATCCGCCGCGTGGAAAAGATATTTGAAGCATGAAAAAGTTACAAAATTCGACCCGACGGGATCCAATCTTGATTCCGACGGGTCGATTTTTGTTACCGTTTTTCGACGCTGTTTTGCAGGAATATGTCACCGTGTGGTACACGCGGCGAGAAAAAGACGCGCGGTTGATTTCCTGACGAAGCGTCTGATTTTTTGCAGAACCGGCGCGAAAATGCTTGCATTTCCTTGAAGTTGTGGAAAAAAGTTAAGGAAAATTGCGGGAAAAATCGTTTTCGCGGTTGACATCGTGTTTTGGATATCGTATGATACAAAAGAATCCGTAATTGTTTATGTTAACTTTGCGCCGTTACACGCAAAAATGACGAGGAAACACATTTTGTTACTGTTTTTTAACTTTTTGTGTAACCGGTTTTGATCGGGCGCGCAGAGGAATCCCGGGCGGGAGAGCCGTCCGATGAGGGGCTGGGGTATGAAGAAGTCGTTTATGGAGCGTCTGGCGGCGTTCATTGTGGACAAACGGCGGCTGTTTGTGGTGCTGTTTGCCGTGGCGTGCGTGCTGTCGATCTTCTCGGCGAGCAAGACGGACGTCAACAATGAGCTGACCGATTATCTGCCGGACTCCACGCAGACGCGCCAGGGGCTGGAGATCATGAACCGTGAGTTCATTACTTACGGGGATGCGAAGGTCATGGTGTCCAACGTGACGCTCGCGCAGGCGGAGGAGCTTGCCGAGATGCTGCGCGGTGTGGACGGCGTCAAGGACGTGGAATTTGAAAAGGACACACACCATTATAATAGTGCCTCGGCGCTCTTTGAGGTCACGTTTGACGGCGAGAAGCTCGATGAGATCAGCATTCAGGGCGTGAAGAACGTCCGCGCGGCGCTCAGCGGCTATGATACCTATATCACAACCGAGATCGGCAACCCGACCGGCGAGATCCTCGAGCATGAGATGCGCATCGTGCTCATCATCCTCATGTGCTCGATCTTCGTGGTGCTCCTGCTCACGAGCCGTACTTACGCGGAGGTCCCGGTGCTCATCATCACCTTTGGCGTGGCCGTCTGGGTCAACAAGGGCACGAACTACTGGTTCCATGAGGTCTCGTTTATCACCAACTCCATCGCGGCGGTACTGCAGCTCGGTCTCGGCATCGACTACGCGATCATCATGTGCCACCATTACACGGAGGAGCGCGAGCTTTTCGCGCCCCGTGAGGCGACCATCCGTGCGCTGACGCTGGCCATTCCGGAGATCTCGGCCTCGAGCCTGACGACGATCTCGGGCCTGCTTGCGCTCTCGTTCATGAAGATCAAGATCGGCGAGGACATGAGCCTTGTGCTCATCAAGTCGATCCTGTTTCTGATGCTGACGGTGTTTTTCCTGATGCCGGCGCTCATCATGTACATGAGCCCGTGGATCGACAAGACGCACCACCGCAAGTTCCTGCCGCGCATCGACGCGCTCGGCCGCTTTGCCATCCGCAGCCGTTATGTCGTGCCGCCGATCTTTCTGGTCATCATTGTTGCGGGCTTCCTGCTGAGCAGCAAGTGCCCGTACGTGTTCGGCTACAGCACGCTCGACACCATCAAGCAAAACGACTATAAGATCGCCGAGAAGAAGATCAACGCCACCTTCGGCGAGACGAACCAGGTCGTGCTCATCTTCCCGTTCACGGACTTTGAGAGCGAGGCGAGCCTGCTCGACGATCTCAACGAGCTCAAGGGTGTCGATCACATTCAGGCGCTCGCGGGCGAGGAGGCCAAGGACGGCTACATGGTCACCGATTCGCTCACGCCGCGCAAGTTCGCCGAGCTCACGGATATCGACATCGGCGTGTCGCGCGCGCTCTACACGGCCTACTGCACGGCAAACGATGATTATACGAAGGCCCTCGGCCAGCTCGTGGATCTGAGCAATATTGACAACTGCTCCGTGCCGCTCATCAACATGTTCAAGTTCCTGTATGAACAGCGCGACATCTACCGCTCGAAGATCGATGCTGAGACCATGAACGACCTCGAGGAGATGTATGACCGCCTCATCGACGGCGAAAAGCAGCTGCATTCCGAGCATTACTCGCGCATGATCCTCTATCTCAACCTCCCGGTCGAGAGCGAGGAGACCTACGATTACCTGACGGTCATCAAGGGCGCCGTCGGCAAATACTACGACGAGTCCTATTTCGTCGGCGAGACGGCCAAGGACAAGGACTTTTCCGACGCCTTCAGCACGGACAACACGCTCATCAGCATCCTCACGGTCGTGTTCGTCATCCTCGTGCTGCTGGTGACGTTCAAGTCGGTCGCACTGCCGCTGCTGCTCATTCTCGTGATCCAGGGCAGTGTGTGGATCAACTTCTCGTTCCCGGCGCTCCTGCACAACAACCTGTATTTCCTGGCGTATCTGATCGTCAGCGCCATCATGATGGGCGCCAACATTGACTACGCCATTGTCATCTCGAGCCGCTACCTCCGGCTCAAAGAGGAGATGCCCTATAAGGAAGCCATGATCGAGGCGCTCAACCAGGCATTCCCCACGGTCGTGACCTCCGGCACGATCCTCGCCGCAGCCGGCATGTCCATCGGCTTTTTGTCCTCGGAGAACACGGTCGCGTCCATCGGCATCTGCCTGGGCCGCGGCACGCTGATCTCGATGGTGCTGGTCATGTGCGTCCTGCCGCAGATCCTGCTGCTGGGCGATTCTCTGGTTGAAAAAACATCCTTTACGATTGGCCACCACGCCGCGCCGCAGCATCTGCAGGGGGCCATGCGTGTCAATGGACACGTGCGCGGCTATATCAACGGTTACGTCGATGCGGAGATCCACGGCCGCGTGAACGGCACGGTTAGCGCTTCGATCGATATCGGAAATGTGCAGATGGAGGAGGCTCCGGCGCAGACTGTGCCGGCGGCGGATCTGCACGGTGAGGAGGGTTCCGATGAAAAAACATAATGTGCGCCGTCTGCTTGCGCTGGTGCTCGTGGCGGCCCTGTGCCTGCTCTGCGGCGCGGCTGCCCAGCCGAACGCCACGGAGATCCACATCTACTCTGCGGACGATCTTGTGCAGCTGAGCAAAAGCTGCAAGCTCGATACATACTCGCAGGGCAAGACGGTCTATCTGGACAATGATGTGGACCTGAGTGGGTCAGACTTTGTGCCGATCCCGACCTTCGGCGGCATGTTCGAGGGGCAGGGCCACACGGTCAGCGGGCTGGAGCTCTCGGGCGATGCGTCCCATATGGGCCTGTTTCGCTATGTGCAGGCGGTCGGTACGGTCCGTGATCTGAAGATCACCGGCAACATCGACGCTGCCGGTACCCTCAACGAGATCGGCGCTGTCGTCGGCACGAACTACGGCACGATCTCCGGCTGCTCGTTCAACGGCACGATCTCCGGCGAGAACAACGTCGGCGGCATCGCGGGCACGAACGAAAGCAGCGGCATGATTTATAACTGCAAGACCGAAGGCTTTGTCGAGGGCGACCATTACGTCGGCGGCATCGTCGGGCAGAACATCGGCACGATCTCCTACTGCTCGAACACCACGGGCGTGAACATCAACGCCAGCGAGGCCGTTGACAGCGCGGAGGATCTCGACTCTCTGACGCTCCCGACCGCCTCCGACGACGAGGACGACGATGCGCCGAAGAAGGCCAACACGTCCACGGACGTCGGCGGCATCTGCGGCTTCTCGTCCGGCGTCATCATCGGCTGCACGAACTGGGGCGGCGTCGGCTTTGAGCACGTCGGTTACAACATCGGCGGCATCGTCGGCCGCCAGAGCGGCCTGGTCTCCGGCTGCACGAACTGGGGCACGGCCTCCGGCCGCAAGGACGTCGGCGGCATCTGCGGCCAGATGGAGCCGTTCATCACGCTCGATGTGGAGTCCGGTTCGATCGGTGCGATGGCCAAGGAGCTCAATACGCTCCATGATCTGATGGATACCCTGCTCAACCACACGGGCGCTGCAACGTCGTCCCTGGCCGCCACGGTCGGCGTGCTCAGCGACAGCGCGGCCCGCGCCACGGAGAGCGCGCGCTATGTGGCCGAGCGCACCACGGACTACGTGGACAACACGGTCTCGACCGTCAACGAAGTGTTCATCCGCATCAACACGGCGGAGAAAATGCTCGCTCCCGCGATCACGGAGTTTTCCACGGCGGCCGTGTCGCTCGACAAGGCGATCGACTACTTCAACAAGGGCTTTGATTATCTCGACATCGTCGATGAAATGACCGAGGCCGACAAGACGGCGTTCAAGGACGCGGCCAAGGACCTGAGCACTTCGTCCGACCAGCTCAACGCGGCCATGGACTACTGCGCCTGGCTCATGAAGGTCATGGACAACGCCTACGGCACCGGCTCTTACGACCTGATCGCCAGCCGTCCGGACAACTGGCAGCAGATGTCCGATAAGTACGGCTATGAGTACAACCCCGACAACCTCGGCACCTATGAGTCGCAGCGTGACGCCCTGCTCAAGGGCATGGGCGACGCCGCCAAGGCGATCGGCGCGATCTCCGGCGATATCTCCACGATGACAAAGATCATCAATCTGTACTACCTCACTGAGGACTCCACCGGCCACACCCGCCTGGATTACATGAGCGCCGCGTTCAAAAATGCGTTCGACGCGCTCAAAGCTTCGAGCGGCAACTTCTCGACCGGCATGAGCTACCTCGACCAGGTCACGAAATACCTTGCCAGCAACGATCCGCTGGATCTGCCCGATATCAGCAGCGATTACCGCACCGCGATGGAGCAGATGTTCGACGATCTCGGCAGCATTTCGGCCGGCCTGTCCCGCCTGAGCGTGGAGACGGCCACCTACAGCAACCAGATCGTCAGCGACATGAAGGCGGTCAACGACCAGTTCAACGTCGTCATGATGCGCCTGTGTGATATCCTCGAGCTTGCCCTGAGCAAGGACAA
Source organism: Clostridiales bacterium (assembly GCA_025757645.1). Classification (NCBI taxonomy): domain Bacteria; kingdom Bacillati; phylum Bacillota; class Clostridia; order Eubacteriales; species Clostridiales bacterium. The sequence goes on from CP107216.1 coordinate 940,778, forward strand.
GAAGGACATCATTGAGGACGTCTCGGAGGAAGAGCTCTCGAGCACGACGGACGGCAAGGTCTATAACTGCGACAACTACGGCAAGGTCGACGGCGACGTCAATGTCGGCGGCGTTGCCGGCACGATGGACATCGAATACGATTTCGACCCGGAGAGCGACTCCAACGTCATCAAAGACTCCACGCTGACGGCCAAGTACTTCACCAAGTGCGTGCTGCTCGACAGCAAGAACTACGGCGACGCCACCTCGCGCAAGGACTGCGCCGGCGCAATCTGCGGCTACGCGGATCTGGGCGTCATCAGCGGCTGCGAGGGCTATGGCACGGCCGAGAGCACGGCGGGCGATTACGTCGGCGGCGTCGTCGGCCAGTCGAAGGGCTCCGTGCGCAACAGCTTTGCCAAGAGCGAGCTGACCGGCCGCAACTACATCGGCGGCGTCGCCGGTTACGGCATGAACGTCAGCGGCTGCAACACGCTCGTGAACCTCAACGGCTCCGGCAACTGTGTCGGCACCATCGCCGGCGAGATTGACCCCGACGGCAGCGCGTCCGATAACTACTTCGTCCACGAGACGGAGGCCGGCATCGACGGCATCAGCTATGCGGGCAAGGCAGAGGGCATGAGCTATGAGGCATTCATGGCGCGCGACGGCATCCCGGCGGAGTTCTCCAGCTTTGCCGTTACCTTCACGGCCAACGGCGAGGTTGTCAAGACGATCACGTTTGCCTATGGCGGCTCGATCGACGAATCTCAGATTCCCGACTGCCCGACGGTGGAGGGCAACTACGGCACGTGGCCGGAATATGACTACAGCCACCTGACCTTCGACCTCGAGGTCAAGGCAGAGTACACCGCCGTCTCGACGGTCGTGGCCGGCGACCTGTATGCCGACAACAGCCGTACGCCGATCGTGCTGGCCGAGGGCGCCTTTGACCCGGCGACGGATGTGCACATCACATCGGCCGAGGCCGACGGCCCGACGCTGCGCGGCAACCAGAAGCTGTACATGAAGTACAACGTCGAGATCCTCAACGACACGGTCGAGGACGACACGGACAACACCGTCTCCCTGCGCGTCTACGCACCGGATACCGGCGCGAGCTACACGGTCTATACCTACCAGAACGGCACGTGGGCGAGCACGTCCAGCAGCCGCGACGGCAGCTACCTCGTCTTTAAGACCATGGACCGCGACCTGCAGTTCGCCGTTGTCAAGGCGCACCACGGCCCGCTGTTCTACATCCTCATCGTGCTGATCGTGCTGGCCGTGATCGTTGCGGTGCTGCGCCTGCTGTACTACCGCAAGCTGAAAAAGGCGGTGGCAGCCGGAACGATGACCGAGGAAGAGGCCGCCACGTTGCGCAAGCGGGGCTGGCGGATGTGGCTGGCCGAGGAGCACGCGAAGCTCCAGGCCAAGCACGCCGCCTCCAAGGAGGCCAAGGAAGCCAAGCGCGCCGCCGCAGCGGAGGCGAAGGCGGCCGCCGAGGCGCAAGCCGCGGCCAAGGCCGCGGAAGAAGCGGCGGAAACTGCGTCGGCAGACAGCGCCGAGGCAGCGCAAGCTCCGGCGGAGGAAGCGGACACGGACGACGCCGACGCGCCGCAGCATCCCTGACGCGAATCATCCCTTACCCCATAAACTGCGAAAATCCCCGATTGGTCTCCAATCGGGGATTTTTGTGCGCACGCGGCGGCAAAACCGCCCCGGCCATACCGGCCGGGGCGGTCGTCAGATATCGGATCGGGTCAGCTTATGCGCGCTTCCACTTGACGCCCTGCGGGGTGTCCTCGAGCACGATGCCGGCGGCCTTGAGCTCGTCGCGGATGCGGTCAGCCTCGGCCCAGTTCTTGGCCTTGCGGGCGGCCTGACGCGCGGCAATCTTCTCCTCAATGGCCTTTGCCTCGGGGTCCTCGCTGCTGTCGGAGCCGAACGGGATGCCCAGCACGTCGCACAGCTCGAGGAAGCGGTCAAGGCACGCCTGCGCCAGCGCCTTGCTCGGGTCGGCGGCGGGGGAGACGGCGGTGTTGATCTCGCGCACCATCTCGAAGATGACGGAGATCGCGTCGGCGGTGTTGAAGTCGTCGTCCATGACGGCGTCGAACTTCTCGCGGTACTGGTCCAGCCCCTGTACGAAGGCGGCGTCCGCCTCGCTCAGCGCACCGTCGCGGCCGTTGGCGATGAAGAACTCGAGGTTGCTCTTGGCGGTGCGCAGACGCTCGAGCGCGGCCTTGGCCTGCATGAGGATCTCGCCGGAGTAGTTGAGCGGGCTGCGGTAGTGGCTCATGAGCATGAACATGCGGATGCAGTCATAACCGTAGACGGCGGCGGCCTCGCGCACGGTGAAGAAGTTGCCGAGCGACTTGCTCATCTTCTTGTTGTCGATGTTGATAAAGCCGTTGTGCAGCCAGTAGTTGACGAATTTGCAGCCGTTGGCGGCCTCGGACTGCGCGATCTCGTTCTCGTGGTGCGGGAAGGCGAGGTCGCTGCCGCCGCAGTGGATGTCGATCGTCTTGCCGAGGTAGCGGTTGGACATGGCCGAGCACTCGATGTGCCAGCCGGGGCGTCCCTTGCCCCACGGCGAGTCCCAGGACGGCTCGCCGGGCTTGGCGGCCTTCCAGAGCGCGAAGTCGAGCGGGTTCTCCTTGATGTCGTTGACGTCGATGCGCGCGCCGGACTGCAGATCCTCGATCGGCTGGTGGCTGAGCTTGCCGTAGTCCTTGAATTTCAGCGTGCGGTAGTACACGTCACCGTTGACCTCGTAGGCGTAGCCCTTGTCGATGAGCGTCGTGATGAGGTCGATGATCTGCTGGATGTTCTCGGTGGCCTTCGGGTGCACGGTCGCCTCGCGGACGCCGAGCGCATGCGCGTCGGTAAAGTACTCGGCGATGTATTTTTTGGCGACCTCCTCGCTGGAGATGCCCTCCTCGTTGGCACGCTTGATAATCTTGTCGTCCACGTCGGTGAAGTTCTGCACGAACGTTACCTCGTAGCCGCGGTACTCCAGATAGCGGCGCAGCACGTCGAACATGATGATCGGGCGCGCGTTGCCGACGTGGATGTAGTTATACACCGTCGGGCCGCAGGCGTACATACGCACTTTGCCCGGCTCGATCGGCACGAACTCTTCTTTCTGCATGGACATGGTGTTGTACAGTTTCATATTCAGGCTCCTTTGAGACGTATTTGCAATAAAAAAGCGCCCCCATGCCGTCCGGCATGAGAGGCGAAGTCCTTCGCGGTTCCACTCTCGTTTCTCGCTCGCCGCACCGTAACGCGGTGCCTTCGGGCAGGCATTTCCTCCCGCCGCGCTCCCGGACGCACGTTCCGCCCCGCCGGCCAGCACCCTCGCAGCGTCCGGGCGCCTCTCTGAGACCGGGTGATAGGCGTACTCTTTCCGTTCATCGCATCCATCATCTTAGCATATGCACCCGGCAATGTCAAGGTTGCGCGCCGCGCGCCGGTGTGGTATGCTGGAAAAAACAGCGGTCGGCGCATCATGCGCGGCTGCATAGGAGGATCGCACATGAAAAAATATCTTTCGCTCCTGCTCGCGTGCGTGCTGGCGCTGGCGCTGCTGTGCGCCTGCGGCAAAAAGGACGCGGCGGAGCAGACCCCCGCGCCGGAGACACCGCCGACGCAGACGGCCGCCACCGGCGGCGTGGACACGTCCTGCAAGCTCTATTTTCCGAACGACGCGGCTGACGACCTGAGTGCCGACACGGCGCAGATCCCGGACACGGAGCCGGCCGTCACGGTGGCGTATGCGCAGGCGATCGTCGCGCAGCTCATTGCGCATGACGCCCTGCCGAAGGACAGTGAGGTGCTCGCCATCTCGAAAGACGGCGACGCGCTCAGTCTCGACATGAATGAGGCCTTCCTTGCCGGCCTGCGCGCGAGCGGCTCGACGGGCGAGTTCCTGTATATGGGCAGCCTTGTCAACACCTTCCTCGATAACTTCAACTGCACGACCGTGCGCGTCACGGTCGAGGGGCAGCCGTTCTCCACCGGCCACACGGAGTACGACAAGCCGCTGCAGGCGTTCACGTTCTGAGCCGGCCACGGATACTGTGACATTTCGGGAAGCCGGGCGCGCGGCTGCGGCCGTCTGGAGTGGTGGTGTCTGGACTGGAACCGGCCGAGCATCGACTTTTACCGCTCCCTCGGCGCGCAGCCGATGAGCGACTGGACGGTCTACCGCATCGACGGGCAGACGCTGCAGGACATGGGCCGCAGTGAGTGACAGACAAAATGAACCCCCGGCGGGTGCAATCAGCACCCGCCGGGGGTTCTCATGTATTCAGGCGGCTTTCCGGAACACGTCGTGGTTTTTCACGAAGTACTCCACGCCGGAGTACACCGTCGTCACGACGATGACGACCCAGCACACGGTGTTGAGCCAGGGAATGTTCCACAGCAGCATCAGGCAGATGGCCACCATGGTCGAGGCGGTCTTGATCTTGCCGGACCAGGCAGCGGCGATGACGCGGCCGTTGTCCACGGCGATCAGCCGCAGGCCGGTCACGGCAAACTCGCGCGCGACCACGAGCAGCAGCGCCCATGCGGGCATCCGGTGCTGCTCGACGAACAGCAGCATGGCCGCCACGACCAGCAGCTTATCGGCCAGCGGATCCATGAACTTGCCGAAATCCGACACCTGATTGTAGTGCCGCGCGATGTAGCCGTCGGCGAAGTCGCTCAGGCTCGCAAGCACGAACACGCCGAACGCCCAGTAGGTATGCCCGGGGAAGCGCAGGTACATCAGCACCAGAAATACGGGAATCAGGATCACGCGGAAGATGGTAATTTTGTTTGCAGTCGTCATGTCAGCACCTCATTCGTGGATTTGTTCGCCGGCAAGATCGCCGTCGTCGCAGCCGGTGATGTGCACCGTGACCATGTCGCCGGGCCGGGCCGCGCCGGTGAAGTAGACCGTGCCGTCGATCTCCGGCGAGTCGGCATACGTCCGGCCGGAGCACATGCCGCTCCTGGCCCGGTGCTCGCACAAAACGGTCATGTCCCGCCCGATGCAGGCGGCGTTGTAGTCGTCCATGATGCCGGCCTGCAGCTCGAGAATGAGATCGGCGCGGCGCTGGGCCTCGTCCGGCTCGCAGCGGTCGGTCATCACGGCGGCGGGCGTCCCCTCCTCGGGGGAGAACGGGAACACGCCCACGCGCTCGAGCCGCACCTCGCGCAGCCACGTGCACAGCTCCTCAAACTCGGCCTCGCCCTCGCCGGGCAGGCCCGTGATGAGGCTCGTGCGCAGCACAAGACCCGGAATGCGCGCGCGCAGCTTCTGCAGCAGCGCGCGGATCTCGTCGCCGGTGCAGTGGCGGTTCATGCGGCGGAGAATGTCGTTGTCGATGTGCTGGATGGGGATGTCGAGATACTTGACGATCTTGTCTTCATTTGCAATGAGGTCGATGAGCTCGTCGTCGATGATCTCGGGGTAGAGGTAGTGCAGGCGGATCCAGCGGATGCCGTCGATCTTCGCCAGTTCCCGCAGCAGCAGCGCGAGACTCGGCTTTCCGTAGAGGTCCATGCCCCAGCGGGTGATGTCCTGCGCGATGACGATCAGCTCTTTCACGCCGAGGTCGGCGAGCTCCCGCGCCTCCTGCACGATGGCGTCGAGCGTGCGGCTGCGGTAGCGGCCGCGGATGGCGGGGATGGCGCAGAACGCGCACCAGTTGTCGCACCCTTCGGCGATGCGCAGGTACGCCCAGCCCGGCCCGGTCGTGACCACGCGGCCGATCTCCTCGATCGGGCCGCTCTTGTCGCCGAAGTACAGCGGCTTTCCACCGTGCATCACGTCCTCGACGGCCTGGCAGATCTGGCCGAAGCTGCCGGTGCCGAGCATGCCGTCCACTTCCGGCAGGCTCTCGAGAATGTCCTTTTCGTACCGCTGCGACAGGCAGCCGGTCACGAGAATTTTCTTCAGTCCGCCGGCCTTTTTCACCTCGGCGAGCTGCAGGATCTGGTCGATGGCCTCGCTCTTGGCGCTGTCGATAAAGCCGCAGGTGTTGACGATGGCGACGTCGCACCCGTCCACCTCGCCGACCACCTCGTGGCCGGCCTGATTGAGCAGATAGAGCATCTGCTCGCTGTTGACCTGATTTTTCGCACAGCCGAGCGAGATCAGGCAGATTCGATATGGCATGGGTCAATACTCCTCAAAGTTATCCTGATAGCGCGCGATGGCCGCGCGGATCTCGTCGCGCCCGAAGCCGCGGCGGTAGAGATAGTCCGACGCGCGGCGCAGCTCGTCGCGGTCGGGTGTGTCGCTGCGCAGGCGGCGGCGCAGCAGCGTGTCGATCTGATCGTCCTGCTCCGGCAGCTCCTGCAGCGCATCGTCCCACAGCTCGCGCGGGATGCCGCGGCGGTAGAGCTCGCTGCGGATGCGCCCGGCGCCGTAGCCCTTGGCGGCATAGTGCCGCACGCACATGGCGGCGTACTGCGCATCGTCGAGCAGGTGCATCTCCTGCAGCCACGCGGCGGCGTCCTCGGCGTTTTCCGGGCTCTCGCCCTTTTCCTTCAGCCGGTCGGTCAGCTCCTTGACCGACATGGCGCGCGCGCCGATGATGCGCAGCGCCCGCTGCCGGCAGCGCGAGCGCTCGGAGGCCGCGCGCAGCGCGCCCAGCTCCGGGCTCGTCAATTCTTTTCCGCTGCGCAGGTGAAAATCCGTCACGACGGCGAGCGTCGTGCGCACCTCCTCGCCGGTGTCAAACCGCGCCAGAAAGCGCTCCGGCGCGGTCTGTTTGAGCTCAATGAGCCGGGCCATCAGCCCTGAAAGTCATCGGCTGCCACTTCGACGGCGCGGCCGGAGGCAATGGCGGCCTTGCGCGCCTGCGGGCTCATGAGCTTGTGGGCGTTGGCGCGGATCTCCGCCTCGATCTTGTCCGAGACGTCGGGGTGCTCGCGCAGATATTCCTTCATGCTGTCGCGGCCCTGCACGCGCACATCGCCGTAGGTGTACCACGCGCCGGCCTTGTCGATCAGGTCGAGCTTGACGCCGAGGTCCACGATCTCGCCGATCTTGGAGATGCCTTCGCCGTAGATGATGTCGAACTCCGCCTCCTTGAACGGGGGCGCGACCTTGTTCTTGACGATCTTGGCGCGCGTGCGGTTGCCGATCATCTCGCCGCCGACCTTCAGCGTCTCGATGCGGCGCACGTCGATGCGCACGCTGGAGAAGTACTTCAGCGCGCGGCCGCCGGGCGTCGTCTCTGGGTTGCCGTACATGACGCCGATCTTCTCACGCAGTTGGTTGATAAACACGACGATGCAGTTTGTGCGGCTGACCGTGCCGGCCAGCTTGCGCAGGGCCTGGCTCATCAGGCGCGCGATCACGCCGACGGACGACTCGCCCATCTCACCCTCGAGCTCGCTGCGCGGCAGCAGCGCCGCCACGGAGTCGACGACCACGACGTCGAGCGCGCCGGAGCGCACGAGCTGCTCCGTGATCTCGAGCGCCTGCTCGCCGGTGTCCGGCTGGGAGATGAGCAGGCTGTCGATGTCCACGCCGAGGGCACGGGCGTAAGCGGGCTCGAGCGCGTGCTCCACGTCGATGAACGCGACCTCGCCGCCCTCTTTCTGGGCGCTGGCGAGGATGTGCAGCGCGAGCGTCGTCTTACCGGACGACTCGGGCCCGTAGATCTCGACGATGCGGCCGCGGGGCACGCCGCCGATGCCGAGCGCGAGGTCGAGCGACAGGGAGCCGGTGGAGATGGCCTCCACGTTCACGGGAATGTCGTCGCCGAGGCGCATGATGGCGCCCTTGCCGAAGTTCTTCTCGATCTGGGCGAGCGCGGTCTCGAGCGCTTTTTTCTTGTCCTCCGGCTTGACGGGGCCGGTGGACACGGGTGCGGATTTTTTCTTTTCAGCCATAGTGATTCACCTCTAAGTATCAGATGCGGCCGACGACGACGCGCCGGATGCCGGCGGTGTCCTCTAGGGCGGTCACATCGGTGTATTTTTCTTCTGTCATCAGCGCCATGACGGCGTCCGCCTGATCCTCACCGACCTCGAACATGAGCCAGCCGCCGGGGCGGAGGATCTGCGTCCAGTGGCGCACGATCGCGCGGTAGAACATCAGCCCATCCTCGCCGCCGTCGAGCGCGCCGAGCGGCTCGTAGTCGCGCACGGAGCTGTCGAGCGTGAGGATGTCCATGCTCGCCACATACGGCGGGTTCGACACGATGAGGTCGAACGTGCCAATGCCCATAGGGGGCTTTTCGAGCGCGTCGGCCTTGAGGCAGATGGTGCGGTTCTGGTGGTTGCGGCGCAGGTTTTCCTTGCTCACGGTGAGGGCCTCGTCGCTGATGTCCACCATGACGACGCGCGCGGCCGGCAGCTCATGCGCCAGCGCGCAGCCGATGCAGCCGCTGCCGGAGCAGAGGTCGAGAATGCGGGCGTTCATCTTCCGGCCGACGAGCACGCGCAGCGCCGCGTCCACGAGCACCTCGGTGTCCATGCGCGGGATGAGCACGTCGGGCGTGACCACGATCGGCAGGCCGTGAAACTCCCACTCGCCGATGAGATAGGCCAGCGGCTCGCCGGCGATGCGGCGCTGCAGCAGGGCCTCGATCTTCTGTTCATTTTCGTCGGAGGTGTACAGGCGCAGGTCGCGCACGAATTCCTCCTTCGTCTTGCCGACGGCATAGGCCACCAGCAGCCGCGCCTCGAGCGCGTAAGCCTCCACGCCGGCGTTTTTCAGCGCCGTGCGCGTGGCCAGATACAGGTCGTTATAGGTCTTTGGCATCTCTCTATCTTCCAGTCCTTTGCTGACGGATTACCAGGCGTCGCTGCCCTTCTGCTCTGGGATGACGAGCTCGAGCGCACGGATGGCGCACTCGATCATGCTGTCGTCCGGCTCGTTGGTGGTCAGGCGCTGCAGCCACTTGCCCGGCGCGGACAGAATGCGCGAGCAGAGGTTGTCGTGCCGGCCGACCCAGCGGTTGATCTCATAACTGATGGACACGACGACCGGCAGCAGCAGCAGCCGCAGGCCAATGCGCACCCACGGATTGTCCCACAAGCCGACGCGCAGGCTCACGAGCGAGAACACCAGAATGCTGATGATGACGACGACGAACAGAAAGCTCGTGCCGCAGCGGGGGTGGAAGCGCGACTGTGGCCGCACGTTCTCGACCGTCAGCGGCAGGCCCTTTTCGTAGCAGAAGATGGTCTTGTGCTCCGCGCCGTGGTAGGCGAACATACGCTCGACGTCCTTCATGTGCGCCACGCCCCACAGATACAGCAGGAAAATGACGATGCGCAGCAGGCCCTCAAAGAGGTTGCGCACAACGGGGCTGTGGATAAAGCCCTTGGTCAGGCCGGCGAGCAGCGTCGGGATCAGGATGAACAGCACGATCGACAGCGCGATGCCGAGCACCACGGCCGTACCGATGATGATGTCCTTGGCCTTCTCCTCGCCGAAATGCTTTTCGATCCAGAGGTCGATCTTGCCGGGCTCCTCCTGCTCGTCCTCGGGCAGCAGGTCGGCCGAATAGGTCAGCGCCTTCATGCCCTTGACCATCGAGTCGAGAAACACGATGACGCCGCGGATGAGCGGCCAGCCGAGGATCGGGTGCTTTTCGCGGACCCAGTGCAGCTCCTCGACCTTCTCGACCATGCCGTCCTGCGTGCGGCAGACGATGGCCTGCCGGGTCGGGCCGCGCATGAGGATGCCCTCGATGAGCGCCTGCCCGCCGATGGATGTGCGGAACGAGACGCTGGTATCGGGTTTTGCGGATTCGGTTTTGCTCATATGGTTACCTCGGTTAGAATGAAATTACGAAGTTAATTGCCGCTCTCCGGCGCGAACGGCAGGCGCACCGAGACCAGTGTGCCGCCGCCGGGGGCGTTGGCGATCGTCAGCGTACCGCCGGAGCGGGTGATGATCTCGTCGCACACGGCCAGACCGATGCCGCTGCCGCGGGCCTTGTGCTTCTCGCCCTTGAAGAATTTCTCCTTCACGTGCGGCAGCTCGTTTTCCGGGATGCCGGGGCCATGATCCCTAAATTGAATGGTAGCAGCTTCACTGTCCGAAAGAACGGACACTTCGATCGTCTTGCCGTCGCGGGCGTACTTGGCGGCGTTGTCGAGGATGTTGAGAAACACCTGCTTGAGGCGCTCCGGGTCGCCGGGCACGAGCGGGATCTCCTCCTCGGGCGGGTTGTAGATGAGTTGCATCCCGTCCTGCCGCAGCAGCTCCTGATAGGTGAAGATGGTGTCCTCGAGCTCGCTCTCGATGTCGAGCAGCTCCATGCTCAGGTTGAAGCGGCCGTCCTGGATGCGGGTGAACTCCAGCAGCTCTTCGACGAGACTCGTCAGGCGCGCGGCCTCCTTGGAGATGATGGCGATGCCGCGGCGGGAGTCGCCCTGGATGGCGGTGTCGAACATGAGCGTCTCGCTCCAGCCGGTGATGGCGGTCAGGGGCGTGCGCAGCTCGTGCGAGATCGACGAGATGAACTCCGACTGCATTTTTTCGCTGCGGCTGATCTCCTGTGACAGCTCATTGATCGCGGTCGCAAGGCGGCCAAGCTCATCGTCGCGCTGCACCGGCAGCTCCGTGCCGTAGCGCCCGCCGGCGATCGTGCGCGTGACCTCCGTGATCTGCTCGACCGGGCGCGACACGTGCCGGCGAAACCACAGCGCGCAGACCACGGCACCGGCGGCTGCCGCGAGGATGCCGAGTATGATGCCCAACGCCGTGCTGACGCGCCCGGCGCTCAGACCGATGGCCGCGCCGATGGCGACGCACAGCGCCGCGTGCACACATTGGCCCATGGCCATGCGCGAAAACAGGCCGCGGAAGGTGTTTTCCTGTTTGGGTTCGCCTGTGGGGGTGGGGGTGACGTCCTGCATGGCCTCAGTAGCCCCACTTATAGCCGTAGCCCCAGACGGTGGTGATGTATTCCGGTTCGGTCGCGTCGTCCTCGATCTTGATGCGCAGGCGGCGGATGTTCACATCGACGATCTTGACCTCGCCGTTGTAGTCCGCGCCCCAGACGGCGTGCAGAATGTCCTCGCGCGAGAGCGCGCGGCCGGGGTTTTCCATGAACAGCTTCATGATGGCAAACTCCGTCTGCGTCAGGCGGATGTGCTCGCTGTTTTTGTCGAGCGTGCGCGAGCGCAGGTGCAGCACGAACGGCCCGCTCGAGAGCACGTCCTCGGTGTTCTCGCTGCCGCCGATGCGGCGGTAGAGCGCGTCCACGCGCGCGAGCAGCTCGGCAGGGGAGAAAGGCTTGGTGACATAGTCGTCCGCGCCGGTCATGAGGCCGGTGATCTTGTCCATCTCCTGGCTCTTGGCGCTGAGCATGAGGATGCCCATCTTCGAGCCGGTCGCGCGGATGCGGCGGCAGACCTCAAAGCCGTCGATATCCGGCAGCATCACGTCGAGCAGCGCAACGAGCGTGTCCGGATTCTGCTTGAGCTTTTCGAGCGCCTCCTCGCCTGTGGCCGCCTCAATGGGCTCGTAACCGGACCGGCGCAGGTTGATGACGACGAAGCTGCGGATGCTGGGCTCATCCTCAAGTACGAGAATTTTCTTCATGTAGTCCATATTCCTTTCCAAAGGCAGTGTGTGGGCGCCTTTGCGGTTAGTGGCGTCTGCTTTCCGGGAAAGCAGGAGGTTTGCAGAAATATTCATTTCAGTATATCACACAATTTACAATAGTGGTAGCAAAAAATTACGAATCGTGTTATTCTGTGACACAGGAAATGAGGTGGGCCATATGGAGCTTTTCTGGACGCAGATCACGGACGCGCAGCCGGCGCGCCCTGCGCGCACGAAGGCGCACGGGAGTGCGTGGGGCGTGTCGCTGCTGGCGTATGCGGTGCGCGCGGTCTGGGGCATCGACCTGCCGGAGACGGCGGAGCTGCCGGGCGGCAAGCCGTATTTTCCGGCGTGCCCGCAGCTGCACTTTTCCGTCAGCCACACGCGCACGGCGGCGCTCGTGGCGGTGTCGGCCGCGCCGGTCGGCGCGGATGTGGAGCAGGTGCGCCCGCTGCACCCGGCCATGGCGCGGCGGCTCGCGCAGGCGGACTGCGGCGACCTGCAGCCGTTCGAGCTCTGGACGCTGCGCGAGAGCTGGTTCAAGCTCACGGGCGCGGGCGACCTGCGCACGATCCCGTTCCGGCGCACGGCCGGGGTGCTCGTCCCGCCGGAGGCGGGGGCGCTCTGCCGCGTGTATGATGCCATTCCCGGCTGCGCGGCCGCCGCGTGCTCGCTTGCCGAGCAGCCGCCGGAGCGGCTGCGGTTCGTGCCGCCGCGCGAGATTTGCACTTGAAATGTGCGCCCGGCTGTTGTATAATCAAACAGCCGAATTTGCCGGTGTGATGGAATTGGTAGACGTGCTTGACTCAAAATCTACTTCGCCGCTTCATACCACCTTGGTGTAAACCCTTGATTTTGCAAGGCTTTTTGAAAACTGAATATGCAATTTGGTTTTAATGTCCCTCCATGATGTCCCTCCGTTTTCTCGGATGGGGATTGGGAGATGACTTAAAATAATAGATGCCGGTGTGTTGGAATTGGCAGACGAGGCGGACTCAAAATCCGTTGGGCTTATAACCCGTGCGGGTTCGACCCCCGCCACCGGCACCACACCTCAAAGGCTCGCAAACCCTTGATACGACTGGGTTTGCGGGCTTTTCTTTATGTTATGTGTGCTTATGTACTGTCCCTCCTACATCATCAGATTTGCCATTTACGGGCTGATTTTAGGAGGGACATTGGAGGGACATAAAGCATCATGAGGAGGGATATACGCCCAAAATCGCATTGGCAGATGCAATCTTCGAGTTGAAATTCAAGTGCGTGTAAATGTTTGAGGTGGTCGAAATATCACTGTGCCCCAACCATTCCTGAATTTCTTTCAGGCTGACACCGTTTGCATACAACAGACTTGCGCAGCTATGACGAAGATCGTGAAAGCGGATCTTCCGCATACCGTTCTTTTGCAGGATCAGCGGGAAATGCTGTGTGATATAGCCGGGCTTCACGAGTTCACCGATTTCATTGACATAGATATAATCAGCAAACTTCCTGCAATAAGATTTTCCGCACAGCTTTCGGTTCAGCTCCTGTTCCGCTTTCAAGCGGTGCAGCAATTCCTCAAACGGCGGAACAAGCGGCAGACTGCGGTAGCTGGCCTTTGTCTTTGTTCTGTCCTTTTGAATGATCTTGCTCTTGCCGTCTATTGTCGCCTGCGTAACGGTGTGCCGAATCGTAATGGTCTTTTTCTTGAAGTCGATGGCGTCCCATTTCAGGCCTACCGCCTCGCTTCGGCGCAAACCGTAAAATGCACCGAGGATCACGCCAAGCTCAATGGGATCACCACGGACAACTTCAAAAAGATGGTTCAGCTCATCCTCCTCATAGAAGCTGCCAACGAACTTTTCCTTCTTGGGCCGTTCAATCCGGTCTGCCGGATTCGAGTCAATCAGGCCGAGTTTGAAAGCGTGCTGCAAGGCTTTACGAATATTGGCGTGACGGTGTATGACCGTATTGGCAGAAACACCTCGCACCGTCAATTCGTAGGTGTAGTAGTCCTGTATGTGCTTGGGTGTAACATCCTGCAATGCAAGACCGGGGTGGTGTTCCTCAAAGTACGGGATGATTTTGCTTTTGATTCCCATGGAATACGCGCCATAGGTGGTTTCCTCCACATTCTTTTTTGTCATTTCCAGCCAGTCGAGCAGGAACGCAGTAAAAAGAATCGTGCCAATGGGGGCTTTACCCGTACTGCGTTCGATTGCTCTTGCTTCCAGCTCTGCTTCCTTGGCGGCACGAGCCTCAGAAAGCATCTTTTCGGCACGCTTTTTGTTTCCCTTTACCGTCAGACCTGTAGACTTGGGCGGCGTGTGCCGTTTGCCGTATTCGTCCACATAGTTCAGTACCATATGATAGTACCCGTTTTTCTCTCGCAGATGTCCTGCTACCATAATAAGACCTCCTTTGATTGGTACAGCGCTGATCCATCTGCCATTGACAGCAATATTGTAGCAGATAGAAGTACATCGGCCAAATGTGCAAACGAGGTTTTACGCAGTAGATTTTTCTATCAAGTCCAAGTATTCCAAAATGTTGAGCTTCGGGATTCGATAGCGGCGACCAACAATAAAGCTCTTGATCTTGCCGGACTTTAAAAGCCGATAGGCAGTTTTATCGCAGATGCCGCCGAGCATTTCACACATTTGCTCAACATTGACTACATCGGGATATTCAGCAAATAACAGTTTGTAGGCTGTCTGTGATTCCATAGGCCGCCTCCTTACCGTTTTTTCGGCAAAGTTCATAGTCATACCCTTTCCGCTGATTACAGTAGGTGCAAGTGTCTTTTGCCGTTTGGTGCGGGTCAATCCTGCGCAAATAATAAGCACCCGTGCCGTAGAAATTGTCGGCGCAGGTGCTGCAAAGGCAGAGGATCAGTTTTTTCGGGACGCTTTCAATCAGACCGATGCTGACCGCCAGCGCATGATTGATGCCGCAAATGTGCTTTTCGGACAGATGCCCAATGAAGTTGCCCAAGCGGCGCTTATCGACGGTGCGCAGCTGTTCCAGCAGGACGATAGAGGGCAGCTTCAAGCCGTCCTCGGCGTCGATGTAGTAGTGGGTAGGAAGTTTGGCTTTCACGCCGGTTTTGCTTGTAATGGAAGCGATAATGACCGTGGGGCTGTGTTTGTTCCCGACATTATTCTGAATGATCACGACGGGACGGTAGCCCTCCTGCTCAGAGCCGATGCCCCGGCCCAGATCAGCGTAATACATATCGCCGCGCAAATATGTGTGGTTCATTCTGTGATGACCTCCTTTGTGTATTTAGGCGTTTCCGCCTATGTAGAGGTCAAGCGGCAGAACAGAATTGAGGTTGGTGAGAGATAAAACATTCTCTGTTTCGTCTGACCCGTCCCGCCGCTTGACCGTAGTATTTTGAAGAAAATCTATTTGTCCTCGACACCCCGATTTCCTATTGGGAAGTCATCAAGCGGCCGATGGCTGTCGGCTCCACGGGGATTTCACCCTCACGAGGTTCTCTCATGACCGCCCCCATTGCCTGCGACGGCTTCACGGTCGAAATGCCGCTTATCACGCTCGGACTGTGGCTGGACGGGAGTATCGTTAGCCCTATTGCCGGTCGTCGCTGGGGCGGGAGCCACCCGCCCGTGATAGCCGACTGCATATCGCTCCCCGCAGTGCGGATTGTGGCGCAGCCGCTAATGTGGCTCATGCTTTCGCAATGGCAATAGGAATGTGCTTGATGAATGGGTATTCGGTTGTCAAAGGCCATCCCTGCTTGCCGAAAAGGAAAACAGGCAGAGAGTTTTCGTACCTCTCCACCTGTTTCCTCACTTAAAGGCTATTTTTCAACCACCTATTCCAAAAAATTTTTTCAATCTTTTTTCGGCGGCCGCAACCGATTTTGCAACGGCCTGAAAAGTGCATCCCTCCATTCCTGCGATCTGCTCATAGGTCAAGCCTTGAAAATAGTAGAGGATCAACCTCCGCTTTTGTATTTCGGGCAGTTCGGAGATCGCTCTATGTAACTGCGCATATTCCATGCTCTGCAAAGCGCTTTCTTCGACCGTCGCCGGACGATGCACGGCCCGGTCATACAACGATGCCTCCGTAAGCTCCGATTGCTCATAGTGGCGATCCACTTCGTTCAGATAGGAGAGGTCGTCCAGCTCAAAGGAATCAAACAACGCAAACACGGCAGCGCTGATCTCAAAATGATGCCGATTGCCTTGTCCGTCCGAAAAGGTCAGCCAGTGGCGGCCGTCCCCGGTCGTGCCGATGGTATAGGGATTGTATTTGTCCTTCCTTCGTTTCGGATGGTTTCCATCCATGATATTTTCCTCCGTTTCGATTTGAATTTTGAAAATCCAAATCGTGCGGAGGACTGCGGCAGCCTACGCTGCAGACCGAAAAGCGCAGACATAGGAAAATGCATCTGCAGAAAGCGAAGGCCTGCAAAACAAGTGAGTATAATCTATATGGGGTGGCTGTTTTTACTACATATTTCATTGCTCGGAGAGCGCTTTTTGAGGAACTCACCATTCGCAACGCAGGCTATAGAATGAAATAAAATTTGCTACTTTTTACAGGGAAGGCGGTTTGCAAACAAATAAACACAAAAAATCCCTCCAATCTAAAAAACTCAGATTGGAGGGATATACGCGCAGTGAATCAGCCCGCCAACATTCGTTTTTTTATTTGGCGGGATATATGATTTCGTATTTGTTGCATCGCTTATTTGCCGATACTTGTACAGTTGACATGAATGGCGCTGCTATAACAATTACTTACTATAATGAAGTTCCATTAACAAAAGTCAAGCCCAAAAACAAAAAAACATGCGAACATCATAGCGGAGAGAAGGAGATCATTTTTCATGGTCATCTTTTGGAATTATATTTTCTAATAAATTCTATCAAAAATATAAAAACAGTATTGACAGAGGAAAACGGGTTTATCATAATTACACCAATACGTTTCATTTTTTTACAGAAACGTACAAAATTTTACTTTGTGGGGTAAAGAACCATGAAAGAAGGCGTAAAGAAGAGCATATCCCTCATCCTTGTGCTGACGCTGCTGGTGCAGCTGCTGCCGGTGGTGGCATTCGGTGTCGGCGACGAAACAAACGATCTGGACATCAGTACAGACAGCGAAACGGTGTCCATGAAAGACGACGATGCGGAGATCGTCGGCGAGGAGGACGCGCTGCGCGAGGAATCCGTCAAGCATTTCCGGTTGCGGGACGGGGGCTACATGCTGGTGGAGTACGAAACGGCAGTGCACTACCAGACGGCGGACGGGTCCTGGGAGGAGATCGACAACACACTGCAGAAAACCGGTCAGCAGTATGTTGCCAAGGCGGGAGACATGACGCGGAAATTTGCCGCGTCGCTCGACAGCGGCTTCCTGTTCGAGACGGCGTATCAGGGGCAGAGCGTGTCGATGTCGCTGGCGCGGCGCAGCAGCCGCGACGTTGTGGCGGTCGCGCCGGACGTTCCGGCAGCGGAGGAAACGGCAGCCCCCGAAGAAACAGCGGTGCCGGAGACTGCCGACCAGCCGCAGGAGGCGGAGCAGACGGAGGCAGACCAGACGCAGGAGCCCGCGGAAGCCGCGGCGGAGACGGATGTGCCGCAGCAGGAGACGGATGCGCCGCAGCAGGAGACGGATGCGCCGCAGCAGGAGACGGCAGAGGAGCTGCCGCTGCTGGACGACGCGGCGTATACGTTGGTCACGTCCACGGCGGCGGCCAGGATGGAAAACCCGGGGGCCAAAATGCGCACCTTCAGCAAGCTGGCGGAGAAAGACAAGATCCAGCCGCAGAAAATCCGCTCCAGCGTTGCGTTCGACAACGTGATGGACGGTGTCAGCCTGCTGTACCAGAACTATGGATATAACGTAAAAGAGAGCATCATCATTGACAAACAGCAGGAGCAGTATGCCTACTCGTTTGTGCTGAATATGCAGGGCCTGACACCGACGCTCGAGGCCGATGGTTCCGTGCTGCTGCGCAGCGCCGGCGGCGAGGTGATCTACGAGATCCCGGCGCCGTCTCTGGCGGATGCCAACAACGTCACATCGGTGGAGGACGCCGCCTATCGGCTCGAGCGCATCCAGGGCGGCTATCTGCTGACCGTGGAGGCGGATCCGGAGTGGATGAACGCGCCGGAGCGCGCCTATCCCGTAACGCTCGATCCGACGATCCTGCTGCACAACAAGGGCAATGTCCTGACGACGTATATCCGTTATGCAGCCCCGAACTCCGTTGCCCCGAATGCAGCGGATCAGTATTGCGGTTATATTGCGGATGATTCATACGGTGCGTGCGACATTTACATGAAATTGACTCTGCCCAAGATCCCCAGCGGTTGTGTTCCTGTGCGGGCAGAGATTGCGCTGTATCATGCAGGCTTCTTCGCTTCCAACCACTTTGGCGGAGCTGCACCCGACGGAAATCTAACAGTGGAAGCACATATATGTGACGGAACAGTGTCAAATGTGTCAAGCTTGACATGGAACGATGTATATGCTGGTGCATTATCTTTCGATCGCACGATATTGGATTACCAAAAGGTTAGTAAAGGCACACTCGGGGAATATATCACATGGGATATTTCACGAGCGATTGTTGAACGTTCCGTCACTGGTTCAGAGACAATCGGCCTAATACTCGAGACAATGGACTGCATCGAGAATTACCGTGTTGCCAACCTGATCGGCAGCGGATACCACGACTACAGCCCGTATTTTGCGGTGTACTACCGCAACCCGGTCGGGCTGGAGAGCTACTATACCTATCAGGAGGCCTCGGCAGCAAAAGCGGGTGATCTCTCCATCCAGAATTTCACGAACCAGTTCACGCTGGACCGCACGGATGTCTCGCTCTCTCTCGAGCCGGCATCCTACGCGCTGCGCCACATCTACAACAGCGCATATTCCGGAAGCTGGTTTTCGGAGAATGGATCGGTCGGCCTGCACACGCGGAATTTTTCTTCCATGCGCATCGGCATCGGCTGGAAGCTCTCCGCGCAGCAGACGGTGGTGGAGTGTAAGGTCGGCGACAAGACGTACCTGGTCTATAACGACGAGGATGGCACCGAGCATTACTTCAGCGAGACGGCAACTAACACGTATGAGGACGAGGACGGCCTCGGCCTGAAGATCGTCAGGTCCACCAGCGGCGGCAACACGATTTACACCATGACGGACATGGACAAGTACCGCACATGGGTGTTCCACAACGGCTACCTGATCTCCATCACGGACAACAACAGCAACACGATCTATTTTGCCTACAATGCGGCATACGGCAGCGGCAGCGCGTGGAAGCCGGTCAAGGACGCTTCCACCAACCGGCTCGTGCAGATCGTCATGGCCATTCACGACGGCGCAAGCCAGACGGTCGCAAACCTGACCTACAGCGGCGACCGGCTCTCCAGCGTGACGGACTACGCCGGCCGCACCACGAGCTATACCTACGACTCTGCCGGACACCTGACGCAGGTGACGTATGCGGACGGCACGTGTGCGTACTACCAGTACGATCCGGCGAACGGGACCATGATCACGCTGTATGACGGCGAGGCGCAGTACGGTCTGGAGATCTCGTACATTTTCAATTTCGGCGTCCGATCCACGTTCCGCGTGCGGGAATTCACCGCTGGCAGCGCGCCGGCGGACGGTCAGCGGCAGTATGGCAGTGCCTTCCACGCCTACCGCGACGGTGTGCGGCAGACATCGTACCGTTTCTACGGCCCGGATCATACCCGAGATACCGCGGACGACACGATCACCAGCTACATTCTCGACTATACCGGCAAGACGATCTGCGCCTTTGACAGCAACACGGACCGCTCGGAGCTGCTCGGCGTCAGCGCCGCCAACTACACGAGCAACAACGGCACCAGCAAAACGAACAACCGCCTGACCGGCGCAGCGGCCATGGGCACATCGTCGCCGAACCTGCTGTCCAACTCCGGCCTGGAGACCTGCACCGGCAGCGCCGCAGACGGCTGGGCGCAGCTGCCGTTCAGCACGTCCGCCTCGGCGGGCACACAGTCCGGAGACCGGACGCACCTCGGCAGCGCCTCGATCCAGACCACGGCGCGCGGCAGCGGCATGTATCAGGAAGCCACCCTGCAGGCAGGCACGACCTACACCTTCTCCGGCTACGTGAACACGTGCGACATGACCGCGTTCGATTCGGGCGGCAGCGTGTATCTTGCGGCGCTCACGGCCGACCAGATCGCCGATCTGTCGCAGGCGAGCCGCTCGCCGTGGAAGAGCGAACGGGTGAACTACCAAACGGACGCCTCGGTCAGCCGCGGCTGGGAAAAGGTCAGCGTGACCTTCACGCCGGAAACGTCGGGCACATACTACATGGCCTTCCTGCAGGACAAGGCGGACGGCACGGCCTATTGCGATGACCTGCTGCTCGAAAAGGGCGAGGCCGCGTCCGAGATCAATCTGGTGCAAAACGGCAGATTCTCGCAGCTCGTCAACGGAAAACCGGACTTCTGGACCGCCAACAAATACACGATCACCAACGAGCACCCCACCGGCCAGCCGAACAGCAAGTCCATGCACATCGGCAGCACGATGACCGGCTACGCGCGCACGCATCAGGTCATCCCGCTCAATCTCCCGGCAGACGAGGCGACGTTCCTGCTCTCCGGCTGGGGCAAGGCGACGAGCGTCGGCGGCACGGCCCGCAAGCACGTCCACGGCTACGAGCGGTATTTTGGCCTTGTCGCAGAGATCGCCTATACCGACGGCACGACCGAAAACCAGTACGTGAGCTTCAACGGGGACTACGCGGGCTGGCAGTTTGCATCGGGCGTCATCGTGCCGGGCAAGCGCGACAAGACGGTCAAAGACATCACGGTGCGCTGCGCCTATGACTACAACGCCAACGAAGCATATTTCACGGACATCAGCCTCGTGCTCGAACCGGCGGAGACCTACAGCTACGACAGCAAGGGCAACCCCGTCGCGGCGACGGACGGCAGCGCCAAAACGGCGAGCGAGTACTTCACGGACTCCCAGCGTCTCAAGAGCTATACCACGCCCGGCGGCGCAAAGCACACGCTGGGGTACGACGCAAGCAACAACCTGCAGGAGGATACGCTGGCCGGGCTGACGAACTACACCTACCACAACACCTCCGGCAGCGCCACGACGAGCATGACGCGCAAGGGGTACAGCGGGGACTATCTCAAGTCCCAAAATATCTACGACAACACCGGCCGCTTCCGCGCAGCATCCGAGGATGCTAACGGTGTCACGACGCAGTATGGCTACGATGCCGGCACCGCGCACCTGCTTTCGACGACGGCGGCCAACGGTACGCAGCAGGATTACCGCTACTGCACCGGCAGCGACCGCACCGCCCTCACGTACATCAACGGCGTCGCCTCCATCCGCTATACCTACGACCGCGCGCAGCTGAGCGACCTCATCCGCAAAGGGTATCTGGGCTCGACGGGCTTCTGGCAGCACTACCTGCTGAACTATGATGCCTTCGGCAACATGACGCGCGTGCAGGTCTGCGCCTCGAGCGCGGAGCGAGAGGGGTACACTACGCCCATCACCCTCGCGTCGTATACATATGAGGGCAACGTCAACAACGGCCGGCTGGCCACGATGACCTACGGCAACGGCGACAGTGTCAGCTACACCTATGACGCGTTTGACAGGCAGCGCACCGCTGCGTATAATGACGGTACAACCTACCACTACGACTATAGCAGCGACAACGACCTCACGCGGCAGTACGCCACGGACGGCGACGGCAAGGTCACGGAGCAGTACAGCTACCAGTACGACAGCCTCGGCCGCCTCATCCATTCGCGCCAGTCGACGGCCAACGGCGCGCTCATCCAGTCCACGCAGCATATGTACGATGCCGCCAACCGCATGACGTCGCAGTCGTGGCAGTTCGGCACGGGCCTTTACCGGCAGCAGTATTCTTACACCGGCGTCAAGGCCGACGGCACGGCCGACAGCTCGGTCGACGGCACGATCAGCGCCATCACGACCACGATCCCGAACCAGCTCGACGTCACGTCTAAGTACGAGTACAATGACCTGCGCCAGCTTGAGAAAAAGACGGTCACTGTGCCCAACCAGAACAGGGGCACGACCACGGTCTACACCCGCGGCTATACCTATGCGGTCATCGCGGAGGATGACGGCTGCAACCGGATGGGTACGCGTCTGGCGAGCACGGGCTACACGTTCGGCTCGAGCAGCCGCAGCTTCGACTATACCTACGACGCGGCCGGCAACATCCAGACGGTCACGACCGGCGGCACGAATGTGCCCGCGGCAGCCGCCTCGAAGGAATATGGCTACGACGCGCAGGGCCAACTTGCGACCGAGACCAACGGCGGCGCGTCCCGCGCCTACGCCTACGACACGGTGGGCAACATCCGCAGCGTCACGACCGACGGCGCGGTCATAAAGTCCTTTGGCTACACGAACCCCTCGTGGCCGGACCTGCTCACGAGCGTGACAGTCGGCGGCACGACGAAGGACATTCTCTACGAAGGCCAGACCCAGACGAGCGGCGTCCCGTCCTCCGGCAACCCGGTCACGTATTACAACGGCAAGGATTATTCCTTCACGTGGACGAAGGGCCGCCAGCTTGCCTCCGCAACGGTCGACGGCAAGCAGGTCTCCTACACCTACGACATGTCCGGTGTCCGCACCAGCAAAACGGTCAATGGCACGACGTACAACTACACCACGCTCTCCGGCAAGGTCATGCGGCAGCAGTGGGACGGCAAAACACTTGAGTTTGTCTACGACGATGGCAACCAGCCGTTCGCCATGATCTATAACGACGGCTCGACCTCGACGCTCTACTACTACGTTCTCAACGCGCAGGGCGACGTCATTGCGCTGCTGAACGCGAACGGCAAACTCGCTGCGTCCTACGACTATGACGCCTGGGGCAACTGCACGGTGTATGACAGCAGTGCGAAAGTCCTCACCGATCCCACCAGCATCGCCAACCTCAACCCCCTGCGCTACCGCGGCTATTACTATGACGCCGAGACCGGCTTCTACTATCTCCAGAGCCGCTATTATGACCCGGCCATCTGCCGGTTCATCAACGCCGACGGGTTATTTACAGATGGGTTTATTGGGGCAAATCTGTTTGCATATTGTGCGAACAATCCTGTAAATACGACTGATCCTACTGGTAACTTTGCAATTACAGCGACAGTGGCTTTGATCACCTTCGGCATAGCACTTGCAGCAACTGCTTTGGCTGTAGGTATTAGTTCATCTCCTGGTTTTCAGGGAGCTGTCGAAGGTCTCTGTGAATCAGTCGGCAGTGTAGCGGAGCAGATAAAAGAGAAGCTTACGAACAGCTTTTCCAAAATAAAGAAACCGCCAAATTACAGAAGTAATAAAGAAGTGCATCATATTGTTGCGCAACATGCGCGAGGGGCAGAACGTACGAAACAAATTTTAATTGACACCGGAATTGGCATTAATTCTAAGGAGAATACGGTTTCCATAAACACCTGTTTGCATCGCAGGCTGCATACCAATCTATATTATGAAGTGGTAGATATCATTATTGTTAGTGCGTACAATTCTGCCGGTGGCGATCCAGTACAGCAAACGGAAAACGTTAAAGTTGCTTTGGGGACAATCAAAGCATTCATAGTTGGGCTTGAGAAAATAACTCCCCAATTTTAAGGAAGGAGGCGAAGCATGGACTTCGTTCGTGATTACATGCGGGCGTTGCTGGCAAAAGAGATCGACGCGGCAGCTGAATTGCAGAAACAGAAATCTCAGGTCGTTTATCAGCAGTATTGCGCAGGCGGTACGATGCATCGTGGCTACTATTGTCCAAGCTTGACGGAAGATCTCTGGCTCGGCAACACAAAACGTGGCCGCCTTTGCAAGAAGCGGCCGTCGGAGGAAAGACTATCACACATATACGGCTTTGATGCGGCAGAACGGCTTATTGTTGTTGAGCACATGCACTGCTCAAAGGAGTATATCTTGTACGATACAGGAGTGACGTTGGGTGTGGAGATAGATAATGCTAACAATGCAAGTGCAGTAAACATTTGCCGGTATGACGTAAATGGAAGAATTCAGATATACGAATGCTATTTTCTCACGCCGAAGGCAGATCAGGTTTTCTATATGACCCGAGAGACGTTCCGCTACCTGCCGGATCAGGTTATAGATAATTGGTACAGGGAGATGGAGTATGCAGGAGAATGGTTTCACGAGCATCAACGCTGCGTCTTTCCGGTGAAAGACGGATGTCTGGGTGACTATACTGCAGAAAATTTTTATCATGGTCGATGCGGTGTTAAGATCCCTTATCGAGTGACAAAAAAGCGAAAAGTCCCGCCATGTAGCCCTGAAAATAGGTGATTCAGTAAGCGGGCGGTGCATTAGCACCGCCCGCATTTTATTTCTCTATTGACAGCACGCGCCGCTTCCGCACGCAGGCCGTGGACGTCAACGGCATCACAACGGGGTACGCATACGACACCGGCGCTGCGCGCCTGTACAGGACGACGGCGGCCAACGGTACGCAGCAGGATTACCGCTACTGCACCGGCAGCGACCGCACCGCCCTCACGTACATCAACGGCGTCGCCTCCATCCGCTATACCTACGACCGCGCGCAGCTGAGCGACCTCATCCGCAAAGGGTATCTGGGCTCGACGGGCTTCTGGCAGCACTACCTGCTGAACTATGATGCCTTCGGCAACATGACGCGCGTGCAGGTCTGCGCCTCGAGCGCGGAGCGAGAGGGGTACACTACGCCCATCACCCTCGCGTCGTATACATATGAGGGCAACGTCAACAACGGCCGGCTGGCCACGATGACCTACGGCAACGGCGACAGTGTCAGCTACACCTATGACGCGTTTGACAGGCAGCGCACCGCTGCGTATAATGACGGTACAACCTACCACTACGACTATAGCAGCGACAACGACCTCACGCGGCAGTACGCCACGGACGGCGACGGCAAGGTCACGGAGCAGTACAGCTACCAGTACGACAGCCTCGGCCGCCTCATCCATTCGCGCCAGTCGACGGCCAACGGCGCGCTCATCCAGTCCACGCAGCATATGTACGATGCCGCCAACCGCATGACGTCGCAGTCGTGGCAGTTCGGCACGGGCCTTTACCGGCAGCAGTATTCTTACACCGGCGTCAAGGCCGACGGCACGGCCGACAGCTCGGTCGACGGCACGATCAGCGCCATCACGACCACGATCCCGAACCAGCTCGACGTCACGTCTAAGTACGAGTACAATGACCTGCGCCAGCTTGAGAAAAAGACGGTCACTGTGCCCAACCAGAACAGGGGCACGACCACGGTCTACACCCGCGGCTATACCTATGCGGTCATCGCGGAGGATAAGGACTGCAACCGCGTCGGCACACGGCTGGCGAGCACGGCCTACACGTTCGGCTCGAGCAGCCGCAGCTTCGACTATACCTACGACGCGGCCGGCAACATCCAGACGGTCACGACCGGCGGCACGAATGTGCCCGCGGCAGCCGCCTCGAAGACGTATACCTACGACGCGCAGGGCCAACTTGCGACCGAGACCAACGGCGGCGCGTCCCGCGCCTACGCCTACGACACGGTGGGCAACATCCGCAGCGTCACGACCGACGGCGCGGTCATAAAGTCCTTCGGCTACACGAACCCCTCGTGGCCCGACCTGCTCACGAGCGTGACAGTCGGCGGCACGACGAAGGACATTCTCTACGAAGGCCAGACCCAGACGAGCGGCATCCCGTCCTCCGGCAACCCGGTCACGTATTACAACGGCAAGGATTATTCCTTCACGTGGACGAAGGGCCGCCAGCTCACCTCCGCGACGGTGGACGGCGAGCAGGTGTCCTACACCTACGACATGTCCGGCGTCCGCAGCAACAAGCAGGTCGGCGATACGACCTACACCTACACCACGCTCTCCGGCAAGGTCATGCGGCAGACTTGGGGTGACAATAACGCCCTCGAGTTCGTCTATGACGACGGCAACCAGCCGTTCGCCGTGATCTACAAGCACGGCCAGACAACGGAGCTCTATTACTACGTCCTCAACGCGCAGGGCGATGTGTCCGCCATCCTCGATTCGAGCGGCAAACTCGCTGCGTCCTACGACTATGACGCCTGGGGCAACTGCACGGTGTATGACAGCAGTGCGAAAGTCCTCACCGATCCCACCAGCATCGCCAACCTCAACCCCCTGCGCTACCGCGGCTATTACTATGACGCCGAGACCGGCTTCTACTATCTCCAGAGCCGCTATTATGACCCGGCCATCTGCCGGTTCATCAACGCGGACACCTTCGCCACCACCGACGCCAACGGTCTCCTCAGCGCCAATATGTTCGCGTATTGCGAGAATAATCCAATTGGCAATAGTGATCCGGACGGATATTTTGCAGCAGCGCTGACTGGTGGAGGGTATTTATCTGGCATTCTAGTAGCAGGAGGGGCCAACTTTTGGAATCCTGCTGGGTGGATTGTCGTTGGTATAACTGTTGCTGTTGCTGTTGGAGCTGGCTTTTACTATTATAGTGAGCATTCAAAACGAAATGGTAGTGATAAGCGCACAAAAGACAAACACCAAAAAGGAAATGCACGTAGGCAGAGGGACCAAGGCGGCGAAAAGAAAAAGCAAAAATCGGGATGGAAAAGCCGAAGATAGGAAGATGGTAATATATGTTGGGAGGCGCTTTTGTGTTAGATGTTATTCGAAAATGCTTCGAGGATGGAAATGTTGCTAGTTTCTTTTGCAATCCGGACTATACGGACTTACATTTGACTGGATATGTTGCAAAGTATAGTGCCGATGAAGTGCTGATAGCTCACATTTCTGTTCATGGGTATTATGATGGGTTCATTCTAAAGCCGGTAAAAGATATTTATAGAATTGATTATGCAGGAAATTATGAAACCAAAATTGATCGTCTGTATAAACAAAGAAAACAAGGCCATCCAAATTTAGGGGGGATTGGCGATGGAGAAATAATGCCCTCGCTTTTTAGCTATGCAAAGGATAATTCGCTAATAATTTGCTTGGAATTTCAGGACAATCTTTTGCGCGGTTTTGTAAACAATTATAATGATAATACCATTTGCATTAATATAATTGATGATTATGGCTGTGACGATGGTATATCTGTCATAAATCTTGAAGATATACTAACAGTTTCAGTGGATACAGACGATGAGCAGGACGCTTTGCTCTTGTATAAAGCAAATCAGACCAATTAATTAAGTTAGCCTTAAAATACGGATTCTCATTAGCCATAAGTGGGCGGTGCAGCAGCACCGCCCGCAGGAAAATGGATAAGTGGTCACTATGATGCGTACAACCGTCAGCACACAACCACAGATCATCATCGTTGTCTGCTGCATTACGCTGCGCCGCAGCGCCTATGACGCGTGGGGCAGCTATTCCGTGCATGGTGCTGACGGCAAAAAGACCACGGATACCAGTTTCATTGGGCACATCAATCCCCTGCGCTACCGCGGCTATTACTATGACGCCGAGACCGGCTTCTACTATCTCCAGAGCCGCTATTATGACCCGGCCATCTGCCGGTTCATCAACGCGGACACCTTCGCTACCACCGACGCCAACGGCTTCCTCAGCGCCAATATGTTCGCATATTGCGAGAACAATCCGATTATGCGGGTTGATGCGGACGGAGAGATATGGAATGTCATTGCGGGTGCTGTAATCGGCGCAGGCCTTGAAGTTTTAGGCCAACTGATGACAGGCACGAAATTCGCTGATATTAATTGGGGCAGCGTTGCAATGGAAGGAGCTTTGGGCGCTGTATCAAGCCTTGGCATACCGGCTCGAATAACAAGCAAGTTGGGCAAAGTTGCATTTACCGCTTTTAAAGATGTCGTAATACCAACCACGGTTGAAGTAAGGAGTCAAATAAAAACCAATAAACGTGTCAATTACACAAAAACTGCAATTACGGCTTCGAAAGCAAGTATAAATTCTGCTGTTACTGCTGGGACCGATCGCTTATTAAAGAGCACTAGCAGTCGAATGGCAAAGGCTGTAGTTCATTCGACACGTCAACTGTTTTTCTTCACTTTCGGGCTAATAAGCAAGTTTTGGAGGTGACTTTATGAAAGAGTTGATTTTTCAGCCTTATAAAAGAGGTGTAATTAGCGGTGGAATTATATCAGTTATCCTTTGTGTTGGGCTATTCGCCTATCTTACATTTGAAGATGGGGAGTGCCCATCAAAGAATTCGTTAATCTTTTTGTGTGTATCTTCAGCCGTAGTTGTTCTTGTTTATGCTGTAACAGTGTTTAGTATAGTTAGATCGGCTGGATACAGAACCAAAATTGTAGTCAGCCAGCAGGGATTTGCGGTTGTAGACCCCAAGCGTTCGGAACCTGTATTTGTACCATGGAGCGAGCAGATCTATCTGTGTACTTGCATGGAAGGAGACGTCTATAGCTATCATTGGATTCATGATACGATACTTTGCTTTTCCAATCAGGACATAAGCGGACAGTGGATAGAAAGGGGCCAAACCGTGAACTACCGGCAGACGTTTGAAACAGATGCCGGACAGCCGTGGGTCGTTGCACTGACTTATGGCAGCAAGGCGAAATGCAGGAAAGATGCAGCACGCGTCCGCCAGCACATGGACGGCTGTTCACAACAATCAGAGTAATTCTACATAGTAAGCGGGCGGTGCAACAGCACCGCCCGCGTTTTGTTTCTCTTGGTGGGGTTGCGTTCGCGCCAAGAAAAATGAACAAATGCCATCATATATGGTTTTTTGTGCTCTTTCTTATCTATTCCGGAATACCGTAGCCTAGAATTTCGTAGTATCCCACCGGATATTGGCGCTGTCGGCAGCTGTCGCCGGAATTGCCCTCGATGGTGTAGACAATGCCGTTTTCGCATTTTTCCACGATGCCGACATGATCGGACTGCCCGTCCTGCGGACCGGATAAGCCCTTGTTGTCCCAATCGAAGAAAATGATCTGACCGGCAGACGGCTCAAAGCTGCCGTCCTGCCATTGTCCACGGTCCTTGAACCACTGCACCCCATTGACACAGCCTGCGAACTTCGGAATAACACCGCTGTCGATATAGCCGCACTTATTCGCACACCAAGATACAAAGCAGGCGCACCACTCCACACGGGAGTTAAATCCATACCATGACCAATAGGGCTGACCGCCCACATTGCCGATCTGCGACAAGGCCACCGTGACGATAGCATCGTCCCCGGAGTAAATGCCGTAAAGGACGGCTGACCACATACTACGGTTTTCCTCGGCAAGCAATTCAGAGAGCTGCTGCCGCTGATCGGCGTTGAAGTTGAAACGGTCTGCCATTTCTTCGGCGGTCTTGTGGCTGACCGTAATATAAAGGTAGGTGTGTGTGACTGTTGTAATGGTTTCTACGATGTTCCCGTGGCCGTCATCGGTTTCGGTGATAATCTTTCCGGGCTTTCTCTCAATGTGAGAAGATATTTCATTCATCTGCCAGAAAATATCTTTGAGGATGGCTTTCTTGGCATCGTCCACCGTGGCGACCTCCTGCTGATCGTTGGGGTCGGTGGTGGTTTTCACCGCATACACGGCCAGCACCTCCGGCCAGACGGCACGGGAGCCGGACATCTCCAGCTCATCATAGGTGAGATTTGCCCTTGCGGTATCGATCTGCGACTGATAGTCGGCGTTAATTTCCTGCACAGCCTGCCGCATAGTTTGCCCCGTGCCGCTGCCCTCGCCGGAGAAGAAGATGCCGAAACAAGAGCCGACGATCAGCCCGATCAGGCAGACTACGATGATGACGGTGACAGAGACCCATCCACCGGCGGCGATAGCTGCGGCTAAGGCCTTCGCTTTGGCAATTACGGCTTTAACAGCGGTAGTAGTAGCCTTGACAGCCGTCTTCCTTGTGGAACTAGCAAACGCCTGCCTACTGCGGCTATTTGCTTTGATGGTGTTATGCACCGGTTTCTTTGGTAAATCCGCCTTTCTCAGCTGAAAGTGCTCTTTTGCCTTGGAGATGTTTTGCTTGGTGACCTTTACACCCTTGCGGTTAGCCTTATCCACCCCGTATGCGGCTTCGTGAGCTGCCGTTTCCACCCCGGTCAAAGTGCGGTCGGCGGCGTATTCTTCGGGAGAGGATTCCGCCGCAAAGACGCCGTGCTCCGCCTTGTCCTTGGTGCGGACATAGGCATCCTTCATCCGCTCAGCGGCCACCGCCGATTTGTCGATTGCCTTTACCGTTCCCTTGACCACATCCCGTATCTTGATG
Organism: Clostridiales bacterium; assembly: GCA_025757645.1. Taxonomy (NCBI): domain Bacteria; kingdom Bacillati; phylum Bacillota; class Clostridia; order Eubacteriales; species Clostridiales bacterium. The sequence continues at coordinate 970,614 of CP107216.1, forward strand.
TCAGGCATTGTTGCCCACCTCCGCAGAGGGTACGGCGATCCGCTTGGCAACAACGACTATGCGCCCGTTTTTGCGGCTGTATTCGCAGGTAGAGAGCGTGATCAGCCTGTCGCCGTATTCCGCCGTTACGCCGGTGTCATAAAGAGAAAGTGCCTTGCATTGGGCGATATAATCATCAAAGTCCTCCGCCGACTCCGCACGGGTAAAGTGGTAATACTTGAAGCCCTGCTCGGAATAGGCGACGGTCTTGAACACCGCCACGATCTCATATTCGCCAAAGCCAGATAGCGTATCAAAATGGATGGTCTTGTGCTCTCTATAAAAGTCCTCGTTTTCATACTTGCAGAGATCGGTAAACATCGTCCCGTTGTTCATGTGGTGGCCGTAGATCACGCAGTTGTCGGACAGCGCAATGTCGCAGTTTTCCTGTACATAGGGCACGCCGTAATCGCTGTACTGTTTGTCAAAGCCCCGTTTCAGATAGAAATTCGGCTCGTCCACGGTCTGCATCACGGGATAGTCGATGTTCGTGCCGGGAACGGAGAGCCAGCCCACAAAGTCACTGTTCTGTTCCTGCACCGCCCGATACTTTTCAAATGCCGTCAGCTCCGGCAACGGCTTGGTTTCCACCAGTGCGGCGACCTGTTCAAAGGCTTCGGTGGCCTGTTTTCCGTCCGCATACTGCCGACAGAGCATGATGCCGGAGAAAAGGAAAAGGGCGGCACATACGGCCGCCCCGATCATCAGATATTTACTTTTCATATATGGCCTCCTTTAAGATGCGTTTCCGCTGCCGAACACACCCTCGCCGGGGCGCGTCGTCATCAAGCGGTAAAGGTCGGTATCTTTGGGAAAACGGTTGATAAACGGCACAAGCGCCGAGCCGTATTTGATCAGCCCGCAGCCTGCGTCGGCGTTGGTGACATAGCTCATTTGCTCGTCGGAGATGTTCAGGAGCTTCGAGAGCTTGGCACGGTCGGAAAACGCCTGATTGAGCATAACCACGAACTCGGAGTTGGAGAGCATGGTGCTCGCCTGCACGGAATCCAGCAGGTATTCCACATTCTGCGTGATGGCGGTGGGATAGCCGTTGCGCTTACGGAACTGCCGCCATGCAGAGTTGAAGAAAATGCCGCTCTGCTCATTTTCAAAAACGACATGAAATTCGTCGATGAAGATGTGGGTGCGCTTGCCCTTCTTCCAGTTAAGGGTGACACGGTTGAGAATGGTGTCGGTGATCACCAGCAGTCCCGTCGGCTTCAACTGCTCGCCAAGGCCGTGAATATCGAATACGACGATGCGCTTGTCGAGATCGACGGTGCTTTCGTGACCGAAAATATCCAGTGAGCCGGTGGTGAACAGCTCCAGCGACAAGGCGATCTCCTTTGCCTTTTCTTCGGGCTGTTCCAGCAGCTTGTTTCGCAGGTCGCAGAGCGCAGCGGGCTTGCCCGTCCGCTCGGCATCCTGATACACCAGCGCCGTGCAGCGGTCGATGATGGATTTCTGCTGTGGGCCGACACCGGCCTTGTCGATCTGCTCCACAAGGGACATGATGAACTGCGATTTTTCCACGATGGGGTTGTTCTCGCCGTAGCCGTCCACCATATACATGGCGTTCAAACGGTCTTTGCCGCCTGCCGCCATATGAATGACGGTCGCCGTTTCCTTGCCCAGAGCCGCCGCCAGCGCACCAAATTCGTTTTCGGGATCGCAGATCAGCACATCATCGGTGGTGTCGAGAATGAGAAAAGCGATCAACTCCTTGGCGCTGAACGATTTGCCCGAACCGGGCACACCCAGCAGGAACGCCGACTGGTTCAGAAGATTGGCCTTGTTGCACATAATGAGGTTGTGGGAGATGGCGTTTTCTCCGAAGTAAATGCCGCCCTTGTCCTGCACCTCTTGCACCTTAAAGGGCATGAACACCGCAAGGCTCTCAGTGGTGAGGGTGCGAAACGCATTGATCCTCCGTGTGCCGATGGGGAGAACAGTGTTCAGCCCGTCGAACTGCTGGAATTTCAGCACGGCGAGCTGGCACATATGCTTTCGTGCCACGGCAAGTACCGTTTCGGTGTCGCTGTCGAGCTGTTTTTTGTCGCCGGCGGTAATGACCATCGTAATGACCGCCAGCATCATCCGTTGATCCCTCGTGGTAAGGTCGTCCAGAAATTCCTTGCTCTCCTTGCGTTGGAGCTCCATATCATAGGGGACGACGGCGGAGAAATTGTTGTTGGCATTCTGCCTGCGCTGCCAATTGGTAATGTTGGTTTCGATACCGAGCAGACGGTTTTCCACCTCCCGCACGGCCTCGTCGGTGGGGATCGGCACAACATCGATCGACAGCATCATATTTCGGTTGAAATCGGTCAGCTCCGTGACCATGCTGTCTTTGATATACGAAGCGTAGTCTTTCAGAAACAAGACCCGGCAGTATTTCTCACCCAGTTTCAGGCGGTCGCTGCTTTTCTCCATAGAGTCGGGGCAGATATAGTCCTTGAAATCGTGTCCCTTACGCATCATGTCCTGTGGGTCGAAGTGAAACGCCGCTTCTTCACCCTGACGGTAGAAGTCGTGGAGCACCCGCAGCTTTTCGGCGGCATCCAGCTCGGTACACTTGGAGCCGAGGGCGGCAAAATGGGCAATCAAGTCAGCGCCGATCCGGGCAAAGTAGGTGCGGGCTTCTTCAATGTCCTTTTTGCAGACCGACACCGTGATATATTTTTCCTGAATGATGCCGTTGGCACCGGTGGCCTTGTCCAGCAACATTTGATTGTATTCCCTGCGGTACACATCGCAGGCATCGCCCCGCATGGGCATCAAGATCGACTGCTCGAAATTTGCCCGGTTCAGCCTGCGATTGTTGATGGTGATCTTTGTCGTCGCCCCGGAATCCAGACTGTTCAGCAGCTCCGAATAGGCAAGAAACATCTGCTCCTTGTCCTCACGGCTTGCCACGAGGTAGTTGATGTCGGTGAACTGATAGGTCTTGGAAAAGCGGCTGCCCACCTGAAAAATGCCGTCCTTCCAGATGCGGCGGACGGGGATCACATCCTGCACCTTGCGGGGCACGGTGTACCGCTCCTTGTCCTGTTTCAGCAGGTTTTTCAGCGTCTTGATCATGATTTTCCGCCCTCCAATTTTTCTTTAAGCGCTTCATAGTAGAGGTTCGATGCTTCAAAGCAAAGCTCTTTCGGCTCTAACAGCTCCGAGCGCAGCCACGCCCAGAGGAATTGCTCGGCGGTCATACCGTGGTAAGTGATAAAGCCCAGCGCCGCAAAGGGTGCGGCACCGAGAATACACATCCAACTGACGGTTTCCGTCCCGAAGTATGGTTTCAGCAGAAAGTACAGCCCCACGGCGACGAGGATCGCCAAGACAGAAAAAACGAACTGCCGCATGGACAGCCCGAAAAACATGGATTCCGTATAGTTGCGGATCTCTCGATTGATTTTCACTTCCAAAATTCTTCCTCCTTACAGTCCCATCATTTCTCTGACAACACGGTCTGCCATTTTGACTGCGCCGACGAGCACCAGCATATTGAAAACCAACTCGCCCACATACGACCACACCTGTGTCACCGCCGCCGCATCGGGATCGGCGACGGGCGGGCTGGATGCAAACAGCGAGAAGATGATGCAGGCAAGCACGATGATCGCGCCCTCCAAGCACACGGCAGCATAACTCTTGATAAAGCTCTTGCCGATGTTCTGCGACGGCTCGCCCGCAAAGGCCGAGAGCGGGACCGGTGCAATGGCCGTGTAGAGATAGAGCTTGAAAAATCTGCCGTACACAGTCATGATCATGATAAACGACAAGACCGTAATGAACAGCCCGCCGATCAAGGTCACTGCCCACAATGGGATGCTTTCAAAAAAGCCGCAGTCCTCCACGGCGGTCACGATTTCGGCGGGCAGCACGGTTTCCTGCGCCGCGCCAAAACCTGCGGCGTTCATGATGGTGGAGATCAGCCCCTGCACGATGTTGAACAGAGCGGTCATCAGTTCTAAGCCGTATGTGACGGCGGCTTTGGCGAGGGCAAAGCGGATGAACACTTTCAGGGCGTGCTCCGGCCGCTTCAGCTCCGCAAAGCTGCCGCAGGTTTTCATCACACCCACCACAAAGAACAAAACAAGCAGCGCAAGGCCGATGGCCTGCACCGCACCGTGGATGCCGACAATCACATTCCAGATCGTGCCGCCCTTGAACTGTTCCGGTGACTGCGTAATGAGCTGCCATATCTCCGCCAGCTTTTCGTTCCAAGTTTCGAGTGCGTTTTCGAGATTCTGTACGACCCAGTTATCCGACATTCGGCTCACCTCCCGTCAGCGCAACATCACAGGCAACCTCGTTGCCCCAAACATCCCATCCGTCCGCTTTCTGACGGGCGAACAGTTCAATGCGGGGCAGATCGCCCATCAGCTCGACGATGCGCCGCCGCGCTTCTTCTGGCTTCTTGCTGTGTTCCTCAATGTGGGAGAGGATGACTTGATGCACACCGGCCGAGCGGCGTTTGGGGTGTCCTTTGGTGGCAAGCATACAGAACTCCGCATTGGCTCTCGTCCAGTGTCCCATGCCCCAAAACAGACTGTCGGACTTGCGGTTCTGCTTGATCCATACGAAAGCCACCGTCTTATACGAAAAGCCCCATGCACGCATGACCGAAAAGCAGTCGTGCAGCAGCGGGATCGTTGTCCATAGAAACAATACACAGTCATCGGCGGCCAGCGTGCCGACCGGCAGCGCCCGTATATCTTCCAGTTCCATTGTCGGGTAGTGGGATTCGGCTGAGCGGCCAAGCCCCTTTTTAGAATAGACCTTGTACCGCCAAGGCGGGTCTGCGTAAATAATGCTGTATTTCTTCACAGCTTCCTCCTTTCCGGCAAATAGGGGCAGGCCGAAGTGACCTGCCCCGTGCACCGTATCATTTATCTGCTGTCCCGGTCGGGCGAACTGCGAATCACGCCGTACACATCGTCTACAAAGTAGCGCCCGGCAAAGGGATTGAATATGGCGTGGCACTTCACACCGTTGTATTCGGCAAGGTAATCGTTGTCCCCGATGCGTTTGAGGATCGTCGCCTCACCAAGCACATGGGTTTCTCCCTGTTTCAGAGAGTGGATATAACACTCGCACTTTTCCATTTGCGGCCTCCTTTCAGCCCGTGATTAGGTTGAGAATTTCTTTGGCAAAGGTGATGACGATGCCGCCCGCAAGGGTGAGAAAGCCGTTGCTGCGCTGGCTGGGGTCGTGGGACTGGAACGAAAGTCCCACCTGCACGATGCCCCAGCCGAGCAGGATCAGCCCGACCGCACGGATCAGACCGAAAATGAAATCGCTCAGGTTGTTCACGACGGCGATTGGGTCATTGGCGGCAAAGGCCGGGACGGAGCAGCCGAGCACAAGAGCGACTGACAGCACAGCGGCGCAGTAGAAACGAACGCCCTTTCTGACCTTGCCGGGCACGGGCAGCTTGTTTGAGGCCTTTTTGGTGTTCTTCATAGGTTCATCCTCCTTGAATTGAATTAAAAAAGAGCCTCTATATCCTCATCGGAAAGAAGCTCATAATCGGGTATGGGTTCATTGAATTCAAACAGCGTTTCGGCGGCAGCACCTGCAAACGAGAGCGTCGCAACGGCATTTTCCGTCCCGCCGTGTTCATAGGGTGCTGCGCCGCCGTCCTCGGTCAGCGCAATGTTCGGGTGTTTCAGAATGTCGTATTTTTCGTCCATCACTGGGCGCTCACCACGGATAAACAAAAGGGCGTAACGGTTGTCCAGCATACGCACCTCGTCCGGCATCAGAAGCTCTCTGCCGCTGATCTGATAGTTCGTGCTGTAATTGCCGTTGCGCCCGGATGATTTGCCGTAGGTGTTGGTGTCGATGGTGGATTTGCCGAGATAGGATTCCGAGATCAGCTTGTGGGTCGAAGTTTCGTTGCCGCCGAGATAAAGGAACTCATCGCAGTTGCCGAGGATCGACTCCCATTCCTTTTCAAACAGCGCTTTGAGTGCCGCTACATTTTGCAGAATGATCGATACATACACATTGCGGGAACGCATGACCGCAAGGATCTTGGAGAAATCCTCCGGCAAGCTGACATTGCTGAACTCGTCCATCAAGAAGTGAACGGGAACGGGCAGACTGCCGCCGTATTTGTGGTCGGCCAGATAGAATAGCTGCTGAAAAAGCTGGGTATAAAGGATGCTGACCAAAAAGTTAAAGCTGGTGTCATTGTCGGGGATCAGGGCAAAGAGCGCCACTTTCTTTTCACCGAGGGACGGCAGATCCAGCTCGTCCGTGGCGGTCAGCGCCGCCAGCGAGGACAGATTGAATTTCTCTAACCTCGCCGCCAGCGTGATCTGAATGGATTTCAGCGTTTTGGCGCTGCCGGAATGATAGTCCTTGTAATATTTCACGGCGATATGGTCGGGCTCCCGCATTTCCAGCCGCTCAAACAGCTCGTCCAGCGGCGAAGTGTATTCGTCACAGTCCTCCCGCACATCCGCCGCACGCAGCATCTCCATGACCATCGGGAAATTCTGCTCGTCGGGCGGCGCTTCATATTTCAGATAGAAAATGAGCGCCAGCAGGAGCATAGATGCGGCGGTGTCCCAAAATGGATCGTTGGACTGACTGCCTTTCGGCGTGGTGCTTTTGAACAGGTTGGTCACAAGCCGCTGCACATCATTGTCGTCCCGCAGGTAGACAAACGGATTGTAGCAGTGGCTTTTCTCCATATTCAGAAGATCCAGCACCCGCACCTCATAGCCCTTTTGCCGCAGCAGGTGTCCCGTGTTTCGCAGCAGCTCACCCTTCGGGTCCAGCACGGTAAAGCTCGTGTTTGCCTGACACAGATTCGGCTTTGCGAAAAACCTCGTCTTGCCTGCGCCGCTGCCGCCGACCACGACCGTATTGAGATTGCGGCAGTGCTTTCGCCCGTCCAGTCCCATACGGACATTCTGCGTGAAGATCTTGTTGTCCTCCGGCTCGGCTGCCCGGTATTTTCGGTTGACGGTTCGGGCAGAGCCCCACTTGGCCGAACCGTATTCCTCGCCACGGCGGTAATTGCGGCGAGACGATAGAATGACACCCGCCGCAAGCCCGTAAGCGCAGAGCAGAACGAGGACAGTTTTCAGACTGTCCCCGCAAAGCTCGATGTGAAACGGGTCGTTCATCACCGCGGGAAACCGGGCGACGATCTTCGGCAGACCGCCGTGGGCGGCGGGGGCAATCAGCAGTCCCAGCCACACCACGGGGAGAATACCGAACAGGCAGAGGACAAGAGGGTTATTCTCTCGCTTCATCGTTTCGGCACCTTACCTTCTTTGCGGGGGCATCGATCACCTTCAAAAGAACTTCGTCAACAATGTCGGTGGGGCGTTCTTCCTCCAGCAGATCATTCCGCATTTCATTGAGGGCATTGACCACAACGCCGTGCTCATAGCGGTCAAGAGTCAATACCCGTTTTTCCTGTTTCCCCATATTCATCGCTCCTGTTCGCTTAGGCGGGGTGCTTTGCTCTGTTCCAGCGACCGCATCATCCTTGCGGAAATATCATAGGCGGTGTCCCGGATGTCGGTCAGCTCAGCATGAATCGTCTGCGGGTCATCGGTGCGCAGAAAGTCGGCAGGCGTTTCAAAGGCATAGCCGCTCACCTCCACACCGAACTCTTTGCCAAGGATATAGGAAACGCACCGCGCCTTGAAACCGGTATTTTCTTCGGTGTATTCCTCGCCGGTCCGGTCAAGCTCCGCCTGCGCCAGCGCTTTGGACAGTCCGCAGAAAAGGTCGTTTGCCGACAAGCCACGGCGGACAAAAACGGCGTTCTGCTCACGGTCATACACGGCATCGATGCCATTCGGCAGCTCATCCACGGACTGCACCGGCGTAGGACGCTTGTAGATCAGGGCATTCAGCAGCGCCCGTGCGTCATGGGAAACCGCCTGCGGCGTTCTCGTCCAGGCAGTGGTCTGCGAAATGTCATAGACCCGCTTGATGTTGTAGGACACGCCGATGCTGCCATCGTCACGGGTGTACTCGCCGTTGGACTCGACAATCTTGATGGGGCGGCCAAATTCCTGCCGCTTGATATACACGCCCTGATCCCGCCAGAAATCTTTGTCGCCCAGTCTGCGGGCGTCCGGCTTCGTGGCAAGGATCAGCAGGGCGTTGGTAGCAGAGTAGTTGCGGAAAGCCGCCTGCACATCCAGATAATCACGGAATTTGCTGCCGTCTGTGCAGATCGTCTCGGCGGTGGCATCGGCCAGAGCATAAACCTCGTCACGCTCCGCCTTTTTCTTCGCCGCCCACGCCTCCTTGTCAAATTCGTCGGTCTGCGGGACAGATTCAAAAATATCGTCAAAATTGCTCATCGGTCATCGCTCCTTTGCTTTCTTCGGTTTCTTTCGGGAGGGCTGTTTGTGGGTGGTGGTCGGCTGTTTTTTCGGCTCTTTCGCCGGGGTGGGTTCGGAAATGCCCGGCCCTGCCGCCTCTTTCTGCCTGCTCTCCCGGATTTCCCGCAATTCCTCACGGACAGAGGGGCGTTCTTCGGAAAATTTAGCAGTACCCTCGGCGGTTCTGCTTTGCTTCTCGGAGGTAGGCGCGGACGGACGGGATTTCTCCGTCTTTGCCGCCGCAGGGTTTGGGGATGCGTGCTTCTCCTTTTGGACGGGTGCGCCCAGCAGGTCATCCAGCAGGCGGTCATCTGCCGCCTTGTCGGGCTTCTCCTGCTCAGGGGCGGACGGGCCGGTTTTGTCCGCCTTGGCCTGCTCGATGTCCCGCTTGATGGAAACGGTATCGACCGTCGCCAGCTTGAACCGCTCCACGATGCGGTTGATCTTGGACGCATCCTCGGCACGCACCATAATGTCTACCATACCGTCGGCGGAACGCTCTTTCCCCCGCAGGGCGCAGTAGACAACACCGTACCGCTTGGCCTCGGTCGCAAACTGTTTCAGATGCTCCTCGCTGACGGTGAACACTTTCAGCTCCTTGCCGCTTTTGAGCATGGCAGAAAGCCGCTGGTGGCCTTTGGTTTTGTTCTTATCTCGGTTTTTCCAGACAGCATAGAGCATGGCGGCAATATTCTTTGCCGCCGAGCCGGTCAGCTTCAGGGCAACTTCCGTACCCTCCAAGCTGATCCGCACGACTTGCTCCGCTGCGTCACCGGAATTGTACATGGTCGGTTTTCTCCTTTCTTTCGGGTTGCTCGTTCTCACGGACGGCTTTGATTTTCTCTTGGATCACGCCGGAACGCTCGGCAATGCTGTTACATAAAACCACCTCCTTCCGCAGTGCGGCAAGTTCTTTGGAAAGTGCGTCGATCTGCGCTTTGACCTCCGCTGCCTTTTCAAGGTCGGACTTCACCGCCGCCGTTCGCTGTAATTTATAGAGTTGCTTTCGGTCGGCGGTCAGAACTTCGATTTTTCCGTTCACCTCGTCACGGTAGCAAAAAAGCTGCTCGGCGGTATCGATCCGATGACCTACGATCAGCCTTGTTTCGGCGGTGATAGCATCCAGCTTCAGCAGATCCTCCCGCAAGAGAAAGTGCAGCCGTTTTCTGCTTTGCTGCGGGCGGTTCTTCGGGAAGATGCCCAGCAGATAGCAGTAGTGAACATACAGCGCCCGAAAGCCGGTCAGTTTCCGGGCGGTTTTCAAGCCGCCGATCAGCCTGACCCGCAGAATCTCCGGTGTTTGTTTCGGCTTTTCCCGTTCGGGGCGGCTCTGGGATAAAATGCGCCTGCGGATGTTATCCAAAGAGTAGTCCTCACCAAAATTGCGCATCAGGCGCACAAATCGCTCCTTGCCCGGCGGTCTGACCGAAATATCCTTGCCGATCTTCACCGCATAGCCCTTTTTCCGCAGAGCGTCAAAAAACTGCCGCTCGGTCATGGCCTGCCGTATTGCCTCATCGATGTCAGAGCGGATCAGCCCACGCCAAGTGGGGCGCTGTTCCTGCTCGGCACGCCATTCGCCGTATTGCTTGCCCCGACCTTGCCGTGGATGCTCGATCACCGACAGCCCGTATTCCCGGCAAAGCTCATCGGAAACCGCCTGCATCTCGTGATAGTCCTTGCGTGTGCGATGGTATTTGATGCCGTCCGCAAAGGAAACTGTGTTGACGACAAAGTGATTGTGCAGATGATTTTCTTTGTCAAGGTGGGTGGCGACGATCACCTGATAGCGGTCGCCCCAGAGCCGGGTCGCCAGCTTTACGCCGATCTCATGCGCCAGTTCCGGCGTGGCCTCGCCGGGGGCAAAGGACTGATAACCGTGGTAGGCCACTGTGCCGTTCTCCTTGCCGAACCGCTTTTTCACAGCCAGCATTTCATCACGGGCAGTGGCGGGAGAGCAGTTGATGCCCGACACGAAGCGGTGGAGCGGTGCGTCGTCCTCACTGCCCGTTTCCTGTGTTTTCTCGGAATTGACAGCATAGCGGATCACATCAGAAAGCTGCTGCCCGTCCTGCTCGGTCAGTTCCCGGTCGGCGTAGAATTTGGGGGTTGCCGTCTTTTCGGGATTTTCCGCATAGATCACCACCTTGCCGAGCCAGCCTTTTACCCGCCATATTGATGTCGTCGCCATAAGCGTCACCTCATCGGGCGGGGCAGAATGACCGCTGCGGTGATTGCCTTGACGGCTTCATCCAGCTTGCGGCAGTTTTCGTCGTACCGCTGCACATCCAGTGCGTTCAGGGTATGAGCTTTTGCGGCGATCTGATTGAGGTTGTTGCCGATCCCGTGGAGCTCTCGCATCATGGCATAATAGTCGGGCGGCGGGGCGTCCTGCGGTTCAAGGCCGTTTACCAAGTGCCGAAGATACGCTTCACGGGATAGTCCGCTCTTTTTGACCTTCTTCTGAAACGCCTCGGCCTCTTTCTTGTCTAGCCAGAATTGAATGTGAACATTGCGTTTTCTCATAGGACCTCCTTGTTCAGCTCGTTTTGAATTTCCACGATCCGCTTGCCGACCGCATACACAACGGGAATCGTTACGCCGTTGCCTGCCTGCTTGTAAAGTTGGGTGTCGGAATTGACGGCGGCTGCCCGGTCAAACATATCGTCCGAAAAACCTTGCAGCCTCCAGCACTCACGGGGTGTCAGCTTGCGGATGCGTCCGCAGCCAAGCGGCACCACGGCATCGGAGCGAAGTCCGCTCCGTTCAAAATCCGGCAGCTCAAAACGAGTTGCCGGATTTTTCGTCTGCGCTCCCTTGCTCCTCCTTTTCAACTGCGGCCCGCTGCGCTGGGCTCGCAGTTTATCGGTTTCGTTTTTGCGCTCTTTGCGACTTCTCGGGTCTATGATCGAGCCTTGAAAATATGTGATGATCTCAAATTTAAGCCGTAGTGAAAATGAGGGTTTTACAATGAAGGATAATATAATATTCAGGAAAATATGGCAAGACGATGATGTGATTGAACTGACAGTTGTGTGTTCCTCTCCCATAATCACTGCCACCTCTGAAATATACGTCTCAGATTCTTTGATTGATGAATTGATTTCCGAAATTACGAAATTTCTCAACGGGAATAAAGAAGGATTTTGGGCAAACGAAGAGAGGGGAGACGCTTCTACAGCGTGCGTATCTTTTCGCTTTTTTCGAGAAGACGAGCTGGGGCATATCGCGATAGAAGTGTTTGCGGAGCTGGACGATGGTGGAGACTACAGCAAGCACAACTGCTGCTTTTTCATTCGGACAGAATATGGTTTGCTCATGAACTTCTGCGATCATTTGGATCAGCTGAAAAACGGTTCCGTTGGATGTGAAATTCGGTTGAATTGTTTTTAAATATCCAATATTCGTAGCATCTCGAAAAACGGGGCGGTCTCTATCCTGTGCTGCTACATTCTCAGCGTGTAGGGTGACGTCACTGCACTGCTCGATTCTGCCGGTGCGCTGACCTGGGTGTACAACCTACTGTTTTCAAAAAGATAAGGAGGTGTTGACTTTATGAAAGATAGCTCCATCTCAAAATATCACTTGTTTTCTGGCGTAAGTGTTATGGTTATTGCTTATTTGACCCTCACAACAGTAGTGCTGTACTTGAAATGTTTCAAACTGTATGTTCCAGACTTTTTAGATGCGTTGCGCACACAAGGTATGAGTGCGAATATGTATTCTGACTTGTTCCTAATTGTGTTTCCCGCCGTGATATTGTTGCTGCTCTACGTGGTCTCTTTTCATTTTTCGTATCAGTATTTTGGGGTGTTATATCTGACGCAGGAAGGCGTTCTGCTCAAAGCTCCGTTCAAACGGCGGATCTATATCCCTTATCCGGAAATCCGGGAATTGGGCATCGACGTGGGAACGACCAAGCAGTTCTGGATCTATATCAGCAAGCAAAAAATCCCACTGAAGTATCAGCACAGGATCAACCAGATCTGCAGTTCCGTCCGGCATGAACGGATCATCGTTCCATACTCTGATAAGCTGCTGAGCATGCTGGTAAGCCAATTGCCGCAGCCGCTTGGAAAGCGGCTCAATAATACCACGTCCATTCTGAGAATTTATAAGTACGACGCGGACGCATGAAAGGGAAGCGCACGATGAAGCAAACGATTCGGAAATGTCTGCATTGGATCGCGAGCGACGCCAGGCAAACCATAGCGGATGTGAAGTATGCTTTCCGGCGGCGCAGTCAACGCGTGCTGTTGGCAGTGCAGATGGCGGCGTGGGTCGTAATCTTGGCTGAGTTTATAATCATGAGCATTTGCCTTGATTATTCATGGTTTGGTGCGATCGTTGTTATCTGGTATTTTATATTGCTGGTTACTGATTCTAAGCACTTGCTTAGTGTTATGCAGTGTGTTTTATCGTGGATAGCAGCGGCAGCCTTTACAGTAATTATTTTTGCGCATGAAATGGCGCTGTGGTGAAGTTCACAATCAAATCCTTATCAAGATTCGCCGGCAGCAAAGAAATGCTGCCGGCTTTTTCACGGTGTCAGGCACATAAAAGACACAGACTGGACACAGGAACTTTTCAGATTCTTCAACATTCGCCCCGGCGCGGCGGATATACTGGACAGCGAACGAATGAGGGAGGTTTTGCATCATGTGTACCGCAGCGACATACTGCAGCGGCGATTTTTATTTCGGCCGCAATCTGGACTACGAATTTTCCTACGGCGAGCACGTGACCATCACGCCGCGCAATTACCCGATCCGCCTGCACGGCGGCGCGCTCGACCGGCATTATGCCATGATCGGCATGGCGCATATCCAAAACGACTATCCGCTCTATTACGACGCGGTCAACGAGAAGGGCCTGTGCATCGCGGGGCTGAACTTTGTAGGCAACGCGATCTATCCGCCCGTCACACAGGGCGTGGCCTCGGTGCCGCAGTACGCGCTCATCCCGTGGCTGCTCGGCACGTGCGCCACGGTCGCCGAGGCGCGCAATGCGCTCGCGCGCGTGGTCGTGGACAACACGCCGTTTGCGCCCGCGCTGCCGTGCGCGCAGCTGCACTGGCTGGTTGCCGACCGGAGTGGCTGCATCGTGGTTGAGGCCACGGCGGACGGCCTGCACGTCTATGACGACCCGGTCGGCGTGCTGACGAACAACCCGCCGTTTCCGCAGCAGCTGGCCGCGCTGCGCAACTACACCCGCCTGAGCCCGAGCCAGCCGCCGGCCGATTTTGGCGGCGTGCCGGTCACGCTCGACAGCCGCGGCATGGGCGCGCTCGGTCTGCCGGGTGACCTGTCGTCGCCCTCGCGGTTCGTGCGCGCGGCGTTCGTGCGCGCCAATGCCCGCTCGGCGCAGACGGAGGACGCGAGCGTCAGCCAGTTTTTCCATATTCTCACGAGCGTGGAGCAGCAGCGCGGCTGCTGCGAGCTGGACGACGGCCAGTATGAGATCACGCTCTATTCCAGCTGCTGCAACGCGGACCGGGGCATTTATTACTACACGACCTATGATAACCGCCAGATCACCGGCGTGAAGCTCCATTCCGCCGACCTCGACAGCGCGCAGCTCACGGTGTACCCGCTCGTGGATACGCAGCAGATCCGCTGGGAAAATTAAATCCAATGCAAGGAAAGGCCGGGGCATCCGCTGGGATGCCCCGGTTCGTGCGTTTCTGGCGTTTGCGCCTCCGCTTGGCAAGAAAAATCTGCGTGCCGGCAGCTTGCGCGGCTGCCGGGCGGCGTGCACATCAACTGCTATGCCGCGGGCGATATCGTCTCGCTCAAGACCACGACGGACGTCGGCAGGCTCAACGGCCGCTCCGGCGGCATTGCCGTGGACTATAACTGCTACTTCAACAGCGAAGCGCTTCAGAAGCAGGGCGACACCGTCAACGCGCCCGCCGTGGCTGTCGGCGTCAACGCCAACGACAGTGCGCTGCTCAAAAACGTTTCCGGTAAGACGAAGGCCGAGCTCGGCAGCGATATGTTCGGCCCGGACGGCGGCGTGGTCTACTTCCGCAACTACGCGTGGTATGACGGCAAGACCTATGACACCGGCAATGACGCTTCGACCAACCCGGCCGTGCTGGCCATGCGCGAGCAGGTGCATGAGCAGATCGACATCTCGCAGGATACGTTCCGCTGCAACTACTTTGCCTACCTGCAAAAGCGCAGTGGCGAGACCGAAACGAAATAGCAGGCAAAAAAAATCCCCCGGATGCGCCGCATCCGGGGGATCATTTTGCGATTTGTTATCCGTTCACGCCGGGGATCAGGTCGAGGATGGTCTTGCTCTCCTTGACGGTGACGGTGCAGGCAGCGGAGTGCGTCGTGCCGTCGGCGCCGGTGATCTGCAGGATCACGCTGGTGGAGCCGGCAGCGGCGGCCGTGGCCGTGACGCTGTAGGTATCGTCCGTGCCGTTGCCGGTGCGCACCGGCTGGCCGAGCGAGACGACGCTGCCGTCAGCCGCATAGATCTTCACGGTGCTTTGCAGGCTGTCCAGATTCTGCCCGTGGATGTGGAACGTGATGGTGCCGGTCTTCGTGCCGCCGAGATCGAGCGTGGCCGAAGCGGTCTCGGCCGTGACGCTGTCGACGCGCGACGGCGCCTGCACCGTGATCTGGCACGTGGCGGTGCAGCTGCCGGCAGAGGCCGTGATCGTCACGGAGCCGGAGCTCGTCGCCACGACGATGCCCTTTTTCACGGTGGCGATGTTCGGATCGCTGCTGGCCCAGGAGACGAGATCGTCTGGGGCGTTTGCGGGCTGCATGGTCGCTGTGAGCGTGAGCGAGTCACCGATCTGCATTTCGGCCCGGTCCTTATCGAGCTTGAGGCTCTTGACCTCGATGGCGTCGTTCGTGACGGTGATCGTGCAGTCGGCCGAGCGCTTGCCGGCCTTGACGGTGATCTTGGCCTTGCCCTCGGTCACGCCGGTGACGACGCCGTCCTTCACAGTGGCGACGGCGGCGTTGCTGCTCGACCAGGTGAGCGTTTCGTCCGTCAGCTCCTGCCCGCTGGCGTCGAGCACGGTGGCCTTGAGCGTGAGGGTGTCCTGCGGAGCGATCTCGGCCGATTCGTGATCGAGCGTGATCGAGTCGACACCGGACTTTCCGCCCTGCAGCGCCATGACGATGATGAGCACGACGAGCGCCACGACGACGAGCGAGCCGAGCACGATGGCGATGGTTTTCTTTGCATTGTGCGGTTTTTCCGCGCCCCCGGACTCGACCGGCACGGCCTTGCGCTGTGCCTTTGGTTTCGAGCCGGGGAATGTGTCCGCGGCGACGGCCTTGGGGGCGGGCGCTTCCCGGCGGACGGCCTGTGCCTGCTGCGGCTGGGCCGCTGCGGCGCGGCGCGCCACGGCGAGCAGGGCCGCGCGGAACTCCTCCACGGAGGCGTAGCGCTGGGCCGGATCGTCGGCGCAGGCGCGCATGACGACATTCTTCAGCGCCTGACTGCCGTGGAGCGGTTCGGGCAGCGGGTCGCCGCGCAGGCGCTGCTCGCGCGCGATCGCAAGATCCGAGGCCTCCACCGCCGTCGGCGGCAGCGGCACGAACGGGATGCGCCGCTCGTTGAGCGCCCAGTAGAGCACCATGCCCACGGAATAGAGGTCGCTCTCGGGCGAGACCTCCGCGCCGCACAGCACCTCAGGCGCCATGAAATCGTTTGTGTTGTCCACGGCGGAAAACTGCGCCATGCCGAAGTCGCCGAGCTTATACGTGACCTGCTCGTTGAAGTTGCCGCCGCCGACAAAGACGTTGCGCGGCTTGATATCGCCGTGCACGATGCCGCGTCGATGGCACGTCTCCAGCGCGCTGCACAGACCGGCGCCGAGCCGGATGATGTCCGCCTCGCCGTGCGGATGGTTGCGCAGGTAGTCCGGCAGGGAGGGCAGCAGCTCCGTGCGCACATAGATGTCCCAGCCGCGGCCGTCCGGGTGCGCGCGGATGACGTGATCCTCGCACCGCAGCAGATTCGGCTCATCGCTGATGGCATCGACCGCCATGAGCTGCCGCGCGATCGCCTCCACCTGGCGGTGGAGCAGGGCGGTCACTTCCTCCGGCGTGCGGCCCTCGGCGACGAGGGCGTCAAAGTCCTCCGGCGCGGCGGGGATCGACAGCACCTTCAGCGCCGCGTGATCCACCATGCCGAAGCCGTCGTCGCGCGCGATCTCGTACACCGTCCCGTAGGAGTCAGTGCCGAGTGTACGTACAGGTTTCCAGTTTTGATAGTCCAGATTGCGGAATCGTTCTTCCATGTGCGATCTGCACCGCCTTCCATATCAGGGTGAAAATCTTGTTATCAAACCATTCTACATTATACTGAATCTGCCGGCAATCTGCAAGAGGTGCGCGCAGGGAAAATGACTGCATTTTCTCTTTGTGCGCGAAAACGGCGGAATTATGTACCTTTTTCTACCCAAACGCCGGATATCTATGCCAATTTCGGAAAGTGAATCTTGACTTTTGTTTAAGATTTGACTATGATAAAGCAAGGAAACTAGGGACACAGTTGGTTCCGCCACAAACTGAAAGGGGATTTTTCACGATGATTGACGCGATTGTTTATTCTTCGCTCTCCGGTTCCTGTGAGGAGTACGCGCACCGTATGTCGGCAGCGCTGCATGTTCCGTTCTTTACGGAGCAGTCGCACATCTGCCCGACCGGCCGCAAGGTGGTCTACATCGGCTGGCTGCTGGCCGGCAAGGTTGTTGGCCTGAACAAGGCCAAGGAGCGCTATAACGTGGTCGGCGTGGTTTCGGTCGGCATGGGTGCTCCGGCTGCCAACGCGGAGGAAGTCTGCCGCAAGAAGAACGGCCTCGGCACCGACATTGCGGTGTTCCCGCTGCAGGGCCGCTTTGACCTGAAGCGTCTGCCGCTGCCGTATCGCCTGATCATGAAGGTGAAGATCAAGGACATTGCCAAGCGCCTGAACGCGAAGGCTGCCAAGACCACGCTCACGCCTGCCGAGCAGGCCTGCCTGACCATGGCGACCGTCGGCCGCGGCGAGCCCGCTACCTGGGACGGCATTCAGGCCGCCATCGACTGGGTCGAGGCCAACAGCTTCCACTCCAAATTCCCGGAGCCGAAGGTCTGCTGAGCACCATATCATCCTAACCCTATGCGTTCCGCCGGACGGGAATGTCCGGCGGAACATGTTTGCGTGAAAAAGCCGCTGCCCGGCCGGGCAGCGGCTTTTTCTCATTTTTTCTTCTTTTTGTTTTTCTGCCCGGCGAGCGTCGCATCGGACGGGCCGGTCTCGGTCTTGCTCTCGCCGCCGCCGATGTGGTCGACGATCAGGATCATGGCGCCGAGCAGCGCCGGCACGAGATAGCCGATGAACATCGCGGCGCTGCTGGTCATGTCGCCGCGGACGATGCCCACGACCACGCTGATGACGCCGAGAATGATGAGAAAAATACCCATGAACTTCGTTCTGGACATGGTGAAAACTCCTTCTCCGGTTGGATTTCCGGTACGCTTACTGTGCGTAGTACCGGGTGAGGACGGTGGCGGCCTGCGCGCGGGTGGCATTGCCGCGCGGCTGCAGATAGACGGACTGCTCCAGGGTGATGCCGGCGATGAGCTTTTGCCCGACGGCCCAGCGCATGGCGTCCACGGCCCAGTCATTCACGCTGCCCGCGTCGGCAAAACCGCTCAGGTCTGCGGAGGCTTTGGCCTTGTCCGGGGCGGCCGTTTTCGTGTAGCGGAAGAGGATCGTGGCCATCTGCTCGCGCGTGACGTTGTTTATCGGGTCGAACGTGGTGTCGGACATGCCGGTGACGATGCCGTTCTGATAGGCCCAGAGGACGGCGGCGGAGTACCACTCGTCGGTCCTCACGTCCGTGAACGGCGTCTTGCCGCTGACGCTCGGGCTGCCGTTCATGCGGTAGAGCACGGTCACGAGCATACCGCGCGTCATGGTGATGTTCGGGCTGAACTCGGTGGGGGACGTGCCAAGCATCAGGTTGTGGCTGCTGGCATAGAGCGCTGCGTCGAAGTACCAGCTGCCGGCGACGACATCCGTAAACGGAGACTTGGGCATGGTGCTCATATCGAGCGAGAACGAGACGGTGAGCGACACGGCGCTGCTGCCGGTGGCGTAGGTGTAGCTCGGCTTTTCGACAGCGGCGCTGTAGCGCGCGATGCCGGTCTCTTTGTCGTAGCTGGCGCCCTTGACGGCGGTGATGCTGCCGATGTTGTCCTTGCCGACGATCTGGCTGAGGTCAAACAGGCCCACGCCGTTTTCCGTGCCGGTGAGCGCGTAGCTGCCGGGCAGGGTCTGCACATGACCGGTGTCGGTCTCGGAGTCCTTGATGGGCAGACCGGTCAGGTCGAGCGTGGCGAGCTGGTTGCCGCCGCAGTAGATCTCACTCAGGTGCGTGTTTTTCGACACGTCGAGCGCGGTGAGCTTGTTGTTTTCGCAGTTGAGCGCCACGAGCTCCGTGAAGTATTCGATGCCGGTCAGGTCGGCGATGCCGAGGTTGCTGCAGTTGAGCTCCGACACGTGGCGCAGCTCGAGCGCCGAGAGCCGGCTGTCGCCGTTGACGTCGGCGGTCTCGGCGAGCAGGGTGCGGAAGGCCGCATCCGGGAACGTGTCTTCATCGAGCGCGACGCCGGTCGTCAGTCCCCGCATCTCAAAATACACGGCCATGGACGGCAGGCCCTTGCGCCCGGTGTCGTACTGATAGGTGAAATAGTCCGGCGTCTTGGCATACACGGCGGCGCCGGTCTGCTTGTCGTAGTTTGCGTCCGGCACGCGCGCAACGCTGCCGATGTTGTCCTTGCCGACGATGGCGTCCAGGTACACGGTGCACTGCTGCCCGTCCGTGACGGCGCCGGTCTGCTCCGGCAGGTACTGCGGGCTGAGGATCGGGTTTGCGGTCTTACCGTCGCCCTGCGCGGTGGCATTGAGTGCGGTGCAGCCGCTCAGGTCGAGCGCGGCGAGCGCGTTGTCGCTGCAGTCGAGCGACTCGAGCGCGGTGCAGCCTGTCAGTTCAAGCGCAGCCAGATCGTTGAGACTGCACGTGAGCACCTTGAGCGCCTTGTGCCCGCTCAGATCGAGCGCGGTCAGGCGGTTGGCGCTGCACTCGAGCGTGGTCAGCTTTTCGGCGGCGGACACGTCGAGCGCGGTCAGGTCGTTATACGAGCACGCGACGGTTTTCAGCGCGGTGCAGCCCGTGAGATCGAGCGCCGTGAGCGCGCAGCTCGAGGCGTCGAGCGCCGTGAGCGCGGTGCAGCCGGCGAGCTTCAGGCTCTGCAGCTTGCCGCAGCCGGACACGTCGAGCTTTTCGAGCTTGGTCATGCCGCTCAGGTCGAGCGTCGTGATCTGGTTGTTGCACGCGAGCAGCTCGCGCAGGTTCGTGAAGTGCTCGATACCGGTCATGTCGGCGACCTTCGTGATCTGCATTTCAAACAGGTCAATGCACTGTACGGCCGCACACTCGGCCGCGGAGAGCTTGTTGTCCTTGTTCGTGTCGCAGTAATCGGTCACGTACGTGCGCAGCGCCGCATCCGGGAAGTGCTCGGCATCGACCGGGATCTCGCCCGCTGCCATGACCGGCACGCCCAGCGCCAGCAGCATCACGGCCGCCAGCAGCAGGCAAAACGCCTTTTTGAGATGTTTCATTGCGGTTCCTCCTGTAAAAATTCCAGAAAACGCGGTATTTGTCATTGCCTTCATTGTATCAGGTCTGCCGCTGCGGGTCAATCTCCAGTTGCGGCGCAGTGCTTTCCTGCGCGCCGCGCGTGCACGGCGTGCTCGGCCACGAGCAGCATGGCGGCCATGCCCAGATAGCCGTAGACCGGGTAGACGGTGCCGATCAGGTCGCCGAAGCCGAACAGACTTCCGGCGAAGGCGGCGGCCGTGAGCACGAGCAGCAGGGCCATACGGTGCCCGGCCAGCCGCGCGGACTTCTGCCCGGCGTAGGTCAGCACGGCCACGAGCGAGGACACGCTCGTGCCGAACATGCCGAGAAACAGCAGCACGGCGTACACAACGCCGGCTGTGCCCAGCCGGCAGGCGAGGTCGAGCATGGGCAGCTGTGCCCCGACGCTCTCCGGACTCACGGCCAGCGCGGCGAGCACGCCGAGCGCGACCGCCAGCAGCAGCACGCAGCCGAGCACCGTGCCCCAGACGGCGGTGCCGGGTTTCTTCAGGTGGCGCGTCAGCGGGGCGAGGATGCCCACGGTGGCGAAAAAGTTGTAGGCCGCGTAGTTCACGGCGCTCGTGGCCCAGTTGCCGAGCATGGGGTTCGTATCCCCGGCGGCAAAGGCCGCGGCGGTCAGCCCTGTGCGGTGCAGCCGGATGCCCGCGATGACGAGCGCGGCCACGATCATGCACGGCACGGCGACCGTGAACACCGACACCATGCCGCCGAGACCGAAATACGCCGCCGCCGCGATGAGCACGCACGCGATGGCTGCGCCCAGCCACACCGGCAGGCCGAGCATCTGCTCGCCGAGCGCGCCGATGCCGGCGGCCATGATGCACACGACGCCGAACAGCAGCGCCGCCGTCAGCACGCCGACGACCGTACGCAGCCATGGGATGTCCGCACGCACGATCAGCGCGTCCATCGTCTCGATGCCGGTGCGCGCACTCAGCCGCAGGAGCAGCACTCCGGTGCCGCCGAGCAGCGCGACCGCGAGCACGAGCCCCAAAAGCCCCCGCGCACCGAACGCGCCGAAATACTGCCACAGCTCCTGCCCGGACACGTACCCCGCGCCGAGAAAGCACCCGGCAAACGTCAGTGCCAGCCGCAGCGTGCCGATCTTCTGGGGCATGATGATCTCCTCCCGTCCAAACTGCCAAGATAGCAAGCAGTATACCATATTCTGCGCGGGAAGCCAAGATGACCGCGCGGCAAATTGACAAATTGTGACCAGCGGCCTATAATGGCACAGACCCGTTTGGAAATATGGAGGGAAAAACAATGAATCAACCCTGTCTGGTCATCATGGCCGCCGGCATGGGCAGCCGCTTCGGAGGGCCGAAGCAGACGACGCCCGTGGACGAGTACGGCCATTTTCTGCTGCACTATTCGCTCTTTGACGCTTACCGCGCGGGCTTCCGCAAGGTCGTGTTCGTTGTCAAGGAGGACACGGCCGAGGAGTTTCGTGAAAGCGTCGGCCCGGCCGTGGCCGCGGCGTTCGACGTGCGCTATGCCTATCAGAAGCTCGACACGCTGCCGGCGGGCTATGCCGTGCCGGCGGGCCGCACGAAGCCGTGGGGCACGGCCCATGCCGTGCTGTGCGCCGCGCCCGAGATCGATGGGCCGTTCGCTGTTATCAATTCCGATGATTATTACGGCATCGAGGCCTACCGCCTGCTGTATGATTTTCTCGCCGTGCCGCGCCCCGAGCGGTCGTATGCCATGGTGGGCTTCCACCTGCGCAACACCGTCACGGCAAACGGCAGCGTGTCGCGCGGCGTCTGCACGGAGCGCAATGGCATGCTCGAGAGCATCACGGAGCGCACGCACATCGAGCAG
Source organism: Clostridiales bacterium (assembly GCA_025757645.1). NCBI lineage: Bacteria > Bacillati > Bacillota > Clostridia > Eubacteriales > Clostridiales bacterium. Next base: position 992,514 of record CP107216.1, read on the forward strand.
CGCGGCGCGGACGCCGCCTACACCGAGGACGGTGAGCACTTCATTGACCTGCCGGGCGATACGACGGTGTCCATGAACTTCTGGGGCTTTTCGCCGCTGTACCTGCGCGAGCTTGCGCGCCAATTTCCGGCGTTTCTGGACGAGAACCTGCCGCGCAACCCGCTCAAGTGCGAGTATTTCGTCCCGTCGATCGTGGACGCGCAGCTGCGCGCCGGCACGGCGGACGTCACCATGCTGCACACGGACGATGCCTGGCACGGCGTGACGTATCACGACGACCTGCCGGATGTGGTCGCGGCGCTGCGCGCGCTGCGCGACGCGGGCAAGTACCCGGACAACATCTGGTGAGCGCCGCCCAACGAGAACCGCTTCGCCGGGTTCTCACAGACACGCCCGCGGGGGACTTCCCCGCGGGCGCGTTTTTGTGGTATACTGTTTTTATTCTTGCATTTTCACGAGGTGCTTATGAAGCAACTGGTTTTGGGCATCCTGGCGCACGTGGACGCCGGGAAGACGACGCTGTCCGAGGCGCTGCTCTACCGCACGGGCGCGATCCGCGACCTCGGGCGCGTGGACCACAAAAACGCGCACCTGGACACGCACGCGCTCGAGCGTGCGCGCGGCATCACGATCTTTTCGCGGCAGGCGCGCCTGCCGCTGGGCGACACGGCGGTCACGCTGCTCGACACGCCGGGCCACGTGGACTTTTCCGCCGAGATGGAGCGCACGCTGCAGGTGCTCGACTATGCCGTGCTCGTCATCAGCGGCACGGACGGCGTGCAGGCGCACACGGAAACGCTCTGGCAGCTGCTGCGGCGCTACCGCGTGCCGGTGTTTGTGTTCGTGACGAAGATGGACCTGCCGGGCGCGGAACGTGCGGCGCTCATGGCCGACCTGCGCGCGCACCTGAGCGGCGCGTGTGTGGACTTCACCGACCCCGACCCGGAGCAGATCGTCCTGTGCGACGAGGCGGCGCTCGAGCAGTATCTTGACACCGGCGCGCTGCCGGACGAGACCGTGCGCGCGCTCATCCGCAGCCGTAAGCTCTTCCCGTGCCTGTTCGGCTCAGGGCTGAAGCTCACGGGCGTGGACGCCTTTCTCGCGGCGCTCACGCGCTACGCAGCGCCGCCGGAGTATCCGGCGGAATTCGGCGCGCGGGTGTTCAAGATCATGCGCGATGCGCAGGGCAATCGCCTCACGTGTCTGAAGGTCACGGGCGGGCAGCTGCGTGTGCGCGCGCCGCTGACGTATTTCCCCCGCGGGGCGGACGCGCCCGTGCAGGAGAAGGTGAACGCCATCCGGCTCTACTCCGGCGAGAAGTTTGACGCGGCGGAGACCGTCCCGGCCGGGGGCGTGTGCGCCGTGCAGGGCCTCACGCAGACGTATCCGGGGCAGGGGCTCGGCAGCGCGGCGGCGTCCATGCCGCCGTCGCTCGAGCCGGTGCTGACCTACCGCATCGGCCTGCCGCCGGACGTGGACGCGCGCGCGTTTCTGCCGCGCCTGCGCCAGCTCGAGGAGGAGGACCCGCAGCTGCACATCGTCTGGGACGAGACGCTGCGCGAGATCCATGTTCAGCTCATGGGCACGGTGCAGATCGAGGTGCTCAAAAGCCTCATCCGCGAGCGGTTCGACGTGGACGTGCAGGTCGATTCCGGCCGCATCCTCTATCAGGAGACGATCGCGGCGCCGGTCGAGGGCGTGGGCCATTTTGAGCCCCTGCGTCACTATGCCGAGGTGCACCTGCTGCTCGAGCCTGCCGAGCGCGGCACGGGCCTGACGTTTGACACCGCCTGCAGCGAGGACGTGCTCGACCGCAACTGGCAGCGCCTGATCCTCACGCACCTGGCCGAGAAGTGCCACCGCGGCGTGCTTACCGGCGCGCCGCTGACGGATGTGAAGATCACGCTGCTGGCCGGACGCGCGCACGTCAAGCACACCGAGGGCGGCGACTTCCGGCAGGCGACGTGGCGCGCCGTGCGGCAGGGGCTCATGCAGGCGGAAAGCGTCCTGCTCGAGCCGTACTACGCCTTTCGCATCGAGGTCCCGGCCGAGCAGATCGGCCGCGCGATCAGCGACGTGCGCCTCATGTCCGGCACGTTTTCCTCGCCCGAGACGCACGGCGACATGGCCGTGCTCACCGGCCGCGCGCCGGTGGCCACGATGCGCGATTATCCCGCCGAGGTCGCGGCCTACACCCGCGGGCGCGGGCGCATCTCGTGCAGCGTCGCGGGCTACGACACCTGCCACAACGCGCAGGAGGTCATCGCCGAGAGCGGTTACGACCCCACGCGCGACCTTGACAACACGCCGGACAGCGTGTTCTGCGCGCACGGTGCGGGTACGGTCATCCCGTGGGATCGCGTGCGCGATTATATGCACATCGACACCGGCTTCGGCAAGGCGGAGACGCAGACGCCCCCGCCCGCGCCGCGCATGTTCCGCCGCCGCTTCGATCTCGACGACCGGGAGCTGGAGGAGATCCTGCAGCGCGAGTTCGGCCCGATCCGCCGCGCGCAGTATGCCGCCCCCGTGCGCAACGCCGCGCCCGGCGCGGACGAGACCGAGCGCGTGGAGCTGTTCCATCCCCGGCGCGAGCGCGTGATCGTGGACGGCTACAACGTCATCTTCGCCTGGGACGAGCTGCGCGCCCTGGCCGACAGCGGCCACATCGACGCCGCGCGCGAGCGGCTCATGGACGCGCTGAGCAACTACGCTGCCTTCACGCGCCGCGAGGTCGTGGTCGTGTTCGACGGCTACCGCGTGCCCGGCGGACAGGGGGAGAAGTTCGACCGCAGCGGCCTGCACGTGGTCTTCACGCGCCAGGGTGAGACAGCGGACGCCTACATGGAAAAGCTCGCCGACGAGATCGGCAAAAACGAGTCCGTGCGCGTCGTCACGTCCGACGCGCTCATCCAGCTCACGGCACTGCGCGCGGGCGTGCTGCGCATGAGCGCGCGCGAGTTCCGGCAGGAGCTGGCGCAGGTGGCGCAGCAGCTCGAGGCCGCCATCCGCGACATCAACGGGAGGTGAGGGCAATGGAGGAAGATCTTCTGCGCCGCGCGGCCGATCTGGCCGAGCGCTGCGAGCGCACGGCGACGGTCACGTCCACGGCGTTTCTGACGCCGGCGGAGCAGTACGCGCTCACGAACTGGGCTCGTCACCGTGACTGCACGCTCGTGCTGCACGGCGGCGACGCGGGCTGTGAGCGGCGGGCGGCGTTTTTCCTGCCGTTTTACCTCGCGGCCGAGGACTTTGACCCAGCAGAGCACCTGTGCGCCGTGCACTTTTCGGCGCCGTTCGGTGCACCCGGCCACCGGGACTATCTCGGCGCGATCCTCGGTCTCGGCATCCGGCGCGAGTGGGTCGGCGACATTCTCGTGCAGGAGCACGGCGCGTATGTGTTCTGCCTGCCGAGCGTCGCGCCGGCGCTGCTGGAGCTGGAACAGGTGGGCCGCACGGGCGTGAAGGCGGCGGCTGTGGAGCTGGCCGCCGTGCCGGTGCCGGAGCGGAAGGTGCGTCCCGTGACGTTCACGGTGCAGTCGGCGCGGCTGGACGCCGTCGTGAGCGGGATGTTCCGTCTTTCGCGCACGAGCGCCGCGGCGCAGATCCGCGCGGGCGCGGTGCACCTGAATTACACCGAGTGCCTGCGGCCGGATGCGCCGGTCGCGCCCGGCGACGTGCTGTCGCTGCGCGGCGCGGGCAAGGGCAGCGTCACGGAAGTGGGCGGCATGTCGCGCAAGGGGCGGCAGTTCGTCACGGCAGAGCTCTGGCTGTGAACCTGCTTTTCAGAAAAACAAAATGTCCGCACCGGGAACGCCGGTTCGGACAATACAGAAAAAAATCTCCGGAGTCTGACTCCGGAGATTTTTTGTTGATGCTGTGGTTTACTCAGCGGTCTTGTCGTCCTCGGCGGGAGCGGCGACCGGCTCAGCGACCGGAGCTGCCACGGGAGCGGCAGCGGCGGCAGCCTGATCGGCAACGGCTTTCTGCGAACGCTTATAAGCGCCGGAGACGACACACGCGATGATCGCAAACAGGATCGCAACGATGGCCAGAATGACGATCGCGACGAACTGGGTGTGACCCGTGAACTCGTAGGTGACAGGGTCGGGAGCCTCGCCGTAGCGGCAGGCGAACGTGTAGCCGGTGTAGCCGGTGAGCATGCCGATGACGTTGCCGGCAGCGGCGATGACGGCGGAGATGATGCCGCAGACGGAGGCGGTCACGATCTTGCCCTTGCTGATGCGGATCACGGACAGGATGCCGAACAGGCCGGCGATGAGGCCGAGGACGGACGCGATGAGCATCGCGGCGACGACGCCGAGTCTGCTCATGACTTCCTTCGTGACGGCAGCGGTCTGGTAGACGGAGATGTAGTCACGGCCGGCCTGACCAACGGCGCGGCAGTTTTCGAGGTTGAGGTACTGGCAGCCGTTGACGACGCGGATCTCACCGTTGTCATCGAGCTCCCAGATGGAGAAGTTGTCGCCGTAGCGCTCTTTGAGGATGTCGGCAACGCTCGGGCACATTTTCTTGTCGCCGTTGCCTTCGTCGTTCATGTAAGCAGGCTGGCTCATCAGGAGCTCGCAGCCGGCGGCGACCTGCGCGCAGCCGTCTTCAAAGGTGTTGAGCTGCTTTTTGCCGTCGGCCAGCTTGTTGCCGCCTGCGGCAAGATCCACTTCGCCCTGAGCGAGCTGCTTTTCAGCGTCTTTGAGCTGCGCTTCGCCGGCGGCGATGGTCTTTTCGGCCTCGGCCAGCTGGGCCAGACCGTCTTCATACTGCTTGAGCTGCGCTTTGCCGTCCGCGACCATCTGCTGGACGTAAGCCGGCAGGTCGGTGACATCGTCCGGAATGACCAGACCCTTGCTGGCCGCGATCGGACGCACGACGGAGACGAACCACGCCTGGGCGCTCGAGAAGCCGGCGAGGTTGGAGATCGTACCGTTGCGGAACTTCACGTACTGGTCGACGTAGGGCATGAGCGGCTCGATCTTGGCGAGGGTCGCTTTGCCTTCGTTGTAGGCCGCGGTGTTGTCCTCGATCTGCTTCTTGCCGGCGGCATAGGCGGCTTTGCCTTCCTCGAGCTGCTTCTTGCCGGCGTAGTAGGCGGCGTAGCCCGCGGAGAGCGTCGATTTGCCCTCGGAGTAAGAGACCAGGCCGGCGGTGTAGGTGTCCACGCCGGCGAGGTACGTGCCCTCGTTCTCCTGCAGCTGGTCAAGGCCGGCATCGAGCGTGTCGATGGACTCCAGACCCTCTTTGGCGTCCTTTTCTTTGTACTCTTTGACATTCATGATGTCGCTGAAGCTGCTCACTCCGGCGAACAGGCCGAAGATACTCGCAGCGATCAGGCAGACGCTGATGATCGTGAGTAATACTTTTTTCATGTCGTTCCTCCACTCATTTAAGCATTTTTCAGTCTAATACCGAACGCTTGACCTAAACTATATCTTAAATTTCACAAAATCGCAAGAGAAACCGGCCAAATCTTTTTCCGGCGTAAAAAAATTGCCTTTTTCAACAAATGTGAAAGGAATTGTTGTGCAGATTTTCCGTTTTCTACTTCCCTGAATTGGAGGATTTTTGCTGCTGATTCAACATATTCGCGCGGGTGTGAAAACTTGTCTCCAAACGCAAAAAGCGTGAAAAAACTCCACAATCCGGGCAGGATCGTGGAGTAAAAAGGGCCTTTTTTACAAAACACCGAGGTGCTCGAGCAGGATCTTCGTGCCGAGCAGGATGAGGATCACGCCGCCGGCAAACTCGGCCTTGCTCTTGTAGCGCAGGCCGAACACGTTGCCGAGCCGGATGCCGGCTGCGGAAAAGACGAAGGTGATCGAGCCGATGAGCGCCACGGCGGGCACGATGCGCGTGCCGGGCAGAAACGCGAACGTGATGCCGACGGCGAGCGCGTCGATGCTCGTTGCGATCGCCAGCAGGAGCATGGTCTTGAACGCCAGCGAGCCGTCGAGCTTATCCTCGTCCTTTGACAGCGCCTCGCGGATCATGTTGCCGCCGATGATGCCCAGCAGCACGAACGCGATCCAGTGATCGACGGAGGTGACAAACTGCTCAAACTGCGTGCCGAGCAGATAGCCCAGCAGCGGCATGAGCGCCTGAAAACCGCCGAACCACGCCCCGGCGATGCAGCATTCCTTCCATGATACGCGCTGCAATGCCAGCCCCTTGCAGATGGACACGGCGAACGCATCCATCGACAGGCCGACGGCCAGCACGACCAGTTCCCAAAAACCCATATCTTCACGTCCCTTTTTCCGCAGATTCCCCATACTATAAAGGAAAGGGCAGGAAAATGCAAGGAAAACTTGCTTCCCGCGCATAGAAAAAACCGACGCCCAGATCTTCCGGGCGCCGGCTGGCAGCTTCGTTTCAGCAGGGCTCGATGAGGATGACGTTGCTCATCAGGTCCACTTTTTTGAGTTTGCCGGGGACGATCTTGCGGATCCCCATCAGGTCGGTCAGCGTGACGTTCTCGCCGTCGGCGGACACGTTGCACACGCGCGAGCAGACAAGGTTCTGTTTGCCGTCCTTGATCTCATATGCATCAGAAAGACACATGGTCGTTCGCTCCTTTTTACCCGTTATGCCTGTTTGGCAAGCTCGAGGGCTTTTTCGAGCTTGTCGTTGCCGTGGTCAAATGCATGCAGCGCCTCGGCCAGAGCCGCGGCCGCCTCGGCCTTGCCCTCATCTTCCAGCGCGTGGCAGATGTCGTGCAGCTCGTCGGCGTGGTGGCGGTTGTGGTCGAGCATATAGTTCAGCAGCGCCAGCACTTCCTCAGGGCTCATCGGCTTATCGCCGGTGTGCTCGTGGCTGTGCGGGTGGCAGTGATGTGCATGATCGTGATCGTGTTCATGTTCGTGCATGGGAAACACTCCTTTCTGAAGTGGGGCAGGGCCGCCGTGCGGAAAAATCACCCTGCTCTGAATGGATTATCAAAAGTTTATCATATCCTCTTGTAAGAATCAACAATTTTTTGCCCCCATATGTGATAAAAGACTTGTAAATTGTGCGCGAATATGTTAATCTGTTGACGTGATAACGGAAGCTATCCTTGCGTTTTTGGACGGAATGCTTTGAAGTGTTACATAAGGGTGGTACGCTTTGAAGAACCGCACGTTTCGGCCGGAGACACAGCGACGGTTTCCATGTCCGTGACCACCATGGGGGAACGCCCCCGGCGAGCCCAATCAAACGAAAACCATAAAAAAGGGAAGAAGAGGTGTAACATTTGAAGGATTTAAAGCATCTGATCTACTTTGAGAACCTTCTTGACAGCGCCAACAACGAGCTCGTGCAGCAGGCCAAGGATGAGGGTATGCACCCCATCGCTTACACTTGCTATCACATGCCCGAAGTGGTCCTCAACGTAGACAACTGTTTCTCGGTTAGACTTCGTGCGCCGAAAACGGGTTCATTCGACATCGCATCCTACTACATGTCCAACTACACCTGCGAGTACTGCAGAGCACTCGTGGAGCGTGCGATCGAGGGCGGCTATAACTTCCTCGACGCCATCGCTGGTGTGGACGCCTGCGCGGAGATGAACCGCTGCATGGAGAACATCGAGCTGGTCGCTGCCCCCGACATGCCCAACAAGAAGATGTTCGTTACCCACTGCGACATCCCGTACAAAGTCAAGGACTACACCCTCAAGCACTACGTCAAGCAGATCCGCAACCGCTTCCTGAACGTGCTGGCCGAGACCTACGGCGTGGATACGTCCGACAAGGCGCTGCGCAAGGCCGTCAAGGAGCACAACGAGGTCTGCAAGATCATCACCGAGATCGGCGATATGCGCAAGCTGGAGAACCCGCCCATCACCGGTTATGAATTCCACGTCCTCAACCTGGTTACTTACTGCTGCCCGAAGAGCAAGATCCTCCCGTACCTGAAGGAGACGCTGGCAGAGATCAAGAAGAGAAAAGTCGACGCCAAGCCGTGGTACCGCTGCCGCGTGGCCCTCATCGGCTCCGAGATCGACGACCTCGACATGACCCGCATGGTCGAAGACGCCGGCGCGATGATCGTTGCCGACCGTTTCTGCTTCGGCAGCACGCCGGGCCGTGAAGTCATCGAGCTCAACGACACGGACGACGTCCTCACGCAGATCTGCGCCCACTACCTGAAGACCACGCAGTGCCCGCGCTACATGAGCCAGGAGAAGATCCAGGAGCGCCGCGACACGATCAACCGTCTCGCCACCGAGAACGGTGCCGAAGGCATCATCTACGAATCCATGAAGTTCTGCGATTTCTGGGCATTCGAGCGCGCGCTGGCAAGCCATATCATGAACGAAGAGTATGGCTGGCCGGTCCTGTCCATCGACCGCCCGTATATGGCTCGCTCCTCCGGTCAGCTCCGCACGAGACTGCAGGCCTTTGTCGAGAGCCTTGAGATCAAGCAGATTCATAAGGCTGCGAAGGAGGACAAATAAATGCTGAAAAGTAACATTGCATGGATGAAGAAAAATGTCCCCTCCGACCTGAAGGTCTGGAAGGGCATGATCCAGGATATCGACTGGTCCCAGGTCGCAGCGAAGACCAAGCTGAGCCTCCAGCGCGATAAGGACCGCATTACGGCCGAGTTCAAGGAATTCGCCGCCATGGACACCAGCGCCAAGATCGATTGGCTCATGAACGGCGACCGTCACCTCGGTTATCTGTATAAGAAAGACGCCATCGCGTTTGCCCGCCGTGAGTGGAAGGGCCTCAAGAGCGTCGGCTACGACTTTGTCGGCTGGCTGAAGATCTGGGGCGGCATGCTCAACATGGTCATGAAGGACCCCATGTCCATTATGCTGGCCGTGTTCGAGTATCACTGGTTCGCTTCCTACCTGGCCACCCCGGCTGTGGTCGACCGCAGCGTGTTCGGCCGCCGCGGCAAGCTGCTGCAGGCTGACTTTGATATGTGGGTCGCCATTACCCACTGGGCCGAGGATCTGATCGCCAACCTCATCATGGCGGACGCGAAGATCGGCGGCAACCAGAAGATCAACAAGCGCATCATCATGTTCGACGAAATGACGATGGCGCAGATGATGGCCGGCTTCCCGAACCTGCTCGGCATCCCGTACCAGATGATCCCGGTCTTCATGGTCTCCGAGATGGACCAGCTGACCCTCATCCCGTACATCGACGCCATCGAGAGCTACGGCCTCCCGTCCGATACCTGCCCGCTGCCGACGGCTGAGTGCGGCTGCGCGGTCAAGGACGAGTACCCGATGTGCGGCCAGGGCTTCATCGCCTCCTCCATGCCGTGCGACGGTTCCGTCATGGCGACGTCCTTCCAGGATCGCCGCTTCAGCAAGTTCATGCCGAGCTACCCGCTGTGCATGCCCGTCCGTTACGACGACGAGGACACCACCGAGATGGCGGCTGCCGACATGAAGGACTGCATCCACTGGGTCGAGGGCCTCACCGGCGAGACCTGGAACTGGGACACTTACTTCGCCACCATGGAGAAGATGAACGAGTGCACCCGGCTCGAGATGGAGAAGTGGGAGATCAACAAGACCCACTATCCGCAGCTGGTCGGTTCCTCCTTCGAGCTGTTCCGTAAGTGGAACTACGAGATGGACGGCGGCCTGTTCCCCGAAGGCCTGAAGACGCAGCGCAAGATCTGCAAGACCATGATGGAGACCTACGAGAAGAAGCTGCCCGCTTACGTCGGCGGCTATGAGAAGTACCGTGCGCTCATCTGGAGCTGCCCGGCCCACTTCTATGCCAACTTCTCCAACTGGCTGGCCAACTGCTGGGGCATTTACGCGCTGACCGAGATGGAAGCGCTGAACATGACCAAGATGCTCAACACCACCGACAAGGAAGAGGCCATCAACGACCTCTGCCGTCTGTACGAGCGCATGGTCATGCGTCGCCACACCAACGGCGGCCACGATCACGTTCTGGGCGAGCTGTGGAGACAGTGCGAGAACTTCAACGCGAACGTCGTCATCATGTATCAGCACGTCTGCTGCAAGACGATGGCCGGCCTGCAGGGCCTGTTCGACGATCAGGCACGTGAGCTTGGTATCCACCTGATCTGGGTCGAGCACGACCTGATGGATCCGCGTACCGTTTCCCGTAAGGACATGCGCGGCCGTGTGAACAACTACATGGTCAACGTCATGCACGCGGAGCCGGTCGACGCCACCCTCATCGACATCGATGACGAGGTCACCTGGTAATTCGGAGCATTTGAACGTATAAACGTATATCGGACATTAAAAACATTCAGGAGGAAGTAATACTATGAAATACTTTGGCGGATGCGACGTAGGTTCCACCTACACGAAGGCAGTTATTCTTGACGAGAACGGCAAAATGTGCGCCGACACGACGATCCGCAGCAAGATCAATGCGGAGCAGTCCGCGATCGCGGCGATGCAGGAAGTCTGCGACAAGGTCGGCCTGAAGGACTCCAAGGAGCTCGCTTACCTCATCGGCACCGGCTACGGCCGCAACAAGGTCCCGTTCGCCGACGAGAACATCTCCGAGATCTCCTGCCACGCCATGGGCGTGCACGTCACGAACCCGGAAGTCCGCGCCATCATCGATATCGGCGGCCAGGACGTTAAGGGCATCAGCATCGACACCGACGGCACGGTCAAGAGCTTCGCGATGAACGATAAGTGCTCCGCCGGTACCGGCCGCTTCTTCGAGGCCATGGCCCGCTCCTTCGAGATGAGCCTGCCGGAGTTCTCGAACCTGTCCCTGACGGCGAAGAACGTCATCCCGATCACGGCGCAGTGCACCGTTTTCGCGGAGTCCGAAGTCATCACCCTCGTGGGCGAAGGCAAGCCGACCGACGAGATCGCCGCCGGCATCGAGATGGCCGTCGCCAAGCGCTGCTTCGTCATGGCCAAGAAGGCCGGCGCCACCGACAGCATCACGCTGACGGGCGGCTGCGCGAAGAACGCCGGCCTGAAGCAGGCCATCGAGCACGTGCTGAAGTTCAAAGTCGTTGAGCTGAAGACCGACCCGCAGCTGATGGGCGCTCTGGGTGCTGCCGAGTACGCTCGCCAGAAGGGTCTCGCCAAGAAGTAAGGAGACGATTACATGAAACTGTTGAAGAAGCTTCTCACCATCCTGCTGGCTACCTCCGGCGCTCTGTTCACCGTGTACCAGTTCAATCTGGATATGAAGCTCGTTGGCTGGCTGTACAATGTCCTCCATGAGTTCCATACCCGCAAACCGGTTACGACCGAGTTCTAAGTAAATCCCGCAAGCGGCCGCTGAGCGATCAGCGGCCGCTTTTTTCTGCGCCGCGCGCAGAAAAAAGCAAACGATCCCATTCGAGGCGGGCGCTTCGCCCCCTCGAGCTCCCCCGCTGCTCAGAAGTTTCCGCGGGAGTGGGGGGGCGTCTATTGGAAGTTACCGCCGATTGACGACGGGCTTCCACTTTGCGCCGTGCGCAGAAAAAAGCAAACAATCCCATTCGAGGCGGCTGCCGACTGCCAGCGGCTTTCCGGCTTGCGGAGCATAGACAAAAGCAAACGATCCCATTCGAGATGGGTGCGCTTATCCCCAGTAGCCGGAGATGCCGTCCGGCGCGTGCGCCTTGCTCGGCGGGATGGCGTCGTTTTTCCGGTTGCCGTGCGGGACGCTGTGGTCGCGCGCCGCCGCGCGCTGATCGTGCCCGGTCGGCACAGGCGCGGGCTTGCGCCCGCCGCGTTTATCTTCTTTCATGTGTTCCTCCTTGTCAGACCAGTCCGAAGACGGCCAGGATCAGCCCGTAGATCACGCTTGCGCTGATGCCGTAGACGATCACCGGCCCTGCGATCGTGAAGATCTTGACCGCCGTGCCCGTGACGAAGCCCTCGGTCTTGAATTCCAGCGCTGGGGACACCACGGAGTTTGCAAACCCCGTGATCGGCACCAGAGATCCCGCCCCGGCGAACCGCGCCAGATCGTCGTAAACGCCCAGCCCCGTCAGCAGCGCGCCGAGAAACACCAGCGTGATCGAGCACCACGTTGCCGCTGTGACCGCCGATGCGCCCCAGTGTTCATACAGGTTCACCAGTGCCTGACCGACCACGCAGATCGCGCCGCCGACCAGCCCCGCGCGCAGCAGGTCGCCCCAGATGGGCGAGCGCGGCGAGAGCGAATCGACAAACGCCGCATATTCTTCGTTGCTCATGCGCATTGTCCTCATCTCCTGCGCACAGTATGGCCGCGCGCGCGCAAAACTATGCAACAAGCGCCTCCGCACGGCATGCACGGAGACGCTTGTTGTTTTTTATAAATGTATGCTTGATGTACTATGTACCGGTTTTTTGTATGTCGAAAACCGCTCGTTCGGTATGCGAGCCAAAGAAGTCCGATGGCGCTCGTGAAGAAAAAAAGCGGCAGAGATAAAACACGGGACTGCTCGCGGGGCGCAGCAAAGAGTCTTGCTGGCGGTCATTTTTCCATATGTTGCTTATTTTAAAATGGTGATCCCCTCGAGCGCCAGCAGCTTTCGCTTAATCTCCAGCCCGCCGGCATAGCCGGTGAGTGTGCCGTTCGCGCCGATGACGCGGTGGCAGGGGATGACGATCGGGATCGGGTTGTGGTGGTTGGCCATGCCGACGGCGCGGCTGGCACTCGGGCTGCCGATGGCGGCGGCGAGCTCGCCATACGTGCACGTCTCGCCGTAGGGGATGGCGCGCAGCGCCGCCCAGACCCGCTGCTGAAATGCGGTGCCGCGCGGGGCGAGCGGCAGGTCGAATGTCCGCCGCGTGCCCGCAAAGTATTCCCGCAGCTGCGCCTCGGCCGCGTCGAGCAGGGGCGAGGCGTCCTGCGCGCCGTCCGCGCCGAAGCGGATGGCCGTGACGGCGGCTTCGTCCGCCTGGAGCGTCAGCAGGCCGATGGGCGTTTCGATGGTGCGTGTGCTCATGTCTCCAGCACCAGATTTTCCACGCCGGACTTTTCAAATTCGTCCATGTATTCATCCATGCGGGCGTTGAGCTCGGTATAGTCGGCGGGCTCGCTGTCGAGACAGCCCAGGTCGCGCCGCGCCAGCTCCTCGGCCAGAATGTCGAAAAACACGGCGTCCTCATAGTCGGCGATGGCCTCGTGAATGCCGCCGTTTTCGTAGGCGGGCGAGGGGAAAATGTGCCCCTGCCAGCGGGAAATGAGCGCGTTCATGCCGTTTTTGGCGCACTGCGCAAAGAGCTTTTCCTGCAAAATATCGTAATCCTCAAACCGGTCTTTCTCGCGTGTGGAGTTGAGGATCCAGTTGCCGATGTAGACGAGATCCAGCAGCCGCCGGAACTCCTTGTCGGTGAGTTCTATGTTCATCCGGTCATCCCTCCCGACGGGAGCCTGCGCCCCCGAAAAATGGCTGGCATCCGCAGCGGTCGGCGGCGGATGCGCTTGTGCTACCATTATAGCAAACGGCGGCGGGAAATTCTACACCATTTTTCTGTTGCGAAGTTGGACAAAACAGTATATGATAATAGAATCGCACTGTTATGCAAAGGAGGCGGCGTATGCAGGTCGTTATCACGATCGAGGGCTCCCAGGCCGATGTTTTCGAGCAGGAGCCGGACGAGCTGGTGCAGTTTTCGACCGACGGGGAGTATACCTGCGTCGACGGCTGCGGGGTGCTCACCTATCCCGAGAGCGAGCTGACCGGCATGGCCGGCACGCTCACGACCATCACTTTCACGCCGTCGAGCGCCGTGCTCAAGCGCACCGGCACCGTCACGAGCCGGATGGTCTTTGCCCCCGGCGCGCGCAACACGTTTTTGTACCAGACACCGTATGGCACCAGCACGGTCGGGCTGGAGACGCAGCGCTACCGCTCCACGCTGGGCGAGCACGGCGGGGTGCTGGATCTGTTGTATGTCGTGGATTTTGACCATGCCTGCGCCAACCGCAACCAGCTGAAGATCACCGTCCGAGAACAATAAGATTATAGAATAGGGGGTAACTGATTATGGCCAATCGAATCGAACAGGCACGCGCCGCCGTGGATGCGTGCATCCGGGAAGCATATCTGCGCGCCGCCGCGGCGGGCGATCTGCCCGAGGGCGCGGACGTGCGCGGCTCCGTCGAGCAGCCGAAGGACACCGCCAACGGCGACTTTGCCGCCAACCACGCCATGGCGTCGGCCAAGACCATGCACATGGCCCCACGCAAGATCGCCGAGGCGCTCATCGCGCACATGGAGTTGGACGGCACGTGGTTTGCCTCCGTTGAGGCGGCAGGGCCGGGCTTTTTGAACTTCCGCCTGTCCGACAAGTGGTATCAGGACGTGCTGACTGCCGTGGACGAAGCCGGCGCGGACTATGGCCGCGTGGACGATGGCCACGGGGAAAAGGTCATGGTGGAGTTCGTATCCGCCAATCCGACCGGGCCCATGACGATCGGCAACGCGCGCGGCGGCGTGCTCGGCGACGCGCTCGCGTCCGTGCTCGACCGCGCGGGCTACAATGTCTGGCGCGAGTTTTACGTCAACGATGCCGGCAATCAGGTCGACCTGTTCGGCAAGTCCATCGAGGCGCGCTATCTTCAGCTCATCCAGGGCGAGGACGCCGTGGAATTCCCGGACAACGGCTACCACGGCGACGACATCCGGGAGCTTGCCAAACTGATCTACGAGCGTGACGGCGACAAGTACCTCACCATGCCGAGCGCCGAGCGCTGCGCGGCGTTCGTGGCCTTCGGCCTGCCGTACAACATTGCGCGTATGCAGCGCGACCTCGAGCGCTACCGCATCCATTTTGATCAGTGGTTTCTTGAGAGCAGCCTGCACAGTTCCGGCTACGTGACCGAGACGGTGCAGCTGCTTGTGGACGCCGGCCTGACGTATGAAAAGGACGGCGCGCTCTGGCTGCGCAACACCGACCTCGGCGCCGATAAGGACGAGGTCCTGCGCCGCTCGAACGGGTTTTATACGTACTACGCGGTCGACATCGCCTATCACCGCAACAAATTCATCGAGCGCGGCTTTGACCGCGTCATCGACGTCTGGGGCGCGGATCACCACGGCCACGCCATTCGCTTCGCCGCGACCATGCGTGCGCCCGCGCTGGGGCTCGAGGGCCGCAAGCTCGACTTCCTCATCATGCAGATGGTGCGCCTCATGCGCGGCGACGAGATCGTCAAGGTCTCCAAGCGCACGGGTAAGGCGCTCTCGCTCGCTGACCTCATGGACGAGATCGGCGTGGATGCCTGCCGCTTTTTCTTCAACGCCAAGCCGGACTCGCATCTGGAGTTTGACCTCGACCTCGCCATCCGGCAGGACAGCGAAAACCCCGTCTACTACGTCCAGTATGCGCACGCGCGCATCTGCACGCTGCTCGCCGCCATGGCCGAGGTCGGCTGCGCCGTGCCCGCTGCGGCGGATGTGGACGTGGCCCTGCTCACGACGCCGCAGGAGCACGAGCTCATCAAGCAGATCGCCATGCTCCCGGAGGAGATCCACCTTGCCGCGCGCGATTACGATCCCAGCCGCATCAACCGCTACGTGACGGAGCTGGCCGCGCGCTTCCACCGGTTCTACAATGTCTGCCGCATCAAGGACGCGGAGCCCGCCGTGCGCGACGCGCGCCTGAAGCTGGCCGACACGACGCGCCGCGTGCTCGAGATCGGTCTGGATATCATCGGCGTGACCGCACCGGAAAAAATGTGACCGGAATTTTGAGACAAGCAAATGCCCTCCCACCGCGCACGCGGGGGAGGGCATTTTTGCGCTTCCGGACAGAAACGGCAACAGCGTGCCGCCGGAGAGTGGCGACACGCTGCTGTCGAGAGAGCAAAAATAAGAAGAGAAAAGAAAGAAATCGGAAGAACGTTGAGTTAATTTATTAACTAACGTGATTATTTTATAACACATTCGTGCGGCGTTGTAAAGTGAAAAGTGCGAATTTTTGCAAAATAGGCGTTTCGTCAAGAAAATATCAGTCCAGATGGGCGCTTTTGTGCAATTTGTCGGCGGCGCTATGCGCCCCAGATCCAGCGCACGAGCGCGGCGGCCACGAGAAAGCCGGTCAGGTCGGCGGCGATGGCGGCAGGGATTGCCCAGCGGCTGCGCCGGACGCCGCAGGCGCCGAAATACACGGCCAGCACGTAGAACGTCGTCTCGGTCGAGCCGAGCATGACGGCGGCGGTGCGGCCGATGCGGGAATCGGGCCCGTAGGCGCCGATGATGTCGCTGGCCGCGGCCAGCGCGCCGCTGCCGCTGACCGGCCGCACGACCATGAGGATCGCCGTCTCCGGCGGGATGCCGAGCCACGCCAGCACCGGCGCGCACAGGCGCGTGAGCGCATCGAGCGCCCCGGAAGCGCGCAGTATGCTCACAGCCGCCAGCAGCGCCACCAGGGCGGGGAAGATGCGCACCACGGTCCGCAGCCCGTCGAGCGCTCCGGCCGTCAGCGCAGAAAAGACGTCCGTCCCCGTCAGCGCGCCGTAGAGCCCCACACCGGCCAGCAGCGCCGGGACGGTCAGCGCCAACACGTCGCTCACCGCCATACGCGCGACAGGCACTTCCCGGTCAGCAGTCCGACCGTGACCGAGCACAGGGAGGTCACCCACACGGCCGGCAGAATATCGAACGGCACGGCCGCGCCCGCCGCCTCGCGCACCGCGGCGATCGTGACCGGCAGCAGCTGGATCGACGCCGTGTTGAGTACCACCAGCAGGCACAGCTCGTCGCTGGCTTTGCTGCCCCGGAGCTCGCGCGCCATCGCCTGTGCGGCGCGCACGCCGGCCGGCGTCGCCGCGTTGCCGAGCCCGAGCAGGTTCGCGCTCACGTTCATGCTCAGTGCGTCGAGCGTCTGTGCATCGCGCGACGCTCGCGGGAACAACCGCCGCAGCACCGGCTGCAGCAGTCTGGACAGCCCGGCCGCGATGCCGCTGCGCCGCATGACCTCCATCACGCCGGACCACAGGCAGATCATGCCGCCCACCGTCAGGCAAAACGTCACCGCCTGCTGCACACCCTGCGCCGCCGCCGCGCCGACGGCCGCGCTCTGCCCTGTCGCCGCGCCGTAGATCAGCGCCACGCACACCATGCCTACCCAGACCCAGGTCAATGCCATGCCTTTGCGTCCTTTCCTGAAAACTGCGGTTGTCCGCGGCGCTGCGTCCGGCTGTGTGCGGCCGGCGCCGGCACGGGCAACCAGTGCAGTATATGTTTTGCCGCACGGCGTTAGGACGATTTGGCGTGGTCGCTGATGATTAAAAAATTTTATGTTTTCGGTGATTATTCACAAAACAGATGAATTTGAAGCATGCAAAAATATACAAATGGTAGAAAAACGCAATTCATCGGACAAGTTGCCGCGAATTCGTTGACTTTTTGTCAACGTTTGGTATAATGCAGGTGTTGAAATGAATGATCGAATCTTTCTCAATTTATTCCATTCGTATTGGAGGCATTTACCATGAAGTCCACAGGCATTGTGAGAAAAGTTGACGAGCTCGGCCGTATCGTGCTCCCCATCGAGCTGAGAAGAACCCTCGGCATTGAGGAAAAAGACCGCATCGAGATCTTCGTGGATGGTGAGTCCATCATCCTGCGCAAGTATCAGCCGGCCTGCATCTTCTGTGATAACGCGAAAGACATCATCAACTACAAAGGCAAGAACATTTGCCCCGACTGCATCCGCGCCATGAACGAGAAGCTCTGAGCACGGAGCAAAAAAGTCCCCTGACCGTCGGTCAGGGGACTTTTTTTATCGTCTGCGGGGGCTCAGGCGTTGAGCGCCATCTGATACAGCTCATTTTTGCCGAAGCCGGTGTCTGCCGCGGCGAGCTTGCACGCCTCTTTGAGCGCGCGGCCCTCGCTGCGGTAGCGTGCCACGATCTCGAGCGCCTGCTCGGCCGTGACGACCGGCTCCGAGCGCTCGGGTGCGCCGCGCAGCACGAGCACGAATTCGCCCTTCGGCGGCGTCTCGGTGAAGTAGGCCACCGCGCCGTCGAGCGTCGTGCGCAGCTTTTGCTCATGGAGCTTGGTCAGCTCGCGCGCGAGCGTGATCTCCCGCGCGCCGCCGAACGTGTCGCGCAGGTCGCAGAGCGTGCGCAGCAGCTTGTGCGGCGCTTCGTAGAAGATCATCGTGCGCGTCTCGCCGCGCAGGCGCTCAAGATGCTCGCGCCGGGTCTTGCCGCTCACGGCGAGGAAGCCCTCGAAGCAAAACTGCTGCGTCGGCAGGCCGGACACGGCCAGCGCCGCGATGGCCGCGCACGGGCCGGGGATGACCTGCACGTCGATGCCCTGCTCGGCGCACTGGCGCACGATGTCCTCACCGGGGTCGGAGATGGCGGGCATGCCGGCGTCGGTCACGAGCGCGCACGTCTCACCGGCAAGCAGCCGGGCGACGATCTTCTCACCGCTGGCGTATTTGTTGTGCTCATAGTAGCTCACGCACGGTTTTTTGATCTCAAAATGGTTGAGGAGCTTCGCCGTCACGCGCGTGTCCTCGGCGGCGATGAAGTCGGCGCTGCGCAGCGTCTCGAGTGCACGCACGGACAGGTCGCCGAGGTTGCCGATCGGCGTGCCGACCAGATACAGTGTTCCGCTCATAGTCACGTCCTCCTGTGATAAATTCTGCGGATCTCTTCCGAGTCCGTGCCGTCGGGTGCGCACAGTGCCAGCGGCGGCAGGAGCTTGAGCCCCGGCTTTCCGCCGCGGCGTGCCTCGACCAGCACGAGGCTGGGCGCCGCATGCGCCGTGTGCGCCACGGTGCGCAGGCGCTTGGGCTCGAGCCCGGCGGCCGTGAGCGCGCACAGCAGCTCGCTCAGCCGCTCCGGCCGGTGCACGAGCGCGGCCGAGCCGCCCCAGCGCGTGAGATAGGCCATGGCGGCGCAGATGTCCTGCATGGTGCAGGTGCGCTCGTCGCGCGCGTGCGCGCGCATGGGGTCGGGCGAGGTATAGCCGCTGCCCGCGGCGAAGTACGGCGGGTTTGCCACGACGAGGTCAAAGCTGCCGGCCGGGAGCACCGCGCGGTGCTCGCGCAGGTCGGCGCAGAGGATCTGCGCCCGGCCGGTCAGGCCGTTGGCCTCGAGATTGTTCCGGCAGAGCTGCGCCGCGTCCGGCTGCAGCTCCACGCCGACGGCCGCCGCTTGCGGCAGCGCGTGCAGCAGCAGCACCGTCAGCACGCCGGCGCCGCAGCCGAGGTCGGCAAAGCGGCGCACGCGGCGGTCAGCCGCAAAATCGGCCAGCAGCACGCTGTCCGTGCCGAGGGCGAACCCGGCGCCGGAGCGCGCAAACCGCGGCCCGCCCGGCCACAGATCGTCATATTGTACGCAGGGGGGCATGGCATCCGCTCCTTCCGCGAAAATCGTCTGAAATAGATAGAGGCGATATGCCTGGAGCATATCGCCTCATCCGTTTGCGTTGTTCTCGGTCGAATTAGTCGACAGAGATCGCGCCCACCGGGCAGTTCGCAGCGCAGGTGCCGCACTCCATGCAGCTGTCCGCGTTGATGACGTACTTGCCATTGCCCTCGGAAATCGCCTCAGCCGGGCAGTTCGCAGCACAGGTGCCGCACATGACGCAATCGTCGCCAATAACAAATGCCATTGTAATTACCTCCTATGATTTTGACCAGACTTCTCTTCCTCTGGTATGGAGTCATTGTAGCACAAAAATCCGAAAAATCAACCGTCATTTTCGAAATTCGGAAAAGCATGTTGATTAAAATACAGGAAGGGGTGGAAATAATAAAAATCAGCTTCCCGGATTCGGCAGTTTCCTTGTGCCAGCCGGGCGATAATAGAGGCGTATGACCAGCGAAGGAGGCAAACGATCTATGCGCGGCAGCGAACGGTTTACACAGCGGGCATCCACGGCGATCACAAAGGCGCACGACGCAGCCCTGGGCATGGGGCACAGTTATGTGGGCACGGAGCATCTCCTGCTCGGCATCATCCGGGAGGGGGAGGGGCTCGGCGCCCGCATTCTGACCGATAACGCGCTGACGGACGCCGTGCTCACGCGCATGGTCACGGAGACGGTCGGCCGCGGCGTGCCCGGCGCGCCCGAGCAGGGGCTCAGCCCCCGGGCGCGGCACGTCATCGAGCTGGCCGCCGAGGATGCCAACCGGCTCGGTCACTGTTACGTTGGCACGGAGCACATCCTCATGGGCATCCTCCGCGAGGCGGACAGCGCCGGTGCGCGCATCATCGTGGCGGCCGGCGGCGACCTGAACAAGATCTACACGGACATCATGGACGTGTTCGGCCGGCCGGAGTATAAGCCCCGGCCGCAGCAGTCGGCCCCGCGGTCCCAGACGCGCCGCGCCGCCGACACGAAAACGCTCGACCAGTACGGCCGCGACCTCACGGAGCTGGCAGCCGGCGGGAAGATGGACCCGGTCATCGGCCGCGACCGGGAGATCGAGCGCGCCATCCAGATCCTCTCGCGCCGCAGCAAGAATAACCCCGTGCTCATCGGCGAGCCCGGCGTCGGCAAGACGGCGGTGGCCGAGGGGCTGGCGCAGCGCATTTCGGACGGCAACGTGCCCGAGGATCTGCGCAACAAGCGTATTGTGAGTGTGGACCTGACGGCCATGCTCGCGGGCACAAAGTACCGCGGCGACTTTGAAGAGCGCGTCAAGTGCGTCCTGCACGAGGTGCAGCGAGCGGGGAATGTGATTCTCTTCATCGACGAGCTGCACACGATCGTCGGCGCGGGCTCGGCCGAGGGCGCGATCGACGCGGCGAACATTCTCAAGCCCGCGCTCGGGCGCGACGAGCTGCAGATCATCGGCGCGACGACGCTCGAGGAGTACCGCAAGTATATCGAAAAGGACGCGGCGCTCGAGCGGCGCTTTCAGCCTGTGCGCATTGCAGAGCCCACGCCGGAGCAGAGCCTGCTGATCCTGCGCGGTCTGCGCGAACGGCTCGAGGCGCACCACCGCCTGCACATCACGGACGATGCGCTGCGCAAGGCCATCACGCTCTCCGTACGCTATATCGGCGACCGCTGGCTGCCGGACAAGGCCATCGACCTCGTGGACGAGGCGGCCTCGCGCGTGCGCATGCAGGCGCTCGTGCAGCCGGAGCGGGTGCACGCGCTGGAGATGCAGCTGACGAACACGACCGCGGATATGGAAAGCGCCGTGCGCGCGCAGAATTTCGAGCGCGCGGCCCGCCTGCGCGACCGCGAGCAGAAGCTGCGCACGGAGCTCGAGCAGCTGCGCAGTCAGTGGGAGCAGACGCATGCCGGCCCCGTGCGCGCCGTGACGGGCGAGGACGTGGCCGAGATCGTTTCGCTCTGGACGGGTATCCCCGTCGCGGGCATCACTTCGAGCGAGAGCAAGCAGCTGCTGCAGATGGAGGCGTCGCTGCGCCGCCGCGTCGTCGGGCAGGAGGAGGCCGTGCACGCGGTCTCGAACGCGATCCGCCGCAGCCGCGTCGGTCTTGGCGACCCGAACCGCCCGATCGGCAGCTTTCTGTTCCTCGGCCCG
The DNA here is from genome assembly GCA_025757645.1 of Clostridiales bacterium. NCBI lineage: Bacteria > Bacillati > Bacillota > Clostridia > Eubacteriales > Clostridiales bacterium. The sequence continues at coordinate 1,013,926 of CP107216.1, forward strand.
ACCGGCGTCGGGAAGACGGAGCTCTGCCGCGCGCTGGCCGAGGCGCTCTTCGGCGACGAGAAGGCGCTCATCCGCGTGGACATGTCGGAATATATGGAGCGGCACAGCGTCTCGCGGCTCATCGGCTCGCCCCCTGGCTATATCGGCCACGAGGAGGGCGGCCAGCTCACGGAAAAGGTGCGCCGCAAGCCGTATTCCGTTGTGCTGTTCGACGAGATCGAAAAGGCGCACGAGGACGTGTTCAACCTCCTGCTGCAGGTCATGGAGGACGGCCAGCTCACGGATTCGCTCGGGCGGAAGGTGAACTTCCGCAACGCCGTCGTCGTCATGACCTCGAACGTCGGCGCAAAGGCCATCACGGACAGCCGCCGCAGCCTCGGCTTCACGCAGCAGACGGGCGAGGGCGCCGGGCGCACGGACGCCGAGATCCGCAGCATGGTCATGTCCGACCTGAAAAAGACGTTTCGGCCGGAGTTTCTCAACCGCGTCGACGACATCATCGTCTTTCACAAGCTCACGCGCGCCAACATCCGCCAGATCGCGCAGAAGCTCCTCGACACGGTCAACACGCGCATGGAGCGCGCGGGCGTGGAGCTGCAGGTGCCGGACGCGGCGCTCGATGCGCTCTTGGCCACGGGGTATGACCCCGTGTACGGCGCGCGGCCGCTGCGCCGGGCCATCCAGAGCACGATCGCCGATCAGGCGGCGGGCATGCTGCTCGACGGCACGCTCCAACAGGGCGATGTCGTGACGGCGGAGGTGCACGACGGAAAAATTGTTTTGACGAAAACGCGCGAACGTGGTACGATAACGTCTTAATGTAAAAAATGATAAAGCATTCAGACGGAGGCGTACCCCAGCATGGAGCAGAACCAAGTACAGCAAGATTTGAGCGCATTTCGTGACCCGTTTCGCTACAACACGTTTCACGGCTTTAATTCACACAACCACATCGTTGTCACCGAGGTCGGCGAAGGCACGAGCGTCGTCGAAGTCGAGATGACGCAGGACGCCATGAACCCGCTCGGCATGGCACACGGCGGGCTGATCTTCAGTATGTGCGATGTGGCGACCGGCGTTGCCGCGCGTACCGGCGGGCGCATCACCGTGACGCTCGACAGCAGCATCCAGTTTCTGCGTCCGGGCAAGGACACATCCAAGCTCGTGGCGCACGGCCGTGTCGTCAAGGAGGGCCGCACGACCGGCCTTGTGACGGCGGAGGTGTTCAATGATGCGGGCGAACTGCTCGCCACCGCGTCCGTGATGGTCTACTATGTGGACGAGAACACCTATGCGGACGAAACGATGCAGTAAATTGCACGATCAACGAAGAAAAGAGACGTTCTGAGAACGTCTCTTTTCTTCATCTACCCCTCCGCGCGGATGAGCGTCGTTCCGGGGTAGTAGTGCGCGAGAATGTCGGCATAGCCGCTGCCGCGGATGGCCATGACGTTCGCGCCGTACTGGCTCATGCCGACGCCGTGGCCGCTGCCCGTGACGGTGAAGGTGAACATCCCGCCGCTGTAGGCAACGGAAAACGCTGCCGAGCGCAGGGAAAAGAGTGCACGCGCCTGCGCGCCCGTGAGCGTTTCGGAGCCGACGGGGATGCGCGCCACGCGGCCGCTGTCATCGAGCTCCGGCGTGCCGAACCATGTGCCCGGATCGTCGCCGAGCACACAGCCCGGGTAGCTGTCGAGCACGGCCGCGCGCACGGCGTCGGCCGCGATCTCGGCCGTAGAGACGTAGTTCGGCACGTCCTGCGCCGTCTCGGGTGAGGACACGCTCACGAGATACGGCGCATCGCCGCTCCAGAGCGCGGCGCTGCTCTCGGTCGCCCCGGCGGACGAGGCGTGGAACACCGCGCGGATGAGCTGCCCGCCGTAGGTGAGGTACTGCCCGTCCGTGTCGGTCACGGCCTGGCGGATGCGCGCCATGTTGCGCGCATAGTCCGCGCCCCATTGTTCGCGCAGCGCGGCGTCGTCCTTGCGCGCGCAGCAGCAGGTGTACTGGTCGCAGACGCCGGCCTCCGGGTGGTTGGCTGCCCCGCCGCGCATGCGCTGGAGGATATACGTGCGCGCGGCGACCGCCTGCGCCCGCAGCGCCTCGGGCGCGAAGGATGCGGGCATCTCGGCGGCCACGACGCCGGGCAGCCAGTCGGCCATCGTCGTCTCGACGAGCTCGCCGCCGCTGAGCGCCGTGATGGCCGTCTCGCTGTCGGGCGCGACGGCGGCCGACGCAGTCACGGACGGGATGGGCTGCACCGCGGGCTCCGGCGCCGGGCCGAGCGTGACCACGAGCCACGGGATCACGAGCGAGAGCACCACGAGCAGCAGTGACAGCAGAAAAACTTTGCGCACGTGCGCTGCCTCCTTTCTGCCCTGCGGAGGCGTTTTGCGCCTTGACGCAGGGGGCAAATCAGTATAAAATAAGTCTATTCAATATGTATTGGGACAGGTAGTTTGTTATGCGCAAAAATGCTTGGGTAATCTGCTGCTGCACGGCTGTGCTGGCAGCGTTCGGGACCTTTTTCCGCTGGCTGCAGGATCAGGTCTGTTTTGAAGCCGAGACCGGCCTTGCCGTGCGCGGCAGCATCTGGCCGTACGCCGTCGCGCTGATGATCGTCATCGCAGCGGTCGTGCTGGCCGTGGTGTGCTTTCGGATGAAAAACCAGCCGCATACGTATTTTCCGGATTCGCTTCCGGCTGCGCTTGCCGCGTCGCCGCGTGTGCGCGCCATCGGCGGCATCGTGCTCGGCGCATTGCTGGCAGTCGGCGGCCTGTGGCTGCTGCTTGGCAGCGGCACGCTCGCGTCGCCGGGGCTGCAGCGGGTCCTGGCCGTGCTGGCGATCGCGTCCGGCGCGGCGTTCGCGCGTCAGATGCTCGCCCCCGGCGATGCCGAGACGGCGTCCGGCGCGGTCGTGTGCGCGTCCATGCCGATCGTGCTGCTCGCGTTCTGGCTGATCGTGAGCTACAAGGTTAATATCATCAACCCCACCGTCTCTGCCTACGCGGTCGAGATCCTGGCGCTGTGCGCCGCGCTCATCGCGTCTTATGAGTTTGCCGGCTTCGCCTACGGCCGCCCGAAGGCAATCAAGAGCATTTTCTGGAGCCAGTTCGCGGCCTTCCTGTGCATCACGGCGCTGCCGGATGACCGCGCCGGCGGGCAGCAGCTCATGCTGGCGGCCATCGCTGGCATTCTGCTGTTTCAGTCCTACCTGACCGCATCCAATATCCGCCCGGCCGTGTCCGGGCCGGTCGGCGGCGCGCAATAAGCTGTGAAAAGCCCGCATGGCGCTGCCATGCGGGCCTTTCCATATAGAGACCGGCATCGCCGGAGAGGAGAAACGTCTATGAACAACATCCTGGCCCAGCTCAACAGCGTACCCATGTACGCGATCTGCGGCGGCATCATCGCGTTCGTTGCGGTGGTGTGCGTCATTTTCCTCGTGCGCTCTTACCGCGCGGGTCTTGCCATCGGCATCGACCCCGCGCGCATGAAGCGCGCCATCACGTCGAGCGCCACGTTCTCTGTCTTGCCGAGCGTGGGCATCCTGCTCGGCGTCATCGCCCTGTCCGGCAGCCTCGGCACGCCGTGGCCGTGGCTGCGCCTGTCCGTCATCGGCGCGCTGCATTATGAGACGCAGGTCGCGCAGGCTGCGGCCGAGCAGGTCGGCATGCACGCCCTGTCCGCCGCCGAGATGACGCCGCAGGGCTTCACGACGATCGCCCTGCTCATGAGCGTGTGCATCATGTGGGGCATGATCCTGTCGATCTTTTTCAACAAGCGCTACCTCAAGCGCCTCGGCAACGACGGGGCCAAGTCCGCCTCCGGCGTCGGCTTCGGCGACAGCGCCATGACGGCCATGTTCATCGGCCTCGTGTGCGCGTACATCGGCAGCTACATCGGCGCGTTCGTGTCCGGCGAGGGACTGTTCACCTGCACTGGCGACTGGACGCCGCTGATCGTCGTGGCCGTGTCGGCTGCGGTGATGGCGCTGTTTGTGTACCTGTCGGAGAAAAAGAACATGGCCTGGCTGGAGAGCTTCTCTATCGCCGGCAGTATGCTCATCGGCATGGCGGCGGCCGTGCTCGTGCGGCTGTGAGGAGGGAACATCATGAACGAAACCGAACGCAAAGCATATCTCGAACAGTTCAACCGCCGGACGCACGTCCTCGGCCGCATCGTGAGCGCGATCACGCTCGTGCTGCTCGTCGGCGCGCCGTTTCTCATCGGCACGTTCCTCGGCGCCATGCCCGACATGGGCGCCGTCGCCAAGGGCTTTTTGTCCGTCGGCCTCGTGTGGACGGTCAGCAGCGTGGCGGAGTTTCTCATCTACACGCCCATGCTCGGCGCCGGCGGCGGCTACCTCGCCTTCATCACCGGCAACCTCATCAATATGAAGATCCCGTGTGCCGTCAACGCACGCGATATCGTCGGCACGAAGACCGGCACGGCCGAAAACGAGATCATCTCGACGCTCTCGATCGCAACATCCTCGCTCGTGACCATCGTCGTGCTCGCGCTCGGCGTGGCGCTGCTCGTGCCGCTGCAGCCCGTGCTGCAGAGCCCCGTGCTCCAGCCGGCGTTTGCCAACGTCGTCCCGGCGCTCTTCGGCGCGATGGCGTATCAGTACTTCCGCAAGAACGTGCAGGTCGCCGTCGCTCCGCTGGTCGTGATGAGCCTGCTGTTCATGCTCGTCCCGTCGCTGACGAGTTCCACGAGCTTTATGATCATTCCGAGCGGCGCATTGGCCATCGGCATTGCCTACAGCATGTACCGCAAGCAGAAAAAGGAGGCAGATGTCAAATGAAATTCCGTCCCGGTTATCTCGCGCTCGCGCCGCTGGCCCCGTTGGGGGCGGCCGTGGCGCACGCTGCGCTCACACCGCGCAAAACGTCCGCTTATCAGCCGCAGCCGGATCCCGACCGCGCCATGGCCTACGCCGAGAAGCTCTCGGCCATGATCCGGTGCGACACCACATCCTACGCCAACGTCCGCGAGCCGGAAAAGTTCGAGCGCTTCCACGCGCTGCTCGCCGGGCTCTTCCCGCTCGTGCATGAAAAGCTGGAGCGCACGGACATTGACGGCAACCTGCTCTATTACTGGCCGGGCCGTGCGCACGACCGTCCGATCGTGCTCATGAGCCATCAGGACGTCGTGCCCGCCGAGGGCACGTGGGAGCACGCGCCGTTTTCCGGCGACATTGCCGACGGCAAGGTCTGGGGCCGCGGCGCGTCGGACACCAAGTGCTCGGTCATGGCGTTTTTCCAGGCGGTCGAGGAACTGCTCGCCGCCGGATACGAGCCGGCCAACGATGTCTACATCGCCTCGTCGTGCACAGAAGAGTGGGCGGGCGACGGCGCGCCGAAGCTCGTTGCCGAGCTCAAGCGCCGCGGCGTGCGGCCGTTTCTTGTCTGCGACGAGGGCGGCGGCATCATCACCGAGCCGATCGGCGGCATCCCCGGCAACTTCGCCATGGTCGGTGTGTTTGAAAAGGGCAAGGCGGACGTGAAATTCACCGCCCGCAGCACCGGCGGCCACGCCAGCGCCCCGACGGCGAACACCCCCATTGCGCGCCTGTCCGCGTTCGTGACGGATGTGGAAAAGCACGCGCCGTTCCGCAAGAAGTTCCTGCCCGAGGTCACGGCCATGTTCACGCGCCTGGCGCCGTATGCGCCGTTTGGCCTGCGGCTCGTAATGGGCAATCTCTGGCTGTTTGCCCCGCTGATGAAGGTCGTGCTGCCGCGCGTGTCGGCGCAGGCGGGCGCGATGCTGCGCACGACGATCGCGTTCACGATGCAGTCCGGTTCGGATGCGTACAACGTTCTGCCGCAGGAGGCGACGCTGGGCGCGAACATGCGCTTCATCCCGCATCAGGGCGAGCAGGAGAGTCTGGCCATCATCCGCCGGCTCGCCGAGAAGCACGGCCTGGAGATGGAGGTCGTGCACACGAACGACTACTCCGAGCCCGTGGACATCCACGGTGAGGCGTTCTGTCAGGTGGAGCGGGTCATCGGCGAGACGTTCCCCGGCCTGCCCGTCAGCCCCTATGTCATGACCGGCGCGACGGACGCGCACTTCTATCAGGAGATCTGCGACAGCTGCGTGCGCTTCGCCCCCGTGATCTATGGCCCGGAGCAGATGAAGGGCATGCACGGCATCAACGAGAACATCGAATATAGCTGCCTGCCCGGCGCGGTCGATTTCTACAAGAATCTCATCCGCGCGCAGGAACAATAAAAAAACAACGGCGCGCCCCGGCTGAGGCCGGGGCGCGCTGCCGCAGAAAAGCGGAAACACGGCAAAGCGCCCGGACATTTCGTCCGGGCGCTTTGCTGTATGATGGTGCACGTTTTATTCAAACGAGATCATGTAGTAATACACCGGCTGGCCGCCGTTGACGACGTTCACGTCCGCCATCGGCAGGCGCTCGCCGAGCAGGTCGGCCGCGTGCTGGGCAGCGTCGCCCTGCACGTCCTCGCCGTAGTAGATGGAGACGATCTCGGGGTCGAGATCGTTGGCGGCGTCCGCAATCTTGGTCAGCACCTTGTCGAGGTCGGCGTTGCTGCCGAGCAGCGCACCGTCCATCAGCGCCAGATACTCGCCCTTGCGGATGTTGTGGCCGTCAAAGTCGGAGTCGCGCGCGGCGTAGGTGATCTGCGCGGTGTGCACGCTCTCGATCGCGGCGCTCATCTCCGCCTCAATGACGTCCTCGGCGCTCGCCGGGTCGAACGAGAGCATCGCGGTGATGCCCTGCGGCACGGTCTTGGTCGGGATGACGATGACCTTCTTGTCCGACAGCGGGATGCACTGCTGGGCGGCCATGATGATGTTCTTGTTGTTCGGCAGCACGAACACGACCTCCGCCGGGGTCTTGTTGACCTCGGTGAGGATGTCCTCTGTGGAGGGGTTCATGGTCTGGCCGCCGGTGACGACGCGGTCCACACCCAGCTCGCGGAAGAGATTCGCCATGCCCTCGCCGGCAGACACGGCTACGACGCCGAACTGCTTTTCGGGCTTGGCCACTTCGGGCTCGGCCTCCGCCTTAGCGGCAGCTTCGGCCTCGGTCTCCTTGCCGGAGAGCGCAGTGTGCTGGTTGCGCATGTTTTCGATCTTCACGGTCTGGAGCGGGCCGTAGGTCAGCGCCTCGGTCAGCACCTCGCCGGGCACGTTCGTGTGCACGTGCACCTTGATGATCTCGTCGTCGTCGACCACGACGACGCAGTCGCCGAGATTCTTCAGGAACGAGCGCAGGAGCTCCGGGCTCTTGCTGTTCTCGCGCGCGACGATAAACTCCGTGCAGTAGCCGAACGTGATCTCGCCGGTGTCGAACTCGGAGAAGTCCGCGCCCTCTTTCGGCGCCTGCGCGGCAGCCGGAGCGGCGGAGGTCACGGGGGCGGCGGTGCGGCCCTGCAGATAGCCGAGCATGGCGTCCATGACGAGCACGAAGCCCTCGCCGCCGGCATCGACCACGCCTGCGCGGCGCAGCACGGGGTTGATGTTCTGCGTGTCGGCCAGCGCCTCGCGCGCGGCGGCGAGCAGCGCATCGAGCATGCCCTCAAAGTCCGTGCTGTCCTTGGCGAAGGCCACGGCGGCCTGCGCGCCCAGACGGCTGACGGTGAGGATCGTGCCCTCGGCCGGCTTCATGACGGCCTTGTAGGCGGCGTCCACGCCGGCGGAGACGGCGGCGGCAAATTCCGCCGCGCTCGCAGTCTCGCGGCCCTTGAGGGACTTGGCAATCCCGCGGAACAGCAGCGACAAAATGACGCCGGAGTTGCCGCGCGCACCGCGCAGCAGCGCGCTCGCGGCGCAGTCGGCCACGGCGCCGACGGTGTCGGTCTGCTTGCGGCCGAGCTCGATGGCGGCCGAGTTCATCGTCAGGCTCATGTTCGTGCCGGTATCGCCGTCCGGAACAGGGAAGACGTTGAGCTCGTTGATCTTCTGTTTGTTTTCTTCTAGTGCCGCGTTTGCGCACAGGAGCATTTCCCGAAGCGCTGCGGCATCAATGATTTCTCTCAAATCTGTACACCTCCGACAGGGGGAATGAAAATGGCCCGGAAGCGCGGCTCCCGGGTGGGAAGCAGTGCGAAATGTCCCCGCTTAATCGAGGAACATGGTGTCCACGTACACGTCCACGCGCGCCACGGGGACGCCAGTTGCCTGGTTGACCTTGTAGCTGACCTCGTTGATGATGCTGTGGGCAAGCGCGGAAATGTTCACGCCGTGATCGACCGCGATGTGCAGCTCGAGCGAGATGCTGCCGTCATCGGCGAACGTGGCGTTGACGCCCTTGGACATGGATTCGCGGCGCAGGAGCTGGAACGGTCCGCTGTCTTTGCTGCGGCCGACCATACCCTTCACGCCGAAGCAACTGGTCGCGGCGTCGCCTGCAAGGTTGGTGAATACTTCATTGGTGATGCTGATGGTGCCATTCGATTGTTCGATTTTGACCATGTAGACAGCCCCTTTCTTAACAGCAGTGATATATTATATAACAATAGGTGAGAAATCACAAGCGAAAAATTAGCGAAAAAACTGGACATTTTCCGTGAAAACGCCGGTTTTCACCCGGAAACTTGCACGTTTTCAATAGTTGCGTTTCGAAAATTGAAACAAGAATCAAAAAAACTATTATTTACGTTTTTTTGAAACTGTGTTATCCTATTGACGTGAATGGGCGGATAGGTGCCCATTGCACGAATATAGGATAACATATAAGAGAAATAGGAGATGAAGTTTATGGCAAGAAAGCTCGTTACCATGGACGGCAACAACGCTGCCGCCCACGTGTCCTATGCGTTCACGGAAGTGGCTGCCATTTACCCGATCACCCCGTCGAGCCCGATGGCCGACCTGGTCGATCAGTGGGCCGCTGCCGGCCGCAAGAACATCTTCGGCACGAAGGTCCGTGTGCAGGAAATGCAGGCAGAGTCCGGCGCAGCCGGCGCTGTCCACGGTTCGCTGAATGCCGGCGCCCTGACCACGACGTACACCGCCTCTCAGGGCCTGCTGCTCATGATCCCGAATATGTACAAGATGGCCGGCGAACTGCTCCCGGCCGTGTTCCATGTGACGGCGCGCGCGCTCGCGTCGCACACGCTGTCCATCTTCGGTGATCAGTCCGACGTTATGGCCTGCCGCCAGACCGGTTTTGCCATGCTCGCCGAGGGCAATGTGCAGGAAGTTATGGATCTGTCCCCCGTGGCGCATCTGGCCGCCATCAAGGGCCGCGTCCCGTTCCTGAACTTCTTTGACGGCTTCCGTACCTCGCATGAGATCCAGAAGATCGCCGTCTGGGATTATGACGATCTGGCCGAGATGGTGGACATGGATGCGGTCAATGCCTTCCGTCAGCGCGGCCTGAACCCGCAGCATCCGCAGATGCGCGGCAGCCACGAAAACGGCGATATCTTCTTCCAGAACCGTGAGGCGTCCAATAAATATTATGACGCCGTGCCGGATCTGGTCGAGGAGTACATGGGCAAGATCAATGCCAAGATCGGCACCAACTACCAGCTGTTCAACTACTATGGCGCCCCGGATGCTGACCGTGTCATCATCTCCATGGGCTCCATCTGCGACGTGGCCGAGGAAGTCATCGACTACCTCAACGCGCACGGCGAGAAGGTCGGCCTCGTGAAGGTCCGCCTGTACCGTCCGTTCCGCGCCGACAAGCTCATCGCGGCCATCCCGGCGACCTGCAAGAAGATCGCTGTGCTCGACCGCACGAAAGAGCCCGGTGCTCAGGGCGAGCCCCTGTACCTCGACGTCGTCACCGCGCTGGCCAATGCCGGCCGCAACGACATCGTCGTCACCGGCGGCCGCTACGGTCTCGGCTCCAAGGACACCCCGCCGTCCTCCGTGTTCGCGGTCTATGAAGAGCTCAAGCGCGACACGCCGAAGCGTCAGTTCACCATCGGCATCGTCGATGACGTGACCAACCTCTCCCTGCCGGAGACGGACGCGCCCGACACTTCCCCCGAGGGCACCATCGCCTGCAAGTTCTGGGGTCTCGGCGGCGACGGCACCGTCGGCGCGAACAAGAACTCCATCAAGATCATCGGCGATCACACCGATAAATATGTTCAGGCATACTTCCAGTACGACTCCAAGAAGACCGGCGGCGTGACCATCAGCCACCTGCGCTTCGGCGATCACGAGATCAAGAGCCCGTACTACATCAACAAGGCCGACTTCGTGGCCTGCCACAACCCGTCCTACATCACCAAGGGCTTCAAGATGGTCCAGGATGTCAAGCCGGGCGGCGTGTTCATGATCAACTGCGAGTGGACGCCTGAGGAGCTCAGCCACCATCTGGACGCCTCTGCCAAGCGCTACATCGCCAAGAATAACATCCAGCTCTACACGATCAATGCCATTGACCTGGCCATCAAGATCGGCATGGGCAAGCGCAACAACACCATCCTGCAGTCCGCATTCTTCTCCCTGGCGAAGATTATGCCGGAAGAGGACGCCATCCGCTACATGAAGGAGAAGGCCAAGGCTTCCTACATGAAGAAGGGCGAGGACGTCGTCGAGATGAACTACAAGGCCATCGACCTCGGCGCGACCGCGTATGTGAAGATCGACGTTCCGGCCGACTGGGCCAACGCCGTCGACGAAGCGCCTGCCAAGGAACTGACCGGCCGTCCGGCCACCGTCAAGATGGTGCGCGACATTCTCACCCCGGTCGACAAGATGGACGGCGACAGCCTGCCGGTCTCCGCGTTCGTCGATCACGCCGACGGTACGTTCGAGCTCGGCGCCTCCGCGTATGAAAAGCGCGGCGTGGCCGTCTCCGTGCCCGAGTGGGACAGCACCAAGTGCATCCAGTGCAACCAGTGCGCTTACGTCTGCCCGCATGCGACCATCCGCCCGTTCGCGCTCACGGCCGACGAGCTGGCCGCCGCGCCTGCGCAGACCAAGGCGGTCGACTTCAAGGTCGGCGCCGGCAAGGGCGTTTACAAGTTCTCCATGGCCATCTCCCCGCTCGACTGCATGGGCTGCGGCGTCTGCACGCACGTCTGCCCGGTCGGCGCGCTGACGATGCAGCCGCTCGAGAGCCAGGAAGATCAGCAGCCCGTGTTCGACTACATGGTCGCCAAGGTCGCTGAGAAGAAAGAGCTTCAGGACTTCACCGTCAAGGGCAGCCAGTTCCGGCAGCCCATGCTTGAGTTCTCCGGTTCCTGCGCCGGCTGCGCCGAGACGAGCTATGCCCGCCTGGTCACGCAGCTGTTCGGCGATCACATGATGATCTCCAACGCGACCGGCTGCTCGTCCATCTGGGGCGGCCCGGCTGCCACCAGCCCGTACACCGTCAACAAGGAAGGCAAGGGTCCCGCCTGGGCCAACTCCCTGTTCGAGGATAACGCGGAGCACGGCCTCGGCATGTATCTCGGCCAGAAGAAGATCCGTGACGATCTGGCGGAGGACATCCGCTACATCGCCGAAAACGGCAAGGATCCCGCCAAGGTCGCGGCTGCGAAGAAGTATCTTGAGACCTATAACGACGGCGAGGCCAACCAGACCGCCACGGCGGAGTTCCTCGCTGTGATGGAGGCCAAGCCCGCCTGTGACTGCGAGCGCTACCAGCGCATCATGACCAACAAGGACTTCCTCAACAAGAAGAGCTGCTGGATCTTCGGCGGCGACGGCTGGGCCTACGACATCGGCTTCGGCGGCCTGGACCATGTCCTGGCGCAGGACGAGGACGTGAACGTGTTCGTCTTCAACACTGAGGTCTATTCCAACACCGGCGGACAGGCGTCCAAGGCCTCCAACATCGGCCAGGTCGCGCAGTTCGCGGCTGCCGGCAAGGAGCTCAAGAGCAAGAGCCTTGCCGAGATCGCCATGAGCTATGGCTACATCTACGTGGCGCAGGTCGCCATGGGCGCAAACCCGGCGCAGACCATCAAGGCCATCAAGGAAGCGGAAGCTTACCCCGGCCCGTCCCTGATCATCGGCTACGCCCCCTGCGAGATGCACAGCATCAAGAAGGGCGGCATGACCAACTGCCAGGGCGAGATGAAGCGTGCGGTCGACTGCGGCTACTGGAATCTCTTCCGTTACGATCCGTCCGCTGAAAAGCCCTTCGCGCTCGACAGCAAGGAGCCGGCCGGCGGCTACCGCGACTTCCTCATGAACGAGGCGCGTTACGCCCGCCTGACCAACGAGTTCCCGGAGCGTGCCGAGGAGCTGTTCGCCAAGTCCGAGGTCAACGCCAAGGCCCGCTACGAGCACCTGCTCAAGCTCAAGCAGCTTTACGACGAGGCATAAGTTTTACCTACCACGCAGGCGGGGCTGATTTCAGCCCCGCCTTTTTGCGCTGAAAAGCGCAAAAAGGCACCACCGCAAGCCTTCTCCAACGCCCTGCCCGCCGGAACGTGTTGAAAACCGGCGGGGCATGGCGTATACTAGATAACAAATCCCGCACGAAAGGGGAGACCGCCATTTGAATACGGACACCTATCAGAACGCGCTCGAATCCACGAAAGACAGCATCGAGGACGTGAACAGCGCCATCGGCTTCAGCCTCGGCAATCTCACGCTCGAAAAGCTCATCACCTCCGCCATCACGCTCGTGATCTGCGTGCTCGTCATCTGGCTCGTCATGCGCGTCGCGCGGCGCATCTCGGCGCACTCGCGGCTGTCGGAGAGCCTGAGCAGGTTCATCCTCAAGGTGCTCAAGATCGCGCTGGAGTTCATGGCCATCCTCATCGTGGCCGACAGTCTTGGCTTTAACGTTACGGCGCTGCTGGCCGTGTTCAGCCTGCTCGGCCTGGCTTTGTCGCTCTCGGTGCAAAACTGTCTGTCAAACGCCATGAGCGGCATCACCATCCTGCTCACGCGGCCGTTCGAGGACGACGATTTCGTCGAGGCCGGCGACGTGAGCGGCACCGTCAAGGACATCGGTCTGATCTATACGCAGCTGTGCACGCTGGATAACAAGGACATTTACGTGCCGAACAGCGACCTCTCCGCGTCCAAGATCGTCAACTACAGCCGCGAGCCGCAGCGGCGCGTGGATCTGACCTTCGGCGCGGACTATACCTGCCGCCCGGAGCAGGTAAAGGCGGCGCTGCACAACGCCGTGTCGCTCGTGTCCGGCATCCTGCCGGAGCCGGCGCCGTTCGTGCGCGTGTCGGGCTACGGGGAGAGCAATATTGAGTATACGGTGCGCGTCTGGTGCAAAACGGCCGATTACTGGACCGTGTATTATGACCTCATGGAGGCCGTCGGAGCGGCATTTGACGCGCACGGCGTGTCCATGTCCTACCCGCAGATGAACGTGCACGTGCTCGATACGCCGGAAAGTACAAAAAGGGATTGACTTTCTCGCTTTTTCAGGTATAATAATATGGCCTGCGTGTTGACGTGGGTGATCCTTGCTCTCATTTGAGATGAGGGCCACTAGACCAGAAGGAGGTGCAACTGAAATGGCAAAAACCACCGAAAAGTACGAACTGATGTATATCATCAACCCCAATCTGTCGGAGGAAGAGACTGCAGCAGTCGTCGAGAAGTTCAAGGCGCTTGTCGAGCAGAACGGCACGCTGGAGGAAATGGAGGAGATGGGTAAGCGCAAGCTCGCTTACGAGATCAACTACATTTCTGAGGGCTACTACGTGCTCGTCAAGTTCACCAGCGGCCCGGATTTCCCGGCCGAGCTGGATCGTGTGCTGGGCATCACGGACGGTATTCTCCGCTCCCTGATCACCCGTCGCCCGGAATAAGGAGGCACGGCAATGCTGAACCACATTGTGCTCATGGGCCGTCTGACCCGTGACCCCGAGCTTCGTTATACCCAGTCCCAGATTCCCGTGGCGTCGTTCCGGCTGGCGGTCGACCGTGATTTCGGCGGCCGTGACGGCGGCGAGCGGCAGACGGACTTCATCGACATTGTCGCCTGGAGAAGCACGGCGGAGTTTGTCTCCAAGTACTTCACCAAGGGCAGCATGGCCGCCGTGAGCGGCCGTCTGCAGATCCGCGAATGGACTGACCGCGAAGGCGGAAAGCGCACGACCGCGGAGGTCGTGGCGGACAATGTCTACTTCGGCGAGAGCAAGCGCCGCGACGGCGGCGATACGTCTCGCCCGGCAGCGCCGAGCGCATCGGCCCCGGCTCATCGCGGCAGCTATGGCGGATATGACAATGTCCCCCAGGGCGGCAGCGCATTTTCCGAGCTGGACGACGATGACGGCGATCTGCCGTTCTGATTTTGATAAAGGAGGATTACAGTCTTGGCTTTTGACAGAGATAAGAGCAAGAACCGCAAACGCAGAAAAGTTTGCCAGTTCTGTGTGGACAAGTGCACTTATATCGACTACAAAGACACCGCGAAGCTTCGCCGCTTCCTGTCCGAGCGCAGCAAGATCCTGCCGCGCCGCACGACCGGTACCTGCGCGATGCATCAGCGCGAGCTCACCGAGGCCATCAAGAGAGCGCGTCAGATCGCCCTCCTGCCGTACGTGACCGACTGAGTTTCTGTTCACAGACAGCAAATCGCCCCCATCGAACGATGGGGGCGATTTTTCTTTTTCTTTTGCGCCGTGTCAGTCCCCGAGGTGCAGCGGGATGTTCTCGACCTGCGCGATAACGGAGACCATGGCGCGGATCTGCGGCGTGAGCACCTTGTCGCGGTGGTGCACCAGCTGGCTCCACTGCTCCATGTGGCAGTCCGTGACCGGCAGAATGGCAAGCCGGCCCTCTTCCGCGCGGCGGCGCGCCGTGTAGCGCGGCAGCACGGACAGATAGGGGTTGTGCTCGAGCAGCTGCATGACCATGCTTGTGCTCTCCAGCTCCAGAAACGGCCGGATCGACAGCTTCTGGTGCGCCAGCTCCATGTCGAACTGGTGGCGATAGCTGTTGAACTGCGGCATGAGCACGAACGGCTCATTGACGAGGTCGGCCAGCTTGAGCTGCTTGGCGGCGGCGAACGGGTGCTTGGGACTGGCGACGATGACGATCTCCTGCGGACACTCGAACAGCTTGATCCGCTGCGCGTCGTAACCCATGTCGTCGAGCGTGTAGATCAGATCGACTTCATTGTGCATGAGCATATCCGAGAGCGTTTTCGTGTCGCCCTCGATCAGCTGCGTGTTCACATGCGGACAGTGCTCATGATACAGCGGCAGGATCTCTCCGAAGCTGGCCGTCATGATGGATTCGATCGTGCCGATGCGCAGCGTGCCGGTCAGATCGCGCTCCTGCACCGTGAACGACACGGCGCGCGCCGCGGCCGACACGACATCGCGCGCGTAGGGGATGAACTCCTGCCCGTAGTGAGTGATGGATACGGTTTTTCCGATGCGGTCAAACAGGCGCACGCCCAGCTCGTTTTCGAGCTGCTGGACCTGCACCGTAACGGCAGACTGGGAATACCCCAGAGATTCTGCGGCCTTGGAGAAGCTCTGTAGCTGCGCGACCTTTAAAAACGTGGTCAGCAAACGAAGTTCCATAAGGCGATGCCTCCTTATCCCGATTTGGTTCCGTTTTTTTCTCGAGCTTATAATACGTCGCAAATCCGGCCTGCGTCAAGCATTTTTTCGCCTATCCAACAGGTGGCAGGGAAGGATTGACAGGAAAATATCATTTTTGTGAAAGAATATCATCAAAATTTTGAATTGAATCGAAAACGCAAAACGTACCTTTCGGAATTGTGAATTTTACAACAGGCGCGCGATATGCTATCATGCAACTGTAAGCGAGGGGATTGGCTGACGGCCTCCCCAGAACCGAAAAAATTTCAGGAGGTAGCTGCTATGAAAAACATTTGGCTGAACATTCTTGCGTTCGTTGCGTTTCTCGCGATCGAGATCGTCGCTGTCTCCTTTATGAGCACGTACTCCGCGGGCTCTGCTGCGATGGCGCTGCTGGGTGTGCTTGCGCTCGTGATCGGCGGCATTTACACGGTCCTGCTTGGCAGAGACATCGTGAGCATCCGCCGTTGATCTCATTTTCCTTTGCTATTTTTCATCCATTTCTGTTTTTTTCTCCAAGGTTTCCGGGAGTAACCGCCTCCCGGTGACCACCCCCCAATGTGCGGTTTTCCGCACAAAAAATCTCCTCCCGTAACCGCCGGGAGGAGATTTTTTTATCCGTGCCGACGCTCGGAAAAAGATTTACAACCGTTCCGGCCTGTGATACACTACGCTCAGAACTGTATATTGCGCAGTCTTCGCCGCTTCGGGCGGCAGGGGAAATGTGGGTGCAAAGCCCCGCGAGTCGGTCACTGTGAAGCCGCCGGAAAGCGGATCAGTCAGAATACCCGAAGGCTGCAGGCATTTCTGCCGGAACCGGAAGTTGCATGGCTGAACGAAGGAATTTCGTTCGGCCGGTTTTGCTGCACCTGTCCGCCGGTTTCGGCGGGCAGAATTTTTTCTTTCAGGAGGGAAACACATGAAAAAACGGTTACTGTCCCTGCTGCTGGTGCTGGCAATGGTGTTCAGCCTCATGCCGGCGGCACTGGCGGCGGACAAGCCGAGCTTCCAGAGCTTCTTTGAAAGCGTCCCGGCCAACGCCGAGACGGAGCCCGGCTCCCCGAACAGCACGAACAAATGGAAAGTGGCCTCGTTGGGCGGGGACTATGTGCTCAAGTCCGGCGGAGCCGGAAAAAGCAGAGCCAGAAGCACCCTGCAGTTGACCTTTACCGCAGACGCAGAGCTCACATTTGAGTACAAGGTCTCGTCCGAGCCCAATTACGACTACTTCACCATCACCTATGACGGGGCGGAAAAGGTCAAAGAGAGCGGCGACCTCGGCTGGAAGACCTACACGCTCTCGGCCGAGTCCGGCAAGGTGCTGACGCTGACCTATGCAAAGGACGGCAGCGGCGACAAATTCGACGACTGCGTCTATGTCCGCAACTTCACGGCGGGCAAGGCCACGGTCGTCACCTTCCACGCCAACGGCGGCGTGGGCGCCGACTACACGCAGAATTTCTACGGTCAGGCCGCGCTCAAGCTCAACGCCTTCACGAAGGCGGACGGCGTGTTCGCCGGCTGGGCGACAACACCGGACGGGGAAGTTGCTTACACCGACGGCGCGAAGCTCAACCCCACGGAGGCGATGGATCTCTACGCCGTCTGGACGCCGGCGTACACCGTCACCTTTGCCTATAACGACGGCACAACAGCCGACACCACGGTCGCCATCGCGTGCGACACGGCCATCGGCGCCGGCGCCATCCCGCAGCCGACGCGCACCGGCTATACGTTCGGCGGCTGGTTCGCCGGCGACACCGCGCTGACGGCGGACACGGTCATTGCGGACGACACGACCTATACGGCCGCGTGGACGGCCAACACCTACACCGTGCAGTACCTGCCCAACGGCGGCACGGGCGAGATGGCCGCGCAGACCTTCACCTATGACGCCGAGCAGGCGCTGACGGCTAACGCCTTCACCCGCGCGGGCTACGACTTCCGCGGCTGGAACACCTCTGCTTCCGGCAGCAGCGTGCAGTATACCGACGGCGCGGCCGTCAAGAACCTGAGCGCGGAGAACAACGCTGTCGTGAAGCTCTACGCCGTCTGGGCCGGTCAGCCGGTGCAGGTGACGGTGGATCGCAACGACGGCTCCGAGCCGACCGTGCGCACCGGCGTTGTGGGCTATAACTATAACTACATCTACGAAAAGGGCAGCGCCCGCTACAACCAGATCCCCGATCCCACCCGCACGGGCTACATCTTCCTCGGCTGGTTCGACGCGCCGGAGGGCGGCACGGAGATTACCAACCAGACCAAGTTCGCCGACGCCACGCCCGTGACGCTCTATGCGCACTGGCAGGAGGGCATCACCGTCCATTTTGACGGCAACGGCTACAAGGGCAAGATCTCGGACAAGACCGTGCGCAAGGATGCCGTCGGCAAGAATCTGCCCTACCTGTCGGAGTACAGCTACCCGGCCAACAAGGCGCTCGACGGCTGGTATACCGCCAAAGAGGGCGGCGAGCGCGTGACGCAGGACACGGTCTTCACCGAACCCGAGATCACGCTCTATGCCCACTGGAGAGACTATCAGTATCAGGTCGAATTTAACGTTCGATACAGCGACAAGAGCAGCGTGACCGGCGAGATGGCCACCGTGGCCGTCCCGTTCGGCGTGGACTACAAACTGCCTGCCTGCACGTTCCAGCGCGAGGGCTACAAGTTTGCCGGCTGGAGCGAGTCGTCTTATGACACGACGGTCAAGTATGCCGATCAGGCGACCATCCACCGTGATTTTGAAGACGGCGACTGGGACGACGGCAGCGAAGACAACGAGATCTACAAGCTCTATGCCGTCTGGACGAAGGATGTTTTCGGCATCGCGTTTGACGCGGTAGCAGCCGCGCTGCCGGCCGACGGTACCATCCGCACCGCGGATGCGCTCACGCTGCCCACGAGCGGTGACGGCTATACGATCACCTATACCAGCAGCGCCCCGGCGGTGCTGGCTGCCGACGGCACGGTCACGCTGCCGGCCTCCGGCGTGCAGACCGTGACGCTCACCGCCACGGTTACGGACACTGACGGCACGGTAAAGACGCGCGACTATACGCTCACGGTCTATTCGGCTGCGGCCGCCGCGGCCGAGGCGCGCCTTGCGCAGGCGGCGCAGACGCTGGGCGAAACGTTTGAGCCGGCCTACGGCAAGGATACGAACGCGGCCGACGCCCTTGCCGCGCTGCTGGCGTCCAAGGGCTACGACGATGTGACCGTCACGGTCAAGGCCGCCGCGGGCGACGCGAAGGCCTCCATTGACGCCGACGGCACGATCCATTATTACTTCGATGCCGGCATGAGCAGCCGCAGCAGCTATTTCTACGCGACGTTTGTCCTCAGTCTGGACGGCGCCAGCGTGGAAAAAGAAGTCTATGTGCACATCACCTGGGATCTGGCGCGCGCGCAGGCCGTGCTGCAGGCGGAGCTGGATCGCATCACGCTCCCGACCGAGCCGGTCACGTCTCTGACGCTGCCGCGCTACCCGGTCAAGGAAGGCATCGACCCGTCGCAGGTCGATTACAGCAAGTACGACAACTTCAACACCTGGGCGACCGTCACCTGGACGAGCGCCAACGACCAGATCGTCAAGGTCGGCTCGGCACCCTACACGCCGTACTACGCGCCCTACGCCACGACGCTCACCCGCACCGCGGCAGACCAGCAGGTGACGCTCACGGCGTCCATCGTCTGCAACAGCATTGAGGGACTGACGCTGACGAAGGCCTTTACCGTGACGGTGGCCGCCTCGCAGGAATCGCAGGCGACGCTGCGCGAGCAGCTTCAGGCCAAGCTCGACGCGGGCTTTGCCGCCTATGGCGGTCTGCGCGATGCCGTGACCGGCGAGGTCCTGGAGGAGCGCGACGGCAAGTACATCGCCGCCAACGACATCCACTTCCCGACAACGGGTGATTTCGGCGTGGACGGCAAGTATACCCCGGTCATCATCACGAGCAGCGATGCGGACACCATCGTGCCCCCCGGCGTGAACAACGCCGCGCGCGTGGAGGTCTACCGTCCGCTGCCCGGCGAGGATGCCAAGGACGTCACCGTCACCGTGACGATCAAGGATAAGGAGACCGGCATCGCCGTCTCGCGCGATTTTGTCATCGCCGTCCAGCCGCTCACGCAGCAGGAGATCGACGACGAGCTCGCGCTTATGGCCGAGGTCAAGGCGCATTACTTTGACGGTATCCGCAATGGCAATCCCGATCCCGAGCACATTACCGGCAACCTGCACGCCTTCCGCGAGGCGTATCTGGACGCCGACGGCCAGCTCGTCTGGGTGTACGACGTTGACGATCAGGCCAACCACGGCATTGTCCCCTCGGAGCTGCCGGGCTGGCAGGCCAGCGAGCGGTGGCGCCTGTTCCGCTCGACGAATCCGGCCGTCATCAGCCACGAAAACCTGCTCGTAACGCGCGCGACGGAGCATAAGGCCGTCACGATTGTCAGCGAGCTCTCGAGTGAGACGCTCGGCAAGTATGCCGCGCGCTACCCGGACAATGCCGACTTCCA
This sequence comes from Clostridiales bacterium, assembly GCA_025757645.1. Classification (NCBI taxonomy): domain Bacteria; kingdom Bacillati; phylum Bacillota; class Clostridia; order Eubacteriales; species Clostridiales bacterium. Next base: position 1,033,926 of record CP107216.1, read on the forward strand.
GGCGCTGAGCCATCAGGCCGTTTCCGCGCGCCTGATCGTCCGCGGCACCGCACCCACGAGCGACGAGCCGCAGGTCACGACCAGCACCGTCACCTTCCAGCTGCACACAGACACCGACATGTGGATCCAGCCGACCGTCGTCTACGACCAGCCCGAGGGCACGACGGCGATGGATGTGTTCCGGCAGGTGCTCACGGCCAACGGCTACACCTATGAGGCGAAGGGAAGCTATGTGCAGGCCGTCATCAAGCCGGACGGCACGAAAGTGGCCGAGTTCAGCAAGGGACCCAATTCCGGCTGGGTCTTTCGCGTCAACGGGGAGTTCCCGGACGTTGCCATGCAAGACTACCAGCTCTCGGACGGCGACGTGATCGAGGTGCTCTTCATTGCCAACTATATGGACGAGCCGGGGCTGTTCCTGCCGTTTACCGATGTAAACAACCACTGGGCGTACAGCGCGATCAAGCGCGTGTATAACCGCGGCCTCATGCTCGGCGTGAGCGACACGCGCTTTGCGCCGAACCAGGCGCTCAGCCGCGCCATGCTCGTGACCGTCCTCTACCGCTTGGCGGACGAACCGGATGTGACGGCGGATAACCCGTTCACGGACGTTCCGGCCGGTCAGTGGTACACGAACGCCGTGATCTGGGCGGCGGCCAACGGCATCGTCAGCGGCTTCGGCGACGGTACGTTCCGGCCGAACGAGCCGGCCACGCGCGCACAGGCAGCGGTCATGCTGTGCGGGTACGCGAAGCTTGCCGGACGCGACACGACGCAGCGCGCGGATCTGTCCGCGTATGCGGACGCGGCGGAGATCCCGTCCTGGGCGCTGGCGGAGATGCAGTGGGCGAACGCCGCACAGCTCATCCGCGGCCGCAGCGACACGATCCTTGCCCCGAACGCCGGGACGACCCGTGCCGAGATGGCCAAGATTCTCAGCACATTCATCGGCAAATAACACACAAAACAGCAGCACCCCCGAACTTCGGTTCGGGGGTGTTTCGACTGCCGGAAAACCGCAGGGGTTTTCCGACAAAAGGCTTGCAGTCTGCTGCGCGCAGAATTTGTGCGCCGCCGGCGGGCGGTAAACTCTGCGAGGGTTTTTGATACGCACAACGCCCCCGAACTTTGGTTCGGGGGCGTTTGCGCTTTGGGGAAAGAAGAGGGAAGGGATTCTTTTATTTTTTCGTGCCGCAGACCTGATACATCCGGTCGTCCGAGATGACGACGTCCACGTCAAAATACGGGGCCATGAGCGCGGCGAGCTCCGTCTCGCTGATGAGGGAGACAGAGACCGTGCTGGCCGCGCCCGCGTGATGCCGGTCGAGCATGGCGCGGCTCATACCGTGCGCGACGGACAGGCGGCCGCCTGGCTTGAGCAGCGTCGCCAGATGCGCGATCAGGCGCGCCGGATTGGGAAAGTGCGGGAAAGCATTGTAGACCATGCAGCGGTCAAACTGCTGCGGGAGCGGCACGGTCTCAATGTCGCCGCAGAGCACGGTCACGCGCGCATCCGGGAACTTTTCGGCGGCGCGCCGGGCCATTTCCGGGGCAATGTCCACACCGGTGACGCTGTGCACGTCCCGCGCCAGATAGTCCGGGAAGAGCACGCCCGTTCCGCAGGCCACGTCGAGCACGTCCACGCCCGCGCGGATGTCCGCATTGTCGAGAATGGTGCGGATGACCGGCTCGTTGCGGATCATTTCCGCGTCCCAGTCCGGGGCGCAGCGGTCGAAAAACGAAATGACGTCACTGCGTTCAATCATCGGCAGGTACCTCCTTTGGGTAGCGCTCGGGGATGAGGCGTGCCTTCATGAGCGCGAACACGATGCTCGGAATGAACACGAGCTGGATGACGGTGCCGGGCCAGCTCTTGACGACGGAGCCCGCGACCCACGTGGCCATGGAGTAGCTGCCGCGCGCGAAGATGAGCGCATTGACCAGACCGTTGACAACGCGGCCGGCGACGATGGCGACGATGAGGCTGATATAGAGGTCGGCGTACACGTGGCGCGTGCGCACGCAGCGCATCATGATGCCGGCGATCAGGCCGTAGACGGCCAGCTCGATCATCATCGACGGCAGGATGCTCACCGGGGGCATGCCGCACAGTGCGCTCGAGAGCGCGGGGCCGGCCAGACCGCACAGCAGGCCGAACTGCCAGCCGCACACGAGGCCGCACAGAAAGACGGGGATGTGCATCGGGCAGAAGACCTGGCCAGCGCCCTGAATGCCGTGAAACAGCAGCGGCAGCACATAGCACAGGGCGATGCACACGGCGGTGATGATGGATTTTTTGACGGTAGACATGGTTTGCATCGGACTTCGGTTCCTTTCTGATTTTGGATTTACAGGAGTATTTCCGCTGCGCACACAAGGGCGCACAGCGCAAGCGCGCCCCAGCCGCTCAGGGGCAGGGGAACGGACTTTTTTCGGGTGCGGCCGCGCGCGCCGCGGTAGCCGCGGGCCTCCATGGCCATGGCGAGCTCGTCGGCACGCTTGAAGGCGCTGAGGAAGATCGGCACGATCAGCGGCAGCATGGCCTGTGCGCGCTCGTGCAGGCGGCGGCTTTCAAAGCGCGCGCCGCGCGCGATCTGCGCCTTGCGGATGGTGTCGGTCTCCTCGAGCAGCGTCGGGATGAACTGCACGGCGACGGACAGGATCATCGCAATGTCCTCGACCGGCAGCCGCACGAGCTGCAGCGGGCTGAGCAGCGTCTGGATCGCGCCGGTGATCTCGAGCGGCGGCGTCGTGCACGTGAGCACGTTGCTCATCACGAGGATGAGCGCGAGCCGCACCGTCACCTGCGCGCCCTGCACGATGCCGGGCACGGACAGCGTGAGGATCCACCAGTGCCAGATGGCGTCGTCGGTGGCGAAAAACAGGGCGTTCATCACAAAGATGAGCAGGAAAAACCAGCCCATGCGCGCCACGGACGCGAGCGCGGTGCGCAGCGGCAGGCCGCAAATGGCCACGATGGCGGCCGTGACGGCGAGCAGCAGCGCATAGCCGAGCCAGGCGTCCGTGCACACGGTGGCGACGATAAGGATGAGAAAGCCGAAAAACTTCGCCCGCGCGTCCAGCCGGTGCAGGATCGAGGTGCCAGGAGTGAACTGCCCGGTCAGGTGTTCCCTCATGGGTGGCCACCGCCCTTCGCGCGCAGCACGGCCGCGAGCAGCGCGTCATAGCTTGCGATGTCCTGCGGAATGTCCAGCCCGCCCTGCTTCAGCAGGGCGGCGGCGGTGCGGCTCTGCGGCACGCCCAGCCGGTGCGCGCGCATCCAGTCGAGGTCGGCGTAGATCTCCTCCGGCGTGCCGTCGCGCACGAGCTGCCCATCCTCCAGCACGAGCAGCCGCCGGGCATACGCGCCCAGACAGTCGGCGTTGTGCGAGACCATGAGGATGGTCATGCCGCCGCGGTTGAGCTCGGTGATGAGCTGCAAAAACGCCTCGCGGCCGAGCGGATCGAGCCCCGCGATCGGCTCGTCAAGAATCAGATACTCCGGCTTCGTCGCCAGCACGCCCGCGATGGCCACGCGCCGCTTCTCCCCGCCGGAGAGGCCCATCGGCGGCTGGTCGTGGACTTTCTCGAACGAGAAGCCCACGGTCTCGAGCGCCCAGCGCACGCGCGCCTGCTTTTCGGCGGCGCTCAGGCCGCTGTGCTTCAGGCCGAAGGCCACGTCCTTTTCCACGGTCGTCTCAAAGAGCTGGCACTCCGGGTACTGGAACACGATGCCGACCTTGCGCCGCAGGATGCTGCGGTCATAGCGGCGGGCGTGGATGTCCTGCCCGTCGAGCATGACGGTGCCGGCCGTCGGCGTGAGCAGGCCGGCCATGATCTGGATGAGCGTGGACTTGCCGCAGCCGGTGCGGCCGAGGATGCCGACGAAGCTGCCGTTTTCGACCGTGACGGACACATCGCGCAGCGCAGTGGTCTCAAAGGGTGTCCCCGCGCCGTAGACACACGTCAGATTCGTTACTGTGATCGGCATAGTTCCTCCGCAAGCTCCTCGAGCGTCAGCGGGCAGCGGGCGAGCACGATCCCGGCCTGCTTCAGGTCGTAGTACATCTGCACCGGCATCGGCGGCGTGAGCCCTGCCGCGGCCAGCAGCTCCGGCTGCGTGAGCATCTCGCGCGCCGTGCCGTCGGCGATCATTTTGCCGTTGTGGATGAGATAGACGCGGTCGGCGCCGATGGCTTCTTCAATATAATGTGTAATCATGACGACGGTCTTGCGCTGCTGCGTGTGCAGGCGGCGGATCGTGCGCAGCACCTCCTGCCGGCCGTCGGGGTCGAGCATGGCGGTGGCCTCGTCGAACACCAGAATGTCCGGCGACAGGGCCAGCACGCCGGCCAGCGCCACACGCTGCTTCTGCCCGCCGGAGAGCGTGTGCGTCGCGCGGTTTTCGTAGCCTGCCATGTCCACGGCGGCGAGCGCCGCGGCCACGCGCGCGGGGATCTCGTTTTCCGGCACGCCGTAGTTTTCCAGCCCGAAGGCCACGTCCTCGCCCACGATCGTGGACACGAACTGGTTGTCCGGGTTCTGAAACACCATGCCGACCTTGCGCCGCAGCGCCCAGCGGTTGGCGGGGTCGGCGGCGTCCATGCCGTCGACGGTCAGCGTGCCGTGCTGCAGCGGCAGCAGGGCGTTGAAGTGCTTGACGAGCGTGGATTTGCCGCAGCCGTTGTGCCCGAGCACGGCCACAAACTCGCCGGGGGCGACGTGCAGCTGCGCGCCGTTGAGGGAGCGGCGGCCGCCCGGCCCGTCGTAGGAAAATCGAATGTCGTGTGCATCAATCATGATCGGATCGCCCATACTCTTTATCGTGTATTTGACACAAGTATAACAAAAAACGACCGCCGCGCAAGCCCCGAGGGGGGATGTTTTTTCGGGAAAAAACCACACAATATGCAAATGCTTGTCCCGGTTGACGTGCGCACGCTTTGGCGGTACAATAGCAGCACGAATCAGAAAGGATGACTGCCATGTACAACGGTTATTATTATGGCTTTGATATGACGTATCTGGTGCTGGTCGTGCCGGCGCTGCTCATCGCGCTCATCGCGCAGATCCAGGTCAAGAGCGCGTTTTCGCGCTATGCGCGCGTGCGCTGCACGAGCGGGCTGACCGGCGCACAGGCGGCGCAGCGCATCCTGCAGGCCAACGGTATCACGGATGTGCGCATCGAGCACATCTCGGGCAAGCTCACCGACCACTTCGACCCGCAGGCGAAGGTCATCCGCCTCTCGGACGAGGTCTACGGCGTCGCGTCGATCGCGGCCGTCGGCGTCGCGGCGCACGAGGCGGGCCACGCCGTGCAGTACGCGACCGATTACGCGCCCATCCGCATCCGCGCGGCCATCATCCCGGCCACGCGCATCGGCTCCAATCTCTCGTGGCCGCTGCTCATCGCGGGGCTGATCTTCAACTGGTCGGTGCTCGTCTGGGCGGGCATTCTGCTCTTCGGCCTCGTGACGGTGTTCCAGCTGGCGACGCTGCCGGTGGAGTTCAACGCTTCCCGCCGCGCGCTGGCCGCCATCGAGTCGCGCAACCTGCTCACGGACGACGAGCTGCGCGGTGCGCGCAGCGTCCTGCGGGCGGCCGCCATGACGTATGTCGCGGCGCTGCTGGTGTCGTTCGCGCAGCTGCTGCGGCTGATTATTCTCTACGGCAACCGCCGCCGGGATTGACACGGCCGTTGCAATCGACGGCAAAGTATCGTAAAATAGCAGGTACGAACGGTACCTGCTATTTTCTTTTTGGGGTGATCGTATGCATCGCATTTTTATCGTGGAGGACGACGCGGCCATTGCCGCCGCGCTGCAAAAGCACCTGACGACGTGGGGCTTTGACGTGCGCTGCGCGGAGGATTTCCGCAATGTGCTCACCGAGTGCACGGCGTTCGATCCGCAGCTCGTGCTGCTGGACATCACGCTCCCGTTTTATAACGGCTACCACTGGTGTCAGGAGCTGCGGCGCGTGTCGAACGTGCCGGTCGTGTTCATCTCCTCAGCGTCGGACAATATGAACATCGTCATGGCCATGAACATGGGCGGGGATGATTTCATCGCCAAGCCCTTTGATCTGAACGTGCTGCTGGCGAAGATCCAGGCAATCTTGCGCCGCACGTATGATTTTGCTGCGCCCGCGCCCACGCTCGAGCATCGCGGCGCCGTGCTCAACACGGCGGATGCGAGCCTGATGTATCAGGGGCAGCGCATCGAGCTGACGAAAAACGACTACCGCATCCTGCAGACGCTCCTCGAGCGCAAGGGCAGCGTCGTCAGCCGCGAGACGCTCATGGAAAAGCTCTGGGAGACGGACAGCTTCGTGGACGAAAACACGCTCACGGTCAACATCGCCCGTCTGCGCCGCAAGCTTGAGGCCGCCGGTCTGTCGGATTATATCACGACGAAAAAGGGCCTCGGCTATCTCATCGAGTGAGGGGGCAAGATATGTTTGGTGCCTATGTGCGGGAAAACCGCAAGGTCGTGATCGCGCTCGCGGTTTACACGGCCGTGTTCGCATTCATATTCTGGCTCTACCGGCTGCCGCTGGGCGCGGTGGGGTATGCGGCGCTCGTGTGTCTGTTTTTGCTGCTGGTCTGGCTTGCGGTCGATTACCGGCGCTTTGCCGTGCGTCTGCGCCTGCTGCGGCGGCTGGAGCAGGAGATCACGCTCAGCACCGAGCAGCTGCCCGAGCCGGACGGTGCGCTCGAGGCGCAGTATCAGGCGCTCGTGCGCGCGCTCGATGCCGACCGCCGCGCACAGCTGACGCGCAGCCAGCAGGGCTATCAGGAGCTGGTGGAGTATTACACCGTTTGGGCGCACCAGATCAAAACGCCCATCGCCGCCATGCGCCTGCTGCTGCAGGATGCGGACACGGACGAGCAGCGCGCCCTGCTCGAGCAGCTGCAGAGCGTGGAGCAGTATGTGGAGATGGTGCTCGGCTATCTGCGGCTCGAGAGCCCGTCGTCAGACTATGTTATCCGCAACTACGCGCTCGACGATATCGTCCGGCAGGCGGTGCGCAAGTATGCCTCGCAGTTCATCCGGCGCAGGCTGCGCCTGGAGTACACGCCGCTGAATGTCAGCGTCATCACGGACGAGAAGTGGCTGCTGTTCGTCATCGAGCAGGTGCTCTCCAACGCGCTCAAGTATACCCGCAGCGGGTCAGTGTCCATCACGCTCGAGGCGCCGAAAACGCTCTGCATCCGCGACACGGGCATCGGCATTGCGCCGGAGGACCTGCCGCGCGTGTTTGAAAAGGGCTTCACCGGCTGCAACGGCCGCACGGACAAGCGCGCGACCGGCATCGGCCTGTATCTCTGCCGCCGCATCCTTGAAAAGCTCGGCCACACGATCGCCATCACCTCGACCGTCGGCGAGGGCACGACGGTGCGCATCGGCCTGCAGCAGGACGCGCTCGAGGTCGAGTGAGCCTTACAGAATCGTAAGTTTCCGCCGGGAAAATGTAAGCCAGATGCATGGCAGCCATTTCCCCGGCGGTTTATACTGAGCCTGTCATTACACAGGAGGTAACGGTCATGTCGTTTTTGGAAGTTCGTCATGTTCAGAAAATTTACACCACCCGCTTCGGCGGCACGAAGGTGCAGGCGCTCACGGACGTGAATTTCACGGTCGAGAAGGGCGAGTACGTCGCCATCATGGGCGAGAGCGGCAGCGGAAAGACCACGCTGCTCAACATCCTTGCTGCGCTCGATAAGCCCACCGGCGGCGAGGTCGTGCTCGACGGCCGGCCGCTGAGCACCATCCCCGAGCGGGAGATCGCGGCCTTCCGCCGCTCGCAGCTCGGCTTCGTGTTTCAGGAGTTCAACCTGCTCGATACGTTCTCCGTGCAGGACAATATTTTCCTGCCGCTCGTGCTCGCAGGCAAGGCGTATCCGGAGATGGCCGCGCGCCTTGCGCCCATCGCCCGGCAGCTTGGCATTGCCGAGCTGCTGCAGAAGTTCCCGTATGAGCTCTCCGGCGGCCAGAAGCAGCGCGTGGCCGTCGCCCGCGCGCTCATCACGCAGCCGAAGCTCGTGCTTGCCGACGAGCCGACTGGCGCGCTCGACTCGCGTGCGACGGATGAGCTGCTGCGTCTGTTTGAGGATGTCAACCGCGGCGGTCAGACCATCCTTATGGTCACGCACTCGGTCAAGGCGGCCAGCCACGCCTCGCGCGTGCTGTTCATCAAGGACGGCGAGGTGTTCCACGAGATCTATCGCGGCGAGAGCTCGGATGAGCAGCTCTATCAGAAGATCTCTGACACGCTCACGATGCTGGCAACGGGCGGTGAGCACCATGCGTAATCTCTACCCGCGTCTGGCGGCGACGAATCTGAAGAAAAACCGCCGGTTCTACCTGCCGTATCTGCTGGCCTGCATCGTGATCGTGGCGCTGTTTTGCATCATGCTCACGCTCGCGAGCGATCCCTATCTCGGTCAGATGCAGCACGGCGGCAGCGTCAGTCAGGTGCTCGGTTTCGGCGTGTTCATCATGGCGCTGTTTTCCGCCATCATCCTCTTTTATACGAACAGCACCTTCACCAAGCAGCGCAAGCGCGAGTTTGCCATCTACAACATCCTCGGCATGGAAAAGCGCCACATCTCCTACGTGCTCTTCTGGGAGTCGCTGTACACGGCGGCCATGGCGCTGTTTTTCGGCCTCGTGGCGGCGGGGGTGTTCTCCAAGCTCCTGCAGCTCGTGCTCATGCGGCTCATCGGCGGGGAGGCTACGTTCGGGCTGAACATCAGACTGATGAGCATCGGCTATACGGTGGTGTTTTTCGGCGCGCTGTTTTTGCTGCTCCTGCTCAATACCATCCGCATCATCCATCTGTCGAACCCCGTGCAGCTGCTGCGCGCCGGTAGTGAGGGCGAGCGCGAGCCGCGCAGCAAGTGGATCCTCGCACTGCTCGGCGCGGTGTGCCTTGCCGCGGGCTATCTCATTTCCCTGCGCACAAACGTGGCCTTGTACGCCATCCAGAATTTCTTCCCGGCGGTCATCCTTGTCATCATCGGCACGTATCTCACGTTTATCGCGCTGAGCGTCGTCGTGCTCAAGGCGCTGCGGAAAAACCGGCGCTACTACTATAAAACCAGCCACTTTGCCACCGTCTCCGGTCTCATCTACCGCATGAGCCGCAACGCGGCCGGTCTTGCGAGCATCTGCATCCTCTCGACGATGGTGCTCGTGACGGTCTCGACCACGGTGAGCCTGTATAAGGGCGTGGATGCCTATGCCGCCGTGCGCTGGCCGCAGGATATGACGCTCACGCTCATGACCGACCCCCGGACGAACACAGTGCCGGACGTCGCGCCGGTTTTGCGGGTGGTGGATGATGCCATGACGCGCTCGGGGCTCACGCAGAGCAATGTGCACGGCTATCGCACCGTCAGGTTTTCCGCGCAGCGCAGCGGCGATGCGCTCGATCTCACGAGCGAGCAGCTCACCGGTTCGAGCGCCGATGAATACGCCGTCATGGTTCTGGACACGGAGGGCTATGCCGACCTGACCGGCGAGCAGGTGACGCTTGCGCCCGGCGAGGCGCTCGCATGGACGGACGGCGCAGCCTTTGGCGACACGCTCACGCTCGGCGGCGATACGCTGCGGCTGCGGCAGCTCGATAGCTTCTCGCTCGTCAGCGGCAGCTCCATCATGGGTCTGCACACACTGTATCTGGTCATGCCGGATCTCGACAGCGTGCTCGAGCTGCGCGCGCAGCAAAACGCCTATACTAACGAGCACGGCGGCACCCGCAGCATGCTCAACTACACGTACCAGTTCGACCTCTCCGGCACGGACGACGAGCAGCTCGGCGCGCTGCACGCACTGCTCTGCGACCCCGCGTTTGAGTCTGCTGCCGAGGCGGCGAACGTGAATTACACGACCGATATGCGCGCCGATGGCTATCCCACGCTGCGCAGCACGTACGGCGGCTTTTTATTCCTCGGCTTTTTCCTCGGGTTCGTGTTCCTGTTTGCGACGGTGCTCATCATCTACTACAAGCAGGTCTCCGAGGGCTATGACGACCGCGGCCGCTTCCGCATCATGCAGCAGGTCGGCATGACGCCGAAGGAGGTCAAGGCGACCATCCGCACGCAGGTGCTGCTCATGTTCTTCCTGCCGCTTGTGACGGCGGCGATCCACATCGCGTTCGCGTTTCCGCTCATCAAGCAGATCGTGTTCGCCTTCGGGCTGCAAAACGTGCATCTGTTTTTGCTGTGCACGCTCGGAACGTTCGGCGTCTTTGCGCTGCTGTACACCTTTGTGTACCTGCTCACGGCGCGCACGTATTACCGCATCGTGCGCATGACGGATTGAATCAAAAAAGTCCGCACAGGCACTGCCTGTGCGGACTTTTTTTGTATATGTGGCCTCAGCCCCAGAGGGCGGTCAGCATGGGAATGATCTGCTTTTTGCGGCTCATCACGCCGGGCAGGAACACGGCGTTGTCCTTCGGCTCGACCGAGAAGGCGGAGCGGATCGTGTCGTCACTGCCGATGTAGAGCAGGTTCGTGCCCTCCAGGAGCACGTCCGTGACCATGAGCGCGATCATGTCATAGTGCTGCTGCTCGAGCTTCGTGGCCATGACGGCCAGCAGCTCGTCCTTGCGCTCGAGCACCGCGGCCGAGTCGAGCGACGTGACCTGACCGACGCCGAGATAGTGGTCGGCGATGTGGAACTCCTTGAAGTCGGTGAAGCACAGCTCGTCGGCCGACTTGTCGCCCGCGCTCGAGGCGGCAAAGAGCAGGTTGCCCAGCTCCTTGAGCGAGACGTTGGCGATGCGGGCCAGACGCTCTGCCATGGCGATGTCGCGCTTCGTGCACGTGGGGGATTTGAACATGACCGTGTCGGACAAAATGGCGCCCGCCATCAGGCCCGCCATGTTCGGAGACGGCATGACGCCGTGCTCCTGATACATATTGGTGATGATGGTCGTCGTGCTGCCGACGGGCTCGTTGCGCACGCGGATGGGCTGCGTGGTCTGAATGTCGGCCAGGCGGTGGTGGTCGATGATCTCGAGGATCTCGGCCTGCTCCAGACCGGGCACTGCCTGCGCCATCTCGTTGTGGTCGACCAGCACGACGCGCTTGCGCCGCGGACGCAGCAGGTGATAGCGCGAGAGCGTGCCGACGACCTTTTCGTTCTCGTCGAGCACGGGGTAGCAGCGGTAGCGGCTCTCGAGCACGACCTCACGCACGTCGTCGATGTAATCATCGAGGTGGAAGCTGACCAGATCCTCCGTGTTGCACGGGCGGGAGATCGGGATCGCCTGATACACCAGTCGCGCCACGCGGCTGGCATCGAGCGGGGTAGAGATGACGCAGGTCTTGCCGGCGTTTTCAAGCCACGCGGGATCGACGTCGGTCTGGCAGAGGATGATGCACTGCACGCCGATGTCGAGCGCGCGGCGGATCATATCCGGCTGGTTACCGCAGAGAATGATGCTGTCGGGGTCGGAGAAGAGCAGGTTGTCGCAGCTCTGTGGCAGGGCGATCGTCACCACGCCGGACACGCGGTCGACCTGCTCGGCGCCGTCGTTGAGGATGCGTCCCTCGATGACGCTCAGGAGGTTGAACAGCGGCAGCGCGTCCACGTGCCGGTCGCTGATCGTGCGCATGCTGTAGGCCGCGATATCGCCGGCGGAGAGCATACCGTAGAGCGTGCCGTCCTCGTTGATGATGGGCATGGCGGAGATGTCCTGGTCGCGCATGATGTGCCAGGCGCGGTCCATCGTGACGCTGGAGTTGAGCGCCGGCGGCGTGTCAAAGTCCAGATCGCGCACCTGCGTGCGGACGTTGCTGATCGTGACCGGCTCCTGAAAGCCGAAGCGATCGAGCAGACGCTTCGTCTCATCGCTGATGTGGCCGAGATGTGCGGCCACGTAATCCCGGTTGCCGAGCGCGTTGCGCAGTGCGGCATAGGAAATGGCGGCCGCGATGGAGTCCGTGTCCGGATTCCGGTGGCCGGTGACGTAGATTCTGTTCATGTATTGTGTAACTCCTTTGGCGTTGTTGTGAGGTAAACCATATCATATTATAATCTGACGCCCTGCCTTGTCAATCGTTGTTCGGAAAAGTGCAAAAACTGTCCGGTTTGTTGGCAGGCCTCTGGTCATGGTCTGACCAGATACGTTGTGATAAGCGATAAAAATGGGACAGTTGACGAAAACCAGTTGCACATTGTCAAAAATTATGCTATCTTTGGTTCAAAAGGCTTCTGGTCGAACCAGATGTAAGACCGGAGACCCGCGACGAACTGTGAGAGGTGGAAGCAAACCATGAAAGACCTGAAGCATCTGATCTATTTTGAGAATCTGCTGCAGGAGGCCAACAACGAGCTGGTACAGCAGGCCAAGGCGGAGGGGGAACACGCCCTGGGCTACACCTGCTATTTCGTGCCGGAGACGCTGCTGAACCTGCCCGGCTGCTTCTCGAGCCGCCTGCGTGCGCCGAACACCGGCAGCATCGACGTGGGCACGTACTACATGTCGAGCAAGATCTGCTCTTACACCCGCAGCATCCTCGAGCGCGGCATCGAGGGCGGTTATGACTATCTCGACGCGCTGCTCTCGTCCGAGACGTGCCAGATGATGCACCGCGGTCACGAGCATTTCGAGATTCTCGGCCTTGTGAAGGAGAAAAACCCGCAGTTTTTCATGAGCATGATGGACGTGCCGTTCTCGGACGAGGACTTCGCCGTCGATCACTATGAGGAGCAGCTGCGCGTGCACGTGCTCGAGCCGCTGCACGAGACCTACGGTATTGACATCTCCGATAAGGCGATCCGTGCGGCGATCCGCGACCACAACGAAATTTCCCGCGTCATGACCGAGATCGGCGACCTGCGCAAGGCGGCGAACCCCGTCATCACGGGCTATGAGTTTCATGTCATCCAGCTCGTGAGTCAGGTGTGCCCGCACAAGCGCATCCTGCCGTACCTCAAGCAGACGCTCACCGAGCTCAAGCGCCGCAAGCCGGACGCGCGGCCGTGGTTCCGTGTGCGTCTGGTCGTGACCGGCAGCGAGATCGACGACCCCGCGTTCACGAAGCTCATCGAGGACTGCGGCGCAATGGTCGTGGCTGACCGCTACTGCTACGGCAGTCTGCCCGGCCGCGAGCAGATCGAAATTCTCGACGGGGAGACGCCGCTGCGCGCCGTTGCCCGCCACTATCTGCGCACGAGCCAGTGCCCGCGCTTCATGGAGCGCGCGCGTTCCGACGGCCGCCGCACCTACATCCGCGACCTGTGCCGGGAATACGGCGCCGACGGCGTGCTCTACGAGCAGATGAAGTTCTGCGAGTTCTGGAGCTATGAGCGCGTGCTCGGCGTGCACATCCTGCAGGAGGAGCTGGGCATCCCGACCGTCGGCATCGAGAAGGAGTACACCCTCGCCGGCGCCGGTCAGCTGCGCACGCGCATTCAGGCGTTTGTGGAGAGTCTCGAGATCAAGCACATTCAGGGAGGGAAACTGTGATGGCGGACAAGAAGGTCAAAGGCGCCGGGGATCGTTTTCTGCCCGGCAGCAATATTGCAAAGCACCGCGAGTGGCGCGGTCTGAAGGATACCTGGTACGACTATGTCGAGTGGGTCAAGGTGCTCGGCATTATGGGCGGCTTTGTGGCCAAGAGCCCGGTGCGCATCGCGCGCGGTATGCTGACCTACCGCTGGATGGGCTCATACCTCGCGGCGCTGAACATGATCGATCGCTGCGTCGAGGGGCTGCGTGGCCCGGCGCTGCGCGTGGCGCGCCTGTACCTCAACACGATCATGAAGGGCTCGACGACCTCCATCGCCGAGATGATGATGGGCGACCGCCGCTTCGGTGACAATGCCTTCGGCCGCACGCAGGTCGTGCTTGAGCAGACCATGTGCCCGGAGATCCTCGCCGGCTTCAAGAACCTGCGTCCCGCGCAGCTCGAGCCGTTCCAGGGGCTGCTGCTGTGCTACATGGATCAGGGTGCAAACCCGTACTATATCGACGCCATGGAGAGCGTCGGCCTGCCGGCGGATTCCTGCCGCCTGTCGAACAATGCCGCCGGCGTCGCACTGCTCGATGAGTTTCCGAAGATCGGCGCCTGCTGCATCTCCAATAACGCCCCGTGTGACTCGTCGACCATGAACAGCCAGCTCATCGAGCGCCACCTCGACGTGGATACGCTCCCGGCTGCCATCCCCATGCGCTGGGCCGATCCGCACACGCGCAAGTACGCCCGCGCATCCCTGCGCCGTGTTATCAGCTTTGTCGAGCAGCACACCGGCGAGACGTATGACTGGGACGCCTGCCGCGCCATGATGGAAAAGCACAATGATGAGGTGCGCAACGAGATGGAGAAGTGGAACTTCATGGCCACACCCTACACCGCCGCCGCGCTCGCGGTCCCGGCACTGTTCCATACCTTTTACTATGCGTTCTCCGGCGGCCGGAATCCCGAGGTCATGAAGACCGAGAAAAAGGTCATGCGCATCCTTGAGCAGGCGTATGCAGACAAGACCAACTGCTTCCCCAAGACGCGCTACCGCGCCCTCACATGGGGCGGTCCGCCGTGCTACTGGCTGCAGTTCCCGAACTGGCTGTATAACTGCTGGGGCATTCTGATGATTGCGGGCATGGACCTGTTTTCCGGCAATGTCATCATCGACACGACCGATGAGGAAACCATCCTTGACGGCATCGCCCGCAACTACGAGACCGGCGTCATGCGCCGCCACCTGACCGGCGGCTGGCAGCACCTCGTGGAGTTCTGGGACGAGGCGGAGAAGTTCCACTGCGACATGGTCATCCTGCACGATGACATCACCTGCAAGGGCGCGCTCGGCCTCACGGGCGTCATCCTCGACCAGGCGAAGGAGAAGCAGACGAAGCTCATGATGGTCTCCAACGACATGTTCGACCACCGCACCATCTCCCGCGCCGACATCCGCCAGCAGGTCAACGACTACATGTACTCCGTCATGCAGGCCGAGCCGCTCGATGTGTCCCTGCTGCAGTATGACGACTACGAAGGCTGGTAAACAGGAGGAAATGACGATGAAAAAACTGCTGCCAAAGCTGCTCCTCGGCGCGGCCGGCGTCTGGGTGGGGAGCATGCTTATCTACTGGTTCAATCTCGATAACAAGGCGATCTATTTCCTGGTGCGCCCGCTGCTGGATAAGCTCTACGACCACCGCAAGGTCGACGAGAAGGTCTGATGGGATTTCAGCAGATTCAGGCCCCGACGCTCCGGGAACTGTTCGTCGATCAGGTCATCGGCATGATCTTTTCCGGTGAGCTCCGGGTCGGCGACCGGCTGCCGTCGGAGCGCGAACTGTCCGAGCAGATGCACATCAGCCGCTCGATGGTGCACACCGGGCTCGAGGATCTCGAGCGCATGGGCTTCGTGCGCATGGAGCCGCGCCGCGGCAACTACATCGAGGACTACGCCCGCCACGGCAATTTTGAGACGCTCATGGCCCTCGGGAAATACGGCGGCCAGTTCGACCATGCCATCGAGAGCTCCCTCGTCGAGGCGCGCGACGCGATCGAGGGCGGCGCCATGATCCTGCTCGGCGAGCGCGGCACGCCGGCCGATATCGACCAGCTGCGCGCCATTACCGACGGGCTGCGCACGTCCCTCGCCGCGGGGGAGGGCATCGCTGCCTACGCGCGGTGGATGCGCAAGTTTGACACGACCATCACCGAGCTGAGCGGCAACCTCATCTTCCCGCTGCTCATGAACAGCCTCGCGGACGTGAGCGGCGTGCTCTGGGAGCGGTGCGTGACCTTCTGGGGGCCGGAGACGGTCATCGAGCAGGAAACGCGCATCACTGCCATGCTCGCCGAGGGCCGCGGCCGCGACGCTGCGCTGTATATCGAGAATATCTATCATCACTACTGTGATGCACACCCAAACGAGTAATACCTTTTCACATCCTTCCCCCCCTATGTAAATCCGCCTGACGGCTGCTGCCGTCAGGCGGATGACTTTTTCGGTGTCAGGAGCGGTTCAGGTTGCCGAGATAGCCGAGAATGTTGTCATTGATCTCGCCGGTGAGCGCCTGATTGTAGTTGCAGATGAACGTGCCGGCGATGAGGATCATCATCGCCTCGGCCTCGTGCATACCGACCTCCTCGCCGTAGATGCGGATGAGGCACTGCTCCATGAGCGTGCGCCACGCGCGGAACTCCTCCTGCACGAGCCGGCCGATCTCGGGGTCGTAGCGTGCGAGGACATAGGTCTGCGTCGTGGCGTTCGGGCGCTGCTCGTGCGCCGGGGCGTTGGCCACATAGTCCATAAAAGCGTTCATGTACGCGAGGTTGGAGGCATAGTCCGCGCGGTCGTGCCCGGCGAACCACTGGCTGCACTTCTCGCTCATATATTCGCGCGTATAGCGCACATACGCGAGGATGAGATCGTTTTTGCTCTCGAAATAGTTGAGCAGCTTGGCGTGGCTCATGCCCGCCTCGGCTGCAATGTCGCGCAGGGACACGTTCATCATGGGCTTGCGCTCGATGCAGCGCTGAAACGCCATGAGAATGTCCATGCGGATCTGGTCACGGTCGACAATGATCGGCATCTTGGTCGCCTCCGGGCTACTGGGATGTCTCGATTATACTGCGATTTTCGACGTCCGTCAAATGGCCGGGAAAATCCACGCCGCGCCTTGACAAAATTGTTGCAGCGTGCTATCTTTTTTGCTGACCAGTTGGTAAATCACGAAAGGCGGCGGCAAAAATGACGGACGTGATCCTGCGCATCTCGGGCATGGACTGCGGCGCCTGCGCGGTGCGCATCGTGTGCGCGCTGCGGGGGCTGCCGGGGGTGCATGCGGTGTTCGTGAGCGACACGGCCGGCTGCGCACGCCTGACGTATGACGAGGCGGCCGTCGGCCTCGGTGAGATCGCGCGCTGCGTACAGCGCGCGGGCTTTGATGTGCCGGTCGAGACGGCGGAGCTGCGCTGCCCGGGCGCGGACGACGGGGCGGAGGCGCGGTTGCGGGCGGTGTTCGGCGTGCGCAGCGCTGCGCGCGCGGGCGATACCTTCATGGTGACGCTCTGGCCGGTCGGCACGGACGCTGCGGCGCTCCCGGCGGTGCTCGGCCCGGGCGCGGAGCTGACGGCGCAGCGCGGCGGCGAGGAGGCCCAGCAGGGCCGGACGCGCCAGCGGCTGGCGCGCCGGTTGGGATTTGGCGTGCTGCTCACGGCGCTGATGCTGTGGCGGCTGCCGGAGCTCGTGCAGCTTGCGCTGGCGGCAGCGGTGCTCTTCGGCGCGGGCGCAGCGCTCTGGCGCGGCACGTGGCGCGTGCTGCGCGGCGGCAGTCTCGGGCCGGACGCACCCGGTCTGCTCGCAGCGCTTATCCTGTTTGCGTACAGTGCCTATGCGGCCTTCACGGGCCTGCGGCCGTGCTTTCCCGCGCCGTGCGGCATCGTCTGCGCGCTGCTGGCGGGGAAGTACGCGGCGCAGCTGGTGCGCGGGGCGCTTCACGTACCGGTGCGGCGGCTGCGGCATCTGCGCCCGCGCACGGCGACGGTCGTGCGGGACGGCGTGGGGACGCAGGTGGACGCCGACGCGCTCACGCCGCGCAACGTGGTGCGCGTTCTGCCGGGCGAGCGTGTCCCGGTCGACGGCGTCGTGTGCTCCGGCACCTGCACAGTCGATGCATCCGCCCTCACGGGCGCAGCCCGGCCGGCGGAAAAGGCGGTGGGGGACGCAGTTCTGGCCGGCACGCTCAACCGCGCGGGCAGCGCATTCATCACGCCCACGGCGATCGGCGACGCGACGGCGCTGCAGCGGACGATCGCAGCCCTGCAGCGCGCACAGACCGTGCGCACACCGGAGCAGGTGCGGCTCGAGCGGGCGGCATCACGCCTCACCGCGCTGCTCGTCCTTTTGGCGATCGGCGTTGGCGCCGTATGGCTTTTCTGGCGGCAGCCGGGCGATCTGGCCCGCGCGCTGACCTGTACGTGCGCTGTGCTGGCCGCCACGTGTCCCGGCGCGGCCGGGCAGGCCGCGGGTGTCGCCGCGCCGGCAGAGATCGGCCGAGCGGCCGAGCGGGGCGAGCTGCTCACGCACGGCGCGGAGGCGTCGGCCGCGCGGACGGCGCGCACCGTGCGCCGGTGCATCTGGCTGCTGCTGGCGTATCATGCCGTGTGTCTGCCGCTGGCTGCGTGCGGGGTGATCGGCCCGGCCGCGGCGGCGGTGCTTGCGTGCGGTGCATCCGGCGGCGTGCTGCTGTGTGCGCTGCGCGGGAAAGAAACGAAGAGGGAGCGGCCATGACGACCACGGTTCTGGAGCTGAATGTGTCCGGCATAATCTGCCGGGCGTGCGAGGACGCCATCGCGGATGCGCTGCTGCACACGCGCGGCGTCGTCTCCGCACAGGCGCACTACTGGCGCGGCCGCGTGACGATCACGTATGATCCGAACATCGTCACGGAGGACACGCTGCGGCAGGAGCTCACGAATGCCGGCTATCCGCCGGGCACGCACGGCATGGGCGGCGTGGTGGTCGATGGGATCTGTCTTGCGCTCGTGGGCGTGCTCTACTCGGGGCTGCCGAAGCTGCTCGCGCTCGTGAAAGTCCCGGCGCTCGCGGACAATGCCTCGCTCGGCCTCGTGTTTCTCGTCGGCCTGCTCACGAGCACGCACTGCATCGGCATGTGCGGCGGCATTCTGCTCGCGCAGACGACGGACGCGCGCGGCGTGACCGCCCGCAGCAAGCGCGGGCTCATCGCCTCGGCTGCGTACAATGGCGGGCGCGTCGTGTCGTATACGGCGGTCGGCGCGCTCTGCGGCGCGCTCGGCGCGGTCATCACCTACACGCCGAACATTAAGAGCATGGTCTTTACCGTTGCGGGCGCGCTCGTGCTGCTCATGGGCCTGCGCATGGCGGGCATCCTGCCGGGCCTGCGCAGTACGGAGACGGAGCTGCCCGGTGCGTGCAGCCTCAATGCGCGCACGCGCCGCCGCTTTGCCGGCAGGCCGCTCATCATCGGCCTGCTCACGGGCGTCATGCCGTGCGGCGCACTCAGCGCCATGTGGCTCTGCGCCATGAGCAGCGGCAGCGCCGCGCGCGGCGCGCTCGTGATGCTGGTGTTCTCACTCGGCACGGTGCCGCTGCTGTTTCTGTTCGGCGCGCTGCAGTCGTTTCTGCCGCGCGGCTGGATGAAATACATCGTCAAGGGCAGCGCCGTGCTGGTCGTGACGCTGGGGCTGTCGATGCTCGTCAAGGGCATTCGGCTCTTTGGGATGTAAAGAAAACCCCGCACGGGACACCGTCCTGTGCGGGGTTTTGTATGTACGGGGATTTAGTCCAGCTTCAGGTCACCCTCGCGGATCCAGCCGAGGCGGCGGCACAGCAGACCGATCGCCCAGCAGATCACGGCCGGGAGCACAAAGCAGACCATCACGAGCCCGATCCAGTCCATCGCTCCGGGCTGGATGGCCACGGCGCCGTTGGCGACGGCGGCCTCGCTCGGTGCGACCCAGCCGGTCCACACACCGATCGGGCCGCACAGGCCGCACGTGCCCATGCCGGAGTTGACGGCCGCGCCGTTCATCTGCAGCTTGAAGACGCACGTGGCGATCGGGCCCGTGATGGCCGACGTCACGATGGCGGGGATCCAGATCTTCGGGTTGCGCACGATGTTGCCCATCTGCAGCATGCTCGTGCCGAGTCCCTGGCTGACCAGGCCGCCCCAGCCGTTTTCGCGGAAGCTCAGCACGGCGAAGCCCACCATATTTGCGCAGCAGCCGGCCACGGCCGCGCCGCCCGCGAGCCCCGTGAGCGAGAGCGCCGCGCAGATGGCGGCCGACGAGATCGGCAGCGTGAGCGCGATGCCCACGATGACCGACACGAGGATGCCCATGACGAACGGCTGCTGCTCGGTCGCCCACATGATGAGCGTGCCGACCCAGTTGGCCGCCTTACCGATGGGCGCGGCCACGAGCATGGCCAGCCCGATGCCGACGAGGATCGTGACGATGGGCGTGACGAGGATATCCACCTTCGTCTCCTTGCTCACGGCCTTGCCGAACTCGGCCGCGATGATCGCCGTCACGAGCACGGCCAGCGGGCCGCCGGCGCCGCCCATGGCGTTGGTCGCATAGCCGACCGGGACGAGCGAGAACAGCACCATCGCCGGCGCGTGCAGCGCATAGCCGATGGCCACCGCCATCGCCGGGCCGACCATGAGCGATGCGCACCCGCCGATCGTGTAGCCGACCGCGGCGTCGCCCTTGCCGAGGGTGAAGATGATCGCGTTGAGAAAACCGATGTGGAACTGCTGACCGAGCGTGTTGAGGATCGTGCCGATCAGCAGTGAGCAGAACAGGCCCTGTGCCATCGCGCCGAGCGCGTCGATACCGTAGCGCCGCAGAGAGATCTCAATATCCTTTCGCTTCAGAAAGTCCCGGAACCGCTGCATAGTGCATTCCTCCAGAAAATAAGTATGCTTTACAGGTGTCATGACACCTGTAAAGCATACTATAAAGTCTTCCTGTGCACTTGTCAACTAAATTAAACTTCTGTCAATCGTCCAGCAGCAGGCCGGCCGCTTTCAACGCGGCGCAGGCGCGCTCGCAGGCGGCCGCGTCCGGGCAGCGCAGCGTGTGCAGATGGATGCCGCCGGTGAGCATGCTCAGCGGGGCAGCGTCGTGCGCCTGCACGCGCGCGAGAAACTGCTCCACATCGTAGCGGCTGCTGATCTGCAGCTGGCCGGTGAGCTGGCCGTAGACCGGGTGCTCGACGATGACATCGAGCACGGTGCAGCCGTTGTCGACGAGGATGTCGAGCTCGGTCCCGGTCTGCTCGAGCGTGTGGCGGCAGGCGATCGTGCGCGTGATGCCGTCCGTTGCCCGCGGCAGCACGTAGCCGCGCGGGGTGGCGGAGATCTCGGCACCGCCGGCGCGCAGGAGTGCAATGTCGCCCACGATGATCTGGCGGCTGACATTCAGCTCGGCGGCAAGACTCGACGCGCTCACGGGCCGGTCGGCCGTCCGGAGCCGGTTGAGAATGGCCTGACGGCGGGCAGCAGCTTCCACGGCTCAGCCCTGCGACTTTCCGCCGGCGTTGAGCAGCTCGAGCTTGATCTTCAGCAGCTTTTCCGACAGGTCAACGTAGTAGTTGTGCGGGTAGTCGAAGCGCAGCACCTCCGGCCAGAGCGTGGTAAGCTGCTGCGCGCAGTAGGCGCGGATGTCATCAAGCGCGGGCTTCTGATACACGAGCCTGCCGTCGCGGAAGATGGGCACGAGCAGCTCGCGCGCCGTGAAGTCGGTGAGCACTTTTTTCTTCCACGTCGCGTCGGGATCGCAGATCTCGAGCGGCTGTGTGTCGTCCACGACCTCGTCGTGCAGGCAGATGTAGTCCGCCTCGGCCATGCCGGAGTCCTTGCTGTAAAAGCGGTAGACCTTTTTAAAGTGGGGGTTGGTGATCTTGCCGACGTTCTCGCTGATCTTGATCTTCGGGATGATGTTGCCGTCCTCGTCCTCGATGGCCGCGAGCTTGTACACGCCGCCGAACACCGGCTCGCTGCGCGCGGTGATGAGCCGCTCGCCCACGCCGAAGCTGTCGATCTGCGCGCCCTGGCGCAGCAACCCCGCGATCAGGCGCTCATCGAGCGCGTTGGATACGGTGATCTTGCAGTCGGGCCAGCCGGCGTCGTCGAGCATTTTGCGCGCCTTCTTCGTCAGGTAGGCGATGTCGCCGGAGTCGAAGCGGATGCCGCAGTGCGTGATGCCCTTCGGCCGCAGCACCTCGTTGAACGCGCGGATGGCGTTCGGCACGCCGGACTGCAGGCTGTTGTAGGTGTCCACGAGCAGGGTGGCGTTGTCGGGGTACGTCTGGCAGTAGGCGCGGAAGGCGTCGAGCTCGGAGTCGAACATCTGCACCCAGGAGTGCGCCATCGTGCCGCCGGCGTACACGCCGTATACCTCGTCCGAGATCGTGCAGGCGGTGCCGGCGCAGCCGCCGATGTAGGCAGCGCGCGCGCCGAGGATCGCACCGTCCGCGCCCTGTGCGCGGCGGGAGCCGAACTCGAGCACCGTGCGGCCCTGTGCCGCGCGGCAGATGCGGCTGGCCTTCGTGGCGATCAGGCTCTGGTGGTTGATCTGCAGCAGCAGATACGTCTCCACGAGCTGCGCCTGGATGGCGGGCGCGCGCACCGTGATGAGCGGCTCGCGCGGGAACACGGGCGTGCCCTCCGGCACGGCCCAGATGTCGCCGGTGAAGCGGAAGTTTTTCAGATAGTCCAGAAATGCCTCGCTGAACAGCTTCCGGCTGCGCAGATAGGCAATGTCCTCGTCGGTGAAGTGCAGGTTCTCGATGTAGTCGATGATCTGCTCGAGACCGGCGGCGATGGCGTAGCCGCCGTCGTCCGGCACGCTGCGGAAGAACACATCAAAATACGTGATGCGGTCCTGCATGCCGTGCTCAAGATAACCGTTGCCCATCGTCAGCTCATAGAAATCGCAGAGCATGGTCATGTTGAGCGCTTTGTTGGGGTCCATTGACCTCGCCTCCTGAATGGTCTGCGGGGATGCAGACAATAAATATAGTCCCTTTGATTATAACGATTGTCGCCCGGTAAAGCAACGATTATAAAATTAACAAGGGAAAACGCGCGAAAAATCGGCTCGCGCCGTTGACATCAAAAAACGTGCGTTGTATCTTTATTAAGTAACATCAAACAGGAGGACAAACCACCATGTCTTTGACCCCGGAACGCACGGCCGAGCTCCAGGAGCTTTGCCGGCAGTATCGGATCGACGTACTCACCGCCATCCACGGCGCGCAGTCCGGCCACCCGGGCGGCAGCCTGTCCGTTTGTGAGATCCTCACGCTGCTGTATCAGCAGCGCATGCATGTGGACGCCGCGCACCCCGACGATCCGGACCGTGACCGGCTCGTGCTCTGCAAGGGTCACGCCGCGCCCATGCTTTACCGCAACCTGATCGGCAAGGGCTTCCTGCCCACCGAGAGCATGAACACCCTGCGCCAGACCGGCAGCTCCCTGCAGGGCCACCCGTGCATGCGCACGCCGGGCGTGGATATGCCGTCCGGCCCGCTGGGCATCGGCCTGGCCGCCGCGCAGGGCATGGCCCTCGGCCTGAAGCTGAACCATTCCGATGCGCGCGTGTACGCTGTGCTCGGCGACGGCGAGCTCGATGAGGGCGCCGTCTGGGAGGCGGCCGCCTCGGCTGTGAAGTTCGGACTTGACAACCTCACCGCCATCGTCGACTGGAACAAGGTGCAGCTCGACGGCACGACCGACGAGATCATGCCGCTGCGTGACCTGCCCGGCAAGTGGAAGGCCTTCGGCTGGAACGTGCTGCGCTGCGACGGGCACGATCTGGCGGCGCTCGACGCTGCGCTCGACGCGGCCGTCGCCTGCAAGGGCGTGCCGACCGTGATCCTCGCCGATACGATCAAGGGCAAGGGCGTGTCCTTCATGGAGGGCAAGTCCGCCTGGCACGGCAAGGCCATTCCGGACGCCGAATTCGCGCAGGCAATGCAGGAACTGGGAGGTAACGTGTGATGGGAAAGTCCATTCGTGAAGTTTACGGCACCGTGCTCGCCGAGCTCGGCGACACCAATGAGAACATCGTCGTGCTCGATGCTGACCTGTCCGGTTCTACCAAGAGCGGCATCTTCGCCAAGGCGCACCCCGAGCGCCATTTCAATATGGGTATCGCCGAGTCCGACATGGTCGCCACGGCGGCGGGCCTTGCCACGACCGGGAAGATCCCGTTCGTGAACACGTTCACGGTCTTTCTGACCACGCTGGGTCTCATCTCCGCGCGCGCGCAGGTGTGCTACGGCAACCTGAACGTGAAGTTCGGCGGCGCTTACTGCGGCATGTCCGACGCGCTCGACGGCGCGACGCACCACGCCACGGAGGACATCGCCGTCATGCGCGCACTGCCGAACATGACCGTGCTCGTCCCGTCGGATGCGACCAGCACCCGCTGGGCCACGAAGTACGCCGTGGACACCTACGGCCCGATGTACCTGCGCCTGTCGCGCGACGTGTACCCGGACCTGTATGACGAGAACACGAAGTTCGAGTGCGGCAAGGGCGCGATCGTGCGCGACGGTACGGACGTGACCGTCATCGCCTGCGGCATCCTCGTGCACAAGGCGCTCGAGGCGGCCGAGCAGATGGCCGCGCGCGGCGTGTCCGTGCGCGTGGTGGACATGTACTCCATCAAGCCCATCGACCGCGAGCTCATCCTGCGCTGCGCGCAGGAGACGGGCGCGATCGTCACCGCCGAGGAGCACAACATCTACGGCGGCCTCGGCAGCGCCGTGGCGGAAGTGCTCGCCTGGGGCGGCACGGGCGCGCCGACGGAGTTCGTCGGCATCCCCGACACGTTCACCGAGACCGGCAAGTACACCGACCTGCTGGCCAAGTACGGCGTGGACGCGGCCGGCGTCGTGCGCGGCATCGAGCGGGTGCTCGCGCGCAAGCACTGAGTTTTTGCACGGAAGCCGGCAGGCAGGACGCCTGCCGGCTTTTTTCGGAGGAAGATCATGCAGCGATTTTTTGCCCCCGGCCGCACGGAGCTGGCCGGAAACCATACCGATCATCAGCTCGGCCGCGTGCTGGCGGCCTCCGTGGACGTGGGCATCACCGCGCGTGCGACGCGCCGGCGTGACCGCCGCGTGTGCATCCACTCGAAGGGATACCGGCCGTTCACGGTCGCGCTCGACGATCTGGCCGTGGATCCACGCGCGTATGGCAAGCCGTGGGCGCTCGTGCGCGGCATGGCGGCGGCCATTCTGGACGCCGGCGGTGCTGTCGGCGGCTTCGAGGCGTGGGCGTCCTCCGCGCTCAAGCCGGGCGGCGGCCTGTCGTCGTCGGCCGCGTTTGAGATCCTCGTCGGCCGCATCTTCAACGCGCTCTACAACGGCGGCGCGTTCTCGCCCGAGCAGCTCGCGCGCTTCGGCCAGCAGGCGGAAAACCGCCACTTCGGCAAGCCGTCCGGCCTCATGGATCAGCTCGCGTGCGCGCTCGACGGCGCGGTGTACATCGACTTCGCCGCCGGGGAGATCGCCCCGGTCGCGGCGCCGTTTGCCGACATGGGCCTCACGCTGAGCCTGACGGACACCGGCGGCAGCCACGCGGGGCTGACGGCGGCGTATGCGGCGCTGCCGGCCGATATGTGCCGCGTAGCGCGGCGCTTCGGCGCCGAGACGCTCTCGCAGGTCGATCCGGCGGATTTCTATGCCCACCGGCAGCCGGGCCTTGCCGATGACCGCGCGGCGCATTTTTTTGAGGAGAACGCGCGCGTGCCGCTCATGCGCGACGCGCTCGTGCACCGGGACGCCGAGACGTACCTGCGCCTGATGAATGCCTCCGGCCGCTCGTCGGAGCAGCTGCTGCGCAACATCCGCGCCCCGGGCGGCGACGACCGGCTTGAGCGCGGGCTGGCGCGCGCGGCCGCGCTGCTCGACGGCGTGGGCGCGTGGCGCGTGCACGGCGGCGGCTTTGCCGGGTGCGTGCAGGCGCTCATGCCGCGCGATGCCTTCCCCGCGTACCGAAAGGGGATGGAGGCGCTCTTCGGCCCAAATTCCTGCCGCGAGCTGCACATCACGCGCGCAAAATAAAAAATCAGCCCGCTTCCGGTCGGAAGCGGGCTTTTTGATATGCTTTATTTGAGCCGGATATTCAGCAGCACGGGGTTGTGGTCGGAGAAGCGGAAGCCGTCGTCCTGCGTCTGTACGCCCGTGAGCTCCACGTTCGGCGAGAGGATGAAGCCGTCGATCACGTAGTGCTGCGTGGCGTCGCTCTCGGCATCATAGGGCTGGTTGTCGAGGCGGCAGGTCGGCGTGGCCGTGTCGTAGGCAAAGTGCCAGCCGTCGGGCAGCATGCTGTCGTCGAGTGTGCCGGGCGTCCAGAGATCGGCGTTCTTGATCGGGTACTTGTCCAGCCCGCCGGGGAACGTCTGGTTGAAGTCGCCGCCGGCGATGACGTAGTTGCCCTTGGCGTATTCCTGTTCGAGGAACGATTTGAGCGCGGCGGTCTGCGCGGCCTTGCCTTCGCCGTCGTCATACGCCTCCAGGTGGAGGTTGACGAGCACGAGCTGCGCGTCCGTGCCCTCGAGGTCGATATACACCGGCATCAGGCAGCGCTTGAGGTTGGCCACCGATACCGGCCACTTGAACGGGCTCGGCAGGGCGATGCGCTCGGCCGAGGCGATGGGCGCGGTCGAGAGCGTCATGATGCCGGAGCTCACCTTGCCGATCGGCGGGATGGGGTAGGGCACGAAGGCACATTTGTAGTTGCGCGCGTGCGCGGTGTCGAGTCCGGTCTCGGTGCGCATCCGTTCGGCCTCTTCAATGCCGTAGGAGCGGGTCGAGGGGTCGGCCTCGATCTCCTGCAGGAACGTGAAGTCGGCGTCCAGCTCCTTCACGGTGCTGACGATGCCGTCCATATTCTTCTCTACGATGGCCTTGCTCGGCGCGCGCACCTGCTTGCCACCGTCCATGAAGAAATCGGACTCCTCGCCCAGTCCGGCGTAGCCGACGTTCCACGTCAGGATGGACACGTCGTCGCCCGGGGCGAAGCTGGCGGTGCTGTTCTCGCCGTGGGTCACGACGGCAGTCTCGGTCTTGACATTCAGCTGCGTAGCGGTCAGCCAGATGAGCAGCGCGGCGACCAGGCCGACAAGGACGGCCAGAATGATGAGTATGATCTTAAGCGGTTTTTTCATGGGGCAGTTCCCTCCTCGGGGGCAGTGTACCACAATCTCCCGCGCCATGCAAACACAATCTTGACGTGATCTTTCCCCAAACCTTACCGATTGAGCAGCCAGATGCCGAGGTTCAGATATGCCGCGAACAGCAGCCAGAGCAGATACGGTGCGCTCAGCCATGCGGCCGTGGCATTGCGGCGGGAAAAATCCGCGATCATAAACAGCACGAGCACGATCAGCCCCACGAGCCAGAAAAACGCCGGCCCGTGCGCACCCAGCAGGAAAAACAGCACCGGCCACAGACCGTTGACGGCCAGCTGGATGCTCCAGAGCGCGGTGGCCTCCTGGCGCGCGCGGCCGGTGCTGCTGCGCCAGACAAGCCCCATCGCGATGCCCATGAGCAGGTACAGAATCGTCCACGCGATGGGAAACAGCCAGTCCGGCGGGGCGGCCGGCGGCTTCGTCAGCAGGTCAAAGCCGGCCATGCCCGCGCGGGTAGCGAGGCTCGACGCGCCGCCGACGGCCAGCGCGATCGCGCAGAAGGCAACATACGGGCGGATGCGCTTCCATTTGTTCAACTTGCATCACCTCGGACGAGATCGGGATAGTATAAGTTTACGCGCCTTCCTCTTGTTAAATACGTCTGAGTTGTGGTAAACTGGTTGCGCGATTTTGACACAAACGGAGGTTTCCGATATGAATTATGAACACCTGAAGCAGGCCGACCCGGAGCTGTACGCCTCCATGGAGCGGGAGCTGGGGCGCCAGCGCGACCATCTGGAGCTGATCGCGTCCGAGAATTTTACGAGCCCGGCCGTGATGGAGGCCGTGGGCAGCCACCTGACGAATAAGTACGCCGAGGGCTACCCCGGCGCGCGCTATTACGGCGGCTGCGACTACGTCGACGAGGTCGAGCGTCTGGCCATCGACCGCGTGACGCGGCTCTTCGGCGCCGACCATGCCAACGTCCAGCCGCACTCCGGCTCGCAGGCGAATATGGCCGTGTACGCGGCGCTGCTGCAGCCGGGCGACCGCATCCTCGGCATGAACCTCTCCCACGGCGGGCACCTGACGCACGGCAGCAAGGCGTCTTTGTCCGGGAAATATTTTGAGGCGCATTTTTACGGCGTGGACCCCGAGACCGAGACCATCGACTATGACGCGCTCGCGCGTGTGGCCGAGGAGGTCCGACCGAAGCTCATCATCGCCGGGGCGAGCGCCTATCCGCGCGTGATCGACTTTGCGCGCTTCCGTGCTGTTGCCGATTCCGTCGGCGCGTACCTGATGGTCGACATGGCGCACATCGGCGGCCTCGTCGCCGCGGGCGTGCACCCGAGTCCGGTGCCGTATGCCGATGTCGTCACCTGCACGACGCACAAGACGCTGCGCGGCCCGCGCGGTGCGATCATTCTCTGCCGCGACGAGCTTGCCAAAAAGATCGACAGCGCCGTTTTCCCCGGCACGCAGGGCGGCCCGCTCATGCACGTCATCGCCGGCAAGGCGGTCTGCTTCGGCGAGGCGCTGCAGCCGGCCTTCCGCGCCTATCAGCAGCAGGTGGTCAAAAATGCCGCCGTGCTCGCCGAGACGCTGCAGCAGGGCGGTGTGCGCCTTGTTTCCGGCGGCACGGACAACCATCTCATGCTGGCCGACGTCTACAGCCGCGGCCGCACTGGCGCGCAGATGCAGGACCTGCTCGACGCGGCGAACATCACCGCCAATAAAAACACCATCCCGTTCGACACGCAGTCCGTGCGCGTCACGAGCGGCGTGCGGCTCGGCACGCCGGCCGTCACGACCCGCGGCATGGGCGAGGGGGAGATGCGCGAGATCGGCGCGCTCATCTGCCGCCTGATCGACGAGGGCGAGGCCGCCGTGCCCGCCGTGCGTGCGCAGGTTCTGGATCTGTGCGCGCGCTTCCCGCTCTACCCGGATCTGCACATGTGATCTCCAAACGGCAAAACCGCGCTCCCGATACACGGGAGCGCGGTTTTTCTTATGGTTTGCACGCGCCGCAGGGCGCATAGCCCGCGGCCTGCGCCTGCGCGGCGCTGTCAAAGGTCACGAGG
This sequence comes from Clostridiales bacterium, assembly GCA_025757645.1. Taxonomy (NCBI): domain Bacteria; kingdom Bacillati; phylum Bacillota; class Clostridia; order Eubacteriales; species Clostridiales bacterium. The sequence continues at coordinate 1,062,675 of CP107216.1, forward strand.
TTCTCGTCCTTGATCTTGGCGGCGTACTGGCACGACGGCTGGTGGTATTTCTTTGCCTTGCGGCTGGCGACACAGGTCGCCTCCGCTGTGTCGGGTGCGGGCGTCGGCTCCGGTGTGGCGGTCGGTTCCGGCGCTGCGGTCTCCGGCGCCGGCGTGACCGGCGGCACGCTGCGCTCCGTCGTGATGACGACGGCGGACGCCGGTGTCTGCGCTGCGCGCACGGCGGCAAAGCCGGCGTACCCCACGGTGACGGCGAGCACGAGCACCAGCTCCACGAACCACCACGTTTTCCGCAGCCGCGCCGCGCGCGGCGCATATTGCAGCGCGAGCAGCAGCACGGCTGCTTCCAATGCCGCAATGCCCCAGCCGACCTGCCCACAGGCGAGTAGGACGATGCTCCCGATGACGCAGGCACAGCCCAGCAGCACTTTCCAGATGCGGTTCCACCCGATATGCATCCTGATTTTCCCCCTCAAAGTAGCAAATGCGGATTTTCCTTCCTGCCTTTACGCTCTATAAATTGTTTATTCTATCCGTTTCCGTAAAAAAATCAAGTCCTAAATGAAAAAAGTCTTACCTTTTTGCAAATTTTGTGCTAAACTATCTATTAGGGGGCAGGGTTGCGGCCGCAGTGCGGCTGCAATGCCGCCCTGCTTTGTTTGTTTTTGGTTTTGTTTGGCTGAGGAAAGGATATTCAAATGTACGAAATTGGTCAGTTGATCGTGTATGGCAACGAGGGCGTCTGCCGCGTGGAGGAGATCGGTACGCCGAAGATCTCCGGTGTGGACAAGCACCGGGAGTACTATACGCTCGCGCCCATCTACCGGGAGGGCAAGGTGTTCACACCCGTGGACAGCAAGGTGTTCATGCGGCCTGTGATCACGCGCGAGGAGGCGCTCGCGCTCATTGACCGCATTCCGCAGATGACCGCGCAGGTCTATGAAAATTCCAACCTCCGCTTTCTCAATGAGCACTATCAGCAGTGCATTCAGGATTACACCTGCGCAGATCTTCTGCAGTTGATCAAGGACGTGCGCGCCAAGCGCCGCCGGATGGCCGAGCGCGGCAAGAAGCTCGGCCTCGTCGACGAGCGCTATATGAAGCGCGCCGAGGAGATGCTCCACGGAGAGCTTGCCATCGCGCTGGACATGCCGCGCGAGCAGGTGCCGCAGTTCATCAGCGACACGCTCGGCGATGCGGGCGAGCCGGAGGCCGCCCTCGCCTGAATCCAAACCCAAGATCCCGCCGGACGCAATGTCCGGCGGGATTTTTTACATTTTTACATTTTCCCCTTGACAGACGGGCAAACTGCGTGTATGCTACGGCTTGAATTCGGGACTCATTCCCGATTTGGAGGCGAAACCATGCGAAACAGTTATCACACGCAGCAGCGCTGTGCGCTGCTGGCGTTTTTGTCTGCGCACGCGGACGAGCAGTTCACGGTCGAGCAGCTGCTCGCGGCCATGGGCGACGAAGCTCCCGGCCGCAGCACGGTCTACCGTGCGCTTGACCGCCTGGTCGAAGAGGGTACCGTGCGCCGCTTCGCGCCCGAGAGCGGCGGCAGCGCGGCCTATCAGGCCATGGACCCCGGCCACTGCGACGCGCACCTGCACCTCAAGTGCGTGGACTGCGGGCGGCTGATCCATCTGGACGAGGACGTGTCCGATGCGCTGCAGTCGGACCTGCTGCGCGCGGCCGGCTTCACGGTCGATGGCCGCAGCACGACGATCTACGGCACGTGCGCCGCCTGCGGCAGAAAGCGTGACGGCCATGCGTAAGAGCCTGTGTGTGCTGCTGGCAATGGTGCTGGCCATGTCGGCGTTTTCGGGCTGCACCGTGCAGCAGAATCCGGACGCGGACGACGGCAAGCTCCACGTCGTCACGACGATCTTCGCGCCCTACGATTTCGCGCGCCAGGTCGGCGGAGACGATGTGTCGGTCACGATGCTGCTGCGCCCCGGCTGCGAGGTGCACTCCTATGAGCCGACGCCGAAAGACATCATTGCCATCCGCAATGCCGACGTGTTCGTCTACGTCGGCGGCGAGTCGGACGCCTGGGTCAAGACCGTGCTTGAGGGTGTAGACAACCCGAACCTGCGCGTCGTGACGCTCATGGACTGCGTGGAGCTGCTCGACGAGGAGACCGTCGAGGGCATGCAGACGGAAAAGCACGACCACGAGGCCGACGGCACGGAGCCGGACGAGCACGTCTGGACGTCGCCGCGCAACGCGGCGCGCATCTGCCAGAAGCTCTCGGATACGTTTGCTGCGGCCGACAGCGCGCACGCAGCGGCGTATGCGCAGCGGTGTGGGGACTATGTGGAGAAGCTGGAGCAGCTGGATGCGGAATTTCAGGATGTAGTGGCGCATGCAGCTCGAAAAACGATGGTTTTTGCAGACCGTTTCCCACTGCGGTATTTTGCCGAGGCCTATGGTCTGGACTATTATGCTGCCTATACCGGCTGCGCGGATGCGGCCGAGCCATCGGCGGCCACGGTGGCGTTTCTGATCGACAAGGTGCGCGCGGAGAACATCCCGGTCGTGTTCACGATCGAGCTGTCGAACGGCAAGCTCGCCGACACGATCTGCGAGGCCACGGGCACGAAAAAACTGGAGTTTGCGACCTGTCACAACGTGACGGCGCAGGCATTTGCAGACGGCGCGACGTACCTGCAGCTCATGGAGCGCAATGTGCAGGCGCTGCGGGAGGCATTGAACTAATTATGGCACTCATTACTTGTGAACACGTCTGCCTCGGCTACGACGGGCAGACGGTGCTGCGCGACGTGAACTTCACGGTCTCGCGCGGCGATCTGTTGTGCGTGGTCGGCGAAAACGGTTCCGGCAAGTCCACACTCATCAAGGGCCTGCTCGGGCTCAAAGCGCCGGAGCAGGGCAGCATCACGCTCGGAGACGGGCTCGTGCGCAACGAGATCGGCTATCTGCCGCAGCAGACGCAGCTCCAGCGCGACTTTCCCGCAAGCGTGGCGGAGGTCGTGCGCTCGGGCTGCATCAACCAGATGCACGGCCGCCCATTCTATTCGCGGGCCGACCGCGCCCGCGCGCAGGAGAACATGGAGCGCATGGGCATCGAGGATCTGGCGCACCACAGCTATCAGGCGCTCTCCGGCGGCCAGCAGCAGCGCGTGCTGCTCGCGCGCGCCCTGTGCGCCACGCGCAAGCTCCTGTTGCTCGATGAGCCGGTCACGGGTCTCGACCCCGTGGCGACGGGGGAACTGTATAACCTCATCAAGCTCGTGAACCTCTGCAATGACATCACGGTTATCATGGTCACGCACGACATCGACGCCGCCCTGCGCTACGCCACGCACGTGCTGCACCTGGGCCACCAGCAGCTCTTTTTCGGCACGGCGGCGGAGTATAAGCAGAGCGATGCCGCGCGCCGGTTTCTGGGAGGGCGGAAGCTATGAAAGTCATCCTCGAAATGCTATCGTATCCGTTTCTCGTGCGCGCGCTCGTCGTGGGCGTGCTCGTGTCGCTGTGTGCGTCGCTGCTCGGCGTGTCGCTCGTGCTCAAGCGCTATTCCATGATCGGCGACGGGCTGAGCCATGTCGGCTTCGGCGCGCTCGCCATCGCCACGGCGCTCAATCTCGCGCCGCTGGCCGTGGCGGTGCCGGTCGTGGTCGTGGCGGCGTTTTTGCTGCTGCGCCTGTCGCAAAACGGCAAGCTCAAGGGCGACGCCGCGATCGCGCTGCTCTCGAGCAGCGCACTGGCCATTGGCGTGATGACCGTGTCCATGACCAGCGGCATGAACACCGATGTGAATAACTACATGTTCGGCAGCATCCTGTCGCTGTCGTCGGCCGACCTGCGCCTGAGCCTGATTTTGTCGGCGGCGGTGCTGGCGCTGTTCGTGCTGTGCTATCCGCGCATTTTCGCCGTCACGTTCGACGAGACGTTCTCGCGCGCGACCGGCGTGCACACGCAGGCATATAATATGCTGCTCGCGGTGCTCACGGCGGTCACGATCGTGCTGGGTATGCGCATGATGGGCGCGCTGCTCATCTCGAGCCTCATCATCTTCCCGGCGCTGACGGCCATGCGCGTGTTCGGCACGTTCCGCTCGGTCACGATCTGCGCGGCCGTGGTGTCAGTGGTGAATTTCCTGCTCGGCATGGTGCTGTCTTATGTGCTCGAGACGCCGTCCGGCGCGAGCGTCGTGGTGGTCGATCTTGTGGTGTTCCTGCTCTTTTGCGGTGTGCAGCGCATTCAGTGCCGCGTGAAAAAATGACAGACAAAGCGGCGGCTCCGACCGGAGCCGCCGCTTTGGCATATTTTCAGCACTGCATCTGCTTAAGCATTTCCTGACGCAGGTGCGCGATGATGCGCTTTTCGAGCCGGCTGATGTAGCTCTGGGAGATGCCCAGCAGGTCCGCGACTTCTTTTTGCGTCGCCTCGCGCGCGCCGCCGATGCCGAAGCGCAGCAGGATGATCTGCCGGTCGCGCTCGCCGAGTGTCTCGATGGCGCGCAGGAGCATGGCGCGCTCCGCGTCGTCCTCGAGCGGGCGGCTCACGGCGTCGGCGTCCGTGCCGAGAATGTCCGAGAGCAGCAGCTCGTTGCCGTCCCAGTCGGTGTTGAGCGGCTCGTCGATGCTTACCTCCGTTTTCTGCGCGCTGCACTTGCGCAGGTACATGAGGATCTCGTTTTCGATGCAGCGCGAGGCGTAGGTCGCAAGCTTGATGTTCTTGTCCGGCTTGAAGGTGTGGATGGCCTTGATGAGGCCGATCGTGCCGATCGAGATCAGGTCCTCGATGTGGATGCCCGTGTTTTCAAACCGGCGCGCGATGTACACCACCAGCCGCAGGTTGTGCTCGATGAGCAGGGAAGCGGCCTCCTCGCTGCCGGCGGCGAGCGCCCGAATGGCCTGCTGCTCGGCCGCGCGGTCGAGCGGGGCGGGCATGGTGTCGCTCCCGCCGATGTAAAACAGCCCCGGCGCGCCGCCGCGCAGCCGCAGCCGCAGCGCTGCCCAAAGCGTATGTAGTCTTTCCAGAAATCCTGGCACGAAAAACCCCTCCTCAGCTTTTTGGCGGCAGCACCATGGCGAATGCGCCGTCGGATGTGAGCGCCTGCGCGCTCAGCGCCAGCAGCATCGGCTCTGCTGCGCCGTCAATCTTCACGCTGTCCGGCCGGAATGCCGGCAGCAGCGCGCCGGTCACGCCCACCGCACGATACGGCAGCAGCACGACCCGGCCGGTGCACTCCGGCAGCGCGTTGAGCGCCTCCAGCGCCTGCACCGCGTCGTCCGGCAGTGCGCGCACCGCCGGAAACAGCGGCAGCACAGCCGCGCGCTCGACCACCGCCGCCGGCAGGCCGGACACCGGGTCGTGCAGGTCGTTGCCGCTGTCGCGCAGGGCTCTGAGCGTCACGCTGCGCCCGGCGAGCGTGACCGTCACAGTGCGCACCTCGCGGTCGGCGGCCCTGGCCCGCCGGCGGAACACGAGCGACACGGCCGCGTAGCACGCGGCGAACGACAGTGCCAGCACCCGGCCCGACACCGTCACGAGCGCGCCGCTGCCCGGCGACACGCCCGCGAGCATGCTCGCAGCGTACACCGCGCCGCCGAACGCGGCCGACACGGCGAAAAACACCACCGTGCACCGCACGAGGTGCGCCTCCCCGCCGAAGGCAATGAGCGCCATGGCCGCGCCGAGCGCGAGCTTCATCATACCGTTTGCCAGCCAGCCGAAGCCGGGCAGGACCATGAGGGCGGCATACAGCGCGCCGATGAGCGCTGCGAGCGCGTACCGCCAGCGGCGCAGCACCACGCCGCACACGCGCGCGGAGACCAGCACGAGGCAGTAGTCGATCAGCAGATTCAGCCCGAACAGGCTGTCGAGATAGATGACGTCCATGGGGGTATCCTAGCACGCCGCGCGTGGGAAATTGCGCAAAAGCGGCCTGCCGGAAAACCTGACAGAAAGTCCATGCATCGCCGGGGCGGGAAATGCCGCAGAGCGTTGCTTTTGCGCGATCCGGCTGGTATAATGTTGCGTGATTTCGGAAAACCCGCACGCGCTCTGGCCGCGTGCGTAGAAGACCCCTTCAGGAGGCAGATCATGAAAACGAACAAACGGTTTCTGGCGCTGTGTCTGGCGCTGTTGCTCGCGTGCGCGGTGCTGCCGGCCCCGACGGCGCAGGGCGCGGATGTGCAGCCGGCGCTCTCGGCCGCGCTGGCGCATCAGGCGGCGGCCGTCCCCTCGCCGGGCTACGGCGACGAGTGGACGGTGCTGGGCCTGGCCCGCGGCGGGTATTTTGCCGTGGACAGCGACTATTTTGCGCGCTACTATGCAGACGTCGCATCCAAAGCACCGGAGCTCACGGCGGCGTCCGGCAAGGCCGGCGCGCTCAACGCCTATAAATCCACGGACAATTCGCGCGTCATCCTCGCGCTGTCCGCCATCGGGCGCGACGCGACGCAGGTCGGCGGCTGCGACCTCACCGCGCCGTATACCGACTTTGCCTGGGTGCGCAATCAGGGCATCAACGGCCCGGTGTTTGCCCTGCTCGCGCTCGACAGCCGCAATTACCTGTCCGGCAGCGCGGTGCGCCGCCAGTGCGTGGATGCAATCCTCGCGGCGGAGCTCTCCGGCGGCGGCTGGGCGATGAACGGCGCGGCAGCCGATCCGGACGTGACGGCCATGGTGCTGCAGGCGCTGGCGGCGTACCGCGGGGAGGCGGCCGTCGCGGCGGCCGTGTCGCGCGGCGTTGATACGCTCTCTGCCATGCAAAACGGCGACGGCGGCTTCACCTCGTGGGGCTCTGCCAACGCTGAGAGCGTCGCGCAGGTCATCGTCGCCTGCACGGCACTGGGCATCGACCCGGACACGGACAGCCGCTTCGTCAAAGACGGCGGCTCGGCGGTCGATGCACTGCTGACGTTTTACGATGCGGGCGCGGCCGCGTTCCGCCACAAGGCCTCCGGCGGCGTTGACAGCCTCGCCACGGAGCAGGCGGTGTATGCGCTCGTGGCCGTCTCGCGCTTCCAGCGCGGGCAGAGCGGCCTCTATCAGGAGACGGACGCGCCCACGGTCGAAACGCCCGCCGAGCCCGACGAGCCGGTCACGCGCGTGCTCTGCACGGCGGACGGCAGCGGCCTCATCCCGGCCGGATACCGCACGGTCGCCGTGTGCCTGCCGGATGCGGCGGCGGACAGCACGGTCACGTTTTCCGACGGGACGCAGCTGCTCTACAGCCCCGTGCTCTCTGAGCGCAGCGACACGCCGACGTGGGTCTGGCTCTTTGCGCCGGACGTGACGGATGATGCGCTCAACGACACGGCAAACTACACCGTGACGGAAGGTAAGGGGCCGGTGCTGACCGCCGGCGATGTGAATGCCGACGGCGTCATCAACGCGCAGGACGCGCTGAACATCCGCACGGCCTGCGCCGCCAGCACGGTCCCGGAGACGCAGCTGCTGCTGACGATGGACGTGGATCTTAACGGCCGCGTCGACGCGCAGGATGTGCGCGCGCTGGCCGACAGCTTTGTACAGAATACGGCGCTGCCCACGGCGCAGGAGGACGGACAATGAAGACTTTCTGGACGAAAAAGAACATTGCCATCGTGCTCGCCGTGCTGCTGGTCGCGGTGGTGGTGGTGCTGTGCATTGCCCTGCGGCAAAAGAGCGTCGAGGACACCGAGCCCACGCTCACGCTCACGTGCCAGAGCGCGGACGCGGACGGCGCGTGCACGGTCGATGTCGTGCTCTCCGGTCTGCCGGACGGTGCGCACTACGAGGCGGCGAGCCTCGCCGTGGCCTTTGACCCGACGCAGATCACGTTTCTCGGCACGGCGGACGGGGACATCCCGCTCGTGATGGGCAGCCTGCCGGAGTGGGAGAGCGACTCCGAGCGCGCCAACGAGACCGGCAGCGCGCGCGCCCTGTGCCTGCCGGAAGCGGGCAGCACGCTCGCCACATCGACGGGCAGCGTGCTCGTGCGGCTGCGCTTTCAGCTTGCCGACGGTGTGACGGAGGCGGCGCTGACGGTGTCGGACGCCGTGCTGGCCGCTGCGGACGAGACCGAGAGCCTTGCCACGACGACGGCCGCGCTCACGGTCGTGAATGCGACGGTGCAGCGTGGCTAAGCGGCGCGCGCTCGCGCTGCTGCTGTGCCTGCTGCTTTTGCTGTGCACGGCTTGCGGCGGGCAGGCGCAGGAGGATGCCGGTGCGCTGCACTGCACGGTGCGGATCGAGTGCAGCACGGTGCTCGCGCACATGGACGACCTGAAGGCCGGCAAGGCGGACATCGTCCCGTCCGACGGCGTGCTCCTGCCGGAGACGACGGTCGCCTTTTCGGATGGGGACACGGTGTTTGACGTGCTGCAGCAGGTCTGCCGCGCGCAGGGCATCCACATGGAGTCGACCTGGACGCCCGCGTACAACAGCGCCTATATCGAGGGCATCGGCAACCTCTACGAATTTGACTGCGGCGAGCTGTCCGGCTGGATGTACAGCGTCAACGGCGTCTGGCCGGATTACGGCTGCAGCGGCTACACGCTCCATGACGGCGACACCGTCGTCTGGAGCTATACGTGCGATCTCGGGCGCGACGTCGGCGCCCTGCAAGGAGAACCATGAACGATTCCTTCTCGGCGCTGCACCCGGCGCTGACCTTTTGCTATTTTGCGGCCGTGCTGCTGCTGACGATGCTCGTGCTGCACCCGGTGTTTCTGGCGCTGAGCCTGCTGGGCGCGCTGGGCTACTGCGCAGTGCTGCGCGGCTGGCGCAGCCTGGGGCGGACGCTCGGCTGGCTCGTGCCGTTTCTGGTACTGATGGCGGCGCTCAACGCGCTGCTGAACCACGCGGGCGTGACGATGCTGTTCTACCTGCCGAACGGCAACCCCGTCACGCGCGAGGCGCTGTGCTACGGCGCGGCCGCGGCGGCGATGTTCGCGGCCGTGATTTTGTGGTTTCAGTGCTGCAATGTCGTCATGACGGCGGAAAAATATCTGTACGTGTTCGGCAGTGCGCTGCCGGGCGTGTCGCTGCTGCTGAGCATGGCGCTGCGGTTCGTGCCGAAATTTTCCGCGCACATCCGCTCTGTGCGCGCGGCGCAGGCGTCGCTCGGCTGCGGCACGCGCGAGGGCAGCGCGTGGCAGCGGCTGAAAAATGGCGCGCACATTTTGTCCGTCACCGTCTCGTGGGCGCTTGAGAGCGGCATCACGGCGGCGGACTCCATGAAGAGCCGGGGCTACGGCGCCGGCAGAAGAACGTATTTCGGCAATTACCGCTTCACCCGGCGCGACGGCGTGCTCAGCGCCGTGCTTGCGCTCGCACTTGCGGGCGTGTGTGCGGGCGTCGGCTGCGGCGCGCTGTATGTGCGCTACTACCCGTCGATCCGCATCGGCGGCAGCGGCGTGCTCGGCGCAGTGTGCATGGCGTGCTTTGCGCTGCTGTGCTTTCTGCCGCTGCTGCTTGATGGAAAGGAGGCGCTGACATGGCGTCGTTTGCGCTCGAACATCTGACGTTTACCTATCCGGGCCAGACGCGCCCGGCGCTGAGTGACCTCACGCTCACGATCCCGGAGGGGGCGGTCACGGTCCTCTGCGGCGAGAGCGGCAGCGGGAAATCCACCCTCCTGCGCCAGCTCAAGACCTGCCTCACGCCGCACGGCACTGTCAGCGGCGCTGTGCGCCTTGGGGACGCGCTCCTAAAGGGCATCCCGTTTGCCGAGCAGGCGCGGCGCATCGGCTTCGTGCTCCAGCACCCGGACGACCAGATCGTGACGGACAAGGTGTTCCACGAGCTGGCGTTCGGGCTCGAGAGCCTTGGGTGCGAGGAAAAAACCATGCGCCTGTGCGTCGCCGAGATGGCGAGCTACTTCGGCATTGCCGACTGGTTCGACCGCGACGTGGCCGCGCTCTCCAGCGGCCAGAAGCAGATGCTCAACCTCGCGTCCGTCGTGGTCATGCGGCCGGACGTGCTCATTCTGGACGAGCCGACGAGCCAACTCGACCCCATTGCGGCGAGCACCTTTCTGCACACGCTGCGCAAGCTCAACGAGGAGCTGGGGCTGACGATCCTGCTGTCCGAGCAGCGGCTGGAGGAGGCTGTGCCGCTGGCCGACCACCTCATCGTGCTCGAGCAGGGGCGGCTGCTGGCCGCCGGCGCGCCGCAGGAGGCGGCGGCCGCAGTGCGCGGCCACGCGATCTTTTCCGCCATGCCCACGGCGGCACGCATCGCCGCCGCCCTCGGCGAGACGGAGCGTCTGCCGCTCACCGTGCGCGCGGGCAGAGCGTATCTGGGGCGCTTTGCTCCGCACCCGATGCCGGCCGCGGCGCCCGCGCCCGTGGACACGCCCCCGGTGCTGACCGTGCGCGACGGCTGGTTTCGCTACGCGCAGGGCAGCGCGGACGTGCTGCGCAATTTCTCGCTCACGCTGCGCCCGGGCGAGCTCTACGCGCTCACCGGCAGCAACGGCAGCGGCAAGACGACGGCGCTCGGCGTGCTCTCCGGACGGCTGCGGCTGTACCGCGGCAGCGTGTATCTCGACGGGAAGAAGCAGCGCGCGCTCCAGCCCCTGCGCGACGGCATCGCCGCCGTGCCGCAGGATCCGCGCACGCTCTTCGCGGCTGACACGGTGCGCGCCGATCTCGCATCGCTCGGCAGGGACGCCGCGCTGGTGGACACGGTCGTGCGGCAGATGGCGCTCGCGCCGCTGCTCGACCGGCATCCCTTTGATCTCTCCGGCGGCGAGCAGCAGCGCGCCGCGCTGGCGAAGGTGCTGCTCATGCAGCCGCGCGTGCTGCTGCTCGACGAGCCGACGAAGGGCATGGACGGCGCGTTCAAAGAAGAATTCGGCGCGCTTTTGCGCGCGCTCTGCGCGCAGGGCACGGCCGTATGCGTCGTGAGCCACGATGTGGAATTCTGCGCGCAGTATGCCGACCGCTGCGGCCTGCTCTTTCGCGGCGAGGTCGTGACGGAAAACGCCGCGCGCGCCTTTTTCTCCGATCATTATTTTTACACCACGGCGGCCGCGCGCATCGCGCGTGAGGCCGCGCCCGGCGCGGTGCTGTGCGGGGAGGTCGTACAATGTCTCACCGACTGACGCGGCGCACCTGGGCCGCGCTCGGCATCTTGCTCGTGGCGATCCCGGCGCTGATGGCGGTGTTCGTGTGCGTGTGGGACGAGCGGAAGTACTACCTCACGTCGCTGCTGCTCGTGGGGCTGATGTTCGTGCCGTTCGTGCTGCGGTTTGAAGGCCGCAGACCGCAGGCGCGCGAGCTCGTGCTGCTTGCAACGATGACGGCGCTGGCCGTGGCCGGGCGCGCGGCGTTTTACTGGCTGCCGCAGTGCAAGCCCGTGTGCGCGATCGTGATCCTCACGGCCGTGGCCTTCACGCCGGAGGCGGGCTTTGTCACCGGCGCGGCGGCGGGCCTGATCTCGAACTTTTTCTTCGGTCAGGGGCCGTGGACGCCGTGGCAGATGCTCGGCTTCGGGCTCGTGGGCTTTCTCGGCGGCGTGCTGTTTGCCGGGCGGAAGGTACGGCTCGTGCCGCTGCTGCTCTACGGCTTTTTCTCGGTGCTCATCGTCTACGGCGTGCTGCTCGATACGGCGAGCATGCTCATGTACAACGCCGTGCCCTCGTGGCAGCTGTGGCTTGCGACCTGCGCATCGGGGTTTGTATTTAACCTCATCCACGCGGGTGCGACGGCCGTGTTTCTGCTCCTGCTGCATCAGCCGCTATTGCGTAAACTCGCGCGTGTGAAAGAAAAATACGGACTTCTGGAATGAAAAACCTCCGCATCCGATCGGATGCGGAGGTTTTTTGCATGCACTTCATGCCTGCTGCCAGAGCAGACGATTGTCGTCAAAGACGGCGCGGAGTCTGCCGCTGTCCTTCAGCCACGCGAGGTAGGAGCGCACTGTGCTGCCGACGAGCACGTACTGCTCAAAGTTCATCACGAGATCAAAGCGCCGGAACAACTGCTGCAAGACCGCCTCGAACGTCTGCGGTTTCTGGCAGAGCTCCGTGATGATGTCTGCGATCTCGAGCACCTTGTCGATGTTGTACTGCGCGAGCGGGGCGATGTCCTCCGTGGCCGCGGCGTGCGCGGGCACGAAGGCGCGGGCGGTGAGCGTCTTGACCATTTCGAGCGTGTTCAGGTAGGCTGCAACGTCGTAGAGGAAGCCAATCTGGTACTTTTCCAGCGTCTCCCGGCTCGACAGGCAGTCGGCCAGATACACCACGTCGTCCGGCGTGCGAAAGCCCACCATGTCGAAAAAGTGCCCCGGCAGCGAAAGCCACTCAAACCCCTCCGGCAGGCACGCCGGGGTCAGCTCCTGCGCGTCGCTGGGCTTGGCCATGAGGAACTTGTGCTGCAGCTCCTTCGGCGGATAGCCGCCGTAGAGAAACGACGGCTCGAGCACCGGGTGGCGCGTGAAATCGCACTCGATGCCGGGGGCGTAGACCTTGCAGCCGGTCTGGTTTTGCAGGTACTGGTTGCCGCCGATGTGGTCGGCGTTGGAGTGCGTGTTGTAGATGGCGGTCAGGTGCCAGCCATTGGCGTCGAGAATCTGGCGCACCTTGCGCCCGGCCTCCTTGTCGTTGCCGCTGTCGATGAGGCAGACGTCGGTGTCGTTCAGGCGCACGAGGCCGATCTTGGCCGGGCTCTGGATGTAGTAGCTGTTTCCGGCCACCTGGGTCAGTTCATACATGGCGGTGTCCTCCCTTGTCAGACGGTGTGTTTGCGGATGAGCGGCTCTACCCGTGCTGCCAGCTGCGCGAGCGCGCCCGGCTCGAACGGGGAGCGGAAGCCGGCCTCGGCCAGCAGATCCGTCCAGAGCTTTTCGCCGCCCTGCTGCGACAGGTGCAGGTAGCGGGCGAAGGCGTCGTCATAATCGTCCTGCGACGCGAGCAGGAACTGGAACGCCGCCGTCTGCGCCAGACAGTAGTCGATGTAGTAAAACGGCGTCTCGTAGATGTGCATCTGGTACTGCCAGCGTGTGCCGCGCTCGAGATACGGGATGCCGCTCTGGTCGATGTACGGGCGGTATTTCGCCTCCAGCTCCAGCCAGACGGCGTTGCGCTCGGCCGGGGTAAGGCCGGGCTCGGCATAGACGCGGTGCTGGAATTCGTCCACCATCGTGCCGTAGGGCAGGAAGCTGAGCGCATCGAGCGCGTGCTGGAAGCGGTAGCGCTCCGCGTCGCCCGCCTTGGGGAAGAAAGCGTCGAGATATGGCCAGGCGAAAAACTCCATGCTCATCGAGTGCGTCTCGGCGGTCTCCATGCCGCCGCAGCCGAGCTCCAGCGCGAAGCGGTTGTCCGCGATCAGGTAGGCGTTGAGCGCGTGGCCGGCCTCGTGCGTCACGACGTCCACGTCGCCGGACGTGCCGTTGAAGTTTGCGAGGATGAACGGCTGCCGGAATTTCGGGAACTCCGTGCAGTAGCCGCCGCCCCACTTGTTCGGGCGGGACTCCACGTCAAAGGCTTCGTTTTCGCACATCATGCGGAAAAATGCGCCCGGCACGTCGCCCATGGCATCGTACATCTTCTGCGCTGCCGCAAACAGGTCGTCCTTGCCGCAGGGCGTCGGGTCGCCGCCGGGGGTGAAAAATTCGTTGTCGTAGAGCCGGAACGTGTCGATGCCGAGACGCTTCGCGTTTTCCAGCCGCAGCCGGGACACGACCGGCACGATGTCGCGCACGATGTTCTCGCGGAAGGCCTGAACGGCCTGCACGTCGTAGCACATGCGCTCCATGCGGCAGTAGCCGAGCTCAATGAAGTTTTGATAGCCCATCTTTTTGGCCATCCGGTCGCGCACGTGCACGAGCCGGTCAAAGATATCGTCCAGCTGCGCGCTGTGCGCTTCCAGCGTCGTGCCGAGGGCCTCGTAACATTCCCTGCGTGTGGCGCGGTCGGCGCTGCGGGCGTATTTCATCAGCATCGGCCGCGGCAGCTGCTCGCCCCGGAAGGGGAAGAGCATGCCCGCCATGAGCTGGGCGTATTCGCTCACGAGCTTGTTCTCCTCGACCATGTCGTCGATGATCTCCGGCGACATGCTCCGCCGCTGCAGCTCCATGCTGCGCAGCAGGATCGGCGAGAGCGCCGTCTCGAGTTCTTTTCGAAACGGGCTGTCGAGCACGGCGGAGGTGTACTGCAGCGCGAGATTTTCGACCTCCGGGCCGATCTCGTCGTAGTAGTCCTTTTCCGCCAGATAAAACGGGTCTACGGTGTTGATCGTGTAGCGCATGTACGACAGCGACTGCGCCGTGGCGTACTCCGTCGTGAGCGAGAGATATTCCGCCCGCGCGGCGAGAATTTCCTCGACGCTCTGCGCTGCCTTTACGCGCTCGATCACGCGCTGCAGGCCCTCGGTCATTTCCTCGCGCGTCACGCGCCGGTAGGGGAGTTCGGATACTTTCATGCTTGCTCCTTTCCAAGTTCCGCGGCCTCGGGGTCCGTGCGCAGGGTCTGCCGGGCAAAGGCGAGAAACCGCTTCGCCGCCGGGGACAGCTCCTCCGGCGCGGGCGCGGCGATGCCGATCTCGGCATACTGCGGCGGATCGACCGGGAGGATCACGATGCCGGTCGTGTCCCAGCCGCGGGTGATGAGTTGGTTGTTCAGGCTCACGCCGAGACCGGCCTGCACCATGGCAAAGGTGGCGCGGCTGTCCACAGTCGTGTAGCGGACGTTCGGCGTGATGCCCGCGTGGGCGAACACGCGCGCGTTGTCCGTGTCCTGGTGCATATAGGTCGCAATGGTCGGCTCGGTCGCAAACGCCGCGAGCGGGAACGTCCTGCCTCCGGCCAGCGGGTGCTCCGGCGGCAGCCACGCGACCATGGGGTCGGCGTACAGCGGGATCCAGTCAAAGTCGCCCTCGCGGAAGCTCGTGATGCAGAAGTCGGCCGTGTGCTCGCACACGGCGCGCGTGAGCTGGCTGCTGTTGCCCTGCAGGACCTGCACCTCGATGCCGGGGTAAACTTCGCAAAAGCGGGCGATGCAGCGGCTGAGCCAGCCGTAGTACGCCCCGTAGACGCAGCCGACGGCGATCGTGCCGGTCTCGACGCCGCGGATCTCGGCTGCCTGCGCGTCGAGCAGACCGCTCCAGTGCGTCAGCTCCCGCAGCGTCGGCAGCAGCGTCCGGCAGGCGCGCGTCGGCTGCACGCCGCTGTGCGAGCGGCTCAGCAGTGGGAAGCCCAGCTCCTGCTCGAGCGCCGCCATCATCCGGCTCAGGCCGGAGGGGGTATAGTCCAGTTTTTCCGCCGCCGCCGAGAGGCTCCCGGCCTCGAGCACGGCCAGCAGTGCGCGGCATTTTTCCGTGTCCATAAGCTGCCTCTGTCCTTGCAGATTCCGCAAGGAACCGTTGAAACATTGTCTCTTTACGCAATGATATAACCGTGGTATCGTTTCGTCAAGACATTTTCGGGAGGAATACGGATGAAGACCCGGACCATGACGCGCACGCAGGCGGAGCTGCTGCTGGCGGCGGTCATCATTGCGCGCAGCACATCATATGTGCTCACAAAAGTCGGCTTGTAGGACATGGGCAAATTCACGCTGCTGGCGGTGCGGTTTTTGTTGGCGTTTGCATTTCTGGCGGCGCTGTTCCGGCGGCGGCTGCTGCAGATCGACCGGCGCACGCTGCTGAGCGATCTTGCCATGGGCAGCATCTATTTTTGCGTCATGACGGCGGAGCTCACGGCACTGAAAACCGTGGAGACCTCTACCGTGTCGTTCGTGACGAACACGGCCGTCGTCATCGTGCCGCTCATTCAGGCGGCGCTCAGCCGCCGCTGGCTGGAGCGCCGTGTGCTGTTCGGCGCGCTGGCGTGCCTGCTGGGCATGGCACTGCTGACGCTGCGCGGCGGTCTCACGCTCACGCCGGGCGTCGGGTACTGCATTCTGGAGGCGTTTTTGTATTCGACGGCCATCCTCGTGACCGACCGGCTCACGCACGCCGGAGCGGACCCCCTGCTGTCCGGCGTGGTGCAGGTGGGGTTTCTGGGCGCGCTGGCGCTGATCGCGTCGTTTCTGTTCGAGACGCCGCACCTGCCCGGCAGCGGCACGGAGTGGCTGGTCGTGCTGGCGCTGGCGCTCGTGTGCAGCGGCTTTGGCTTCACGCTCCAGCCGGTCGCGCAGAGCGGGACGACGGCGGACCACGCGGCGCTGTTTTGCGCGCTCAATCCCTTCGTTGCGGCAGCGCTGGGCGCGGTGTGCTTTCACGAGCACTTCGGCATTGTGGGCCAGCTCGGCGGCGCGCTGATCCTGGCAGGGATCGTCGTGTCCTGCTGGCCGCAGAAAACCGGCGGATGAAAAACAGAAAATGCCCCGGGTGCCAATGCATCCGGGGCATTTTCATGCTTATTCGTTCTGCGCCTGATAGGCACGCACATAGGTCACGAGCGTGTCAACGGTTTTCTCGATGCCGAGCTTGCCGCTGTTGACGACGAGGTCATAGCCGCGCGCGTCGCCCCACTTCGTGTCGCAGTAGTAGTTGTGGTAGGCCTTGCGGTCGCGGTCGACGCGGCGTATTTCCAGCGCCGCCTGATCGGCCGTGAGGGATTTTTCCTCCATGAGCCGCTGACGCTTCTGGTCGGGCTTGCCGGCGATGAACAGGTGCACGGCGTTCGGATTGCTGCGCAGGATGAAGTCCGAGCAGCGGCCGAGCACGACGAACGACTCGCCGCTGTCCGCCAGCTTCTGAATGTAGTCGAACGTCTCGTGTGCGAGTGCATCCTCCGGCGCGTTGAAGTTCTCGCCGATGCGGCGCGACCACAGCAGGTGCACCGGCTTCTCGTCATAGCGCGCGGCGTCCTCGGCGTTGAAGACACTGGCCAGCAGCAGCTCCTTATCATAAAACGCGATGCCGAGCTGTTTGGCGATCTGTTCGGCGATGTACTTGCCGCCGCTGCCGTGTTCACGGCCGACGGTCACGATGATTTGCTTCATGATGCGTTACCGCCTTTCTGATGTAAAATTACAGGTATCTCAGGAACAGGCATCCCAGCGAGACCGCAATGACCAGCACGGTGGCCGGGACGCAGTATTTGCAGTATTTGCCCCAGCTGATGGGGTGACCACTCTTGGCCGACACGGACGTGGCCACGACGTTGGCCGATGCGCCGATGGGCGTGGCGTTGCCGCCGAGGTCGGTGCCGAGCGACAGCGCCCAGGCGAGCACGGACAGATCCATGCCCTGCGTCGCCGCGATGGACTGCACGACCGGGACCATGGTGGCCGCGAACGGAATGTTGTCGATCAGTGCGCTGCACACGGCCGACAGCAGCAGAATGATGAGGATGACGACCTTGATGCTGCCGCCGCTGATATTCGAGATGAACTGCGCGATGAGCTTGAGCACGCCGGTCTGCTCCAGGCCCGCAACGGAGATGAACAGGCCGATGAAAAACAGCAGCGTCTTGTAGTCCACACCGCGGAGGACTTCCTTGACCGCAGCGCCGCCGTTGGTAAACACGGTCACGAGCAGCGTCAGGCACGCGACGATGACGCCGATGCACGAGACGGTCAGGCCGGTCTGTGCGTGCGTCACGAGCAGCGCGACCGCGATGAGAAACACGATCACATCCGCGACGAACGCCTTGCGGTTGGCGATGGCGGTCGCCGGAGCGGGGCAGACGGCGTCGGCCGGGCGGGCGGCCTCGCTCGCCTTGAGCGGCTTGCGGAAGCACAGCCAGAAGAAGATCAGCACGAACACAAAGCAGATGCCGATGATGACGCCGGTGTTTTTAATGAAGTCCGTGAAGGTATAGCCGAGCGCGGTGCCGATGATGATGTTGGGGGGATCGCCGCACATGGTGGCAGCGCCGCCGAGGTTGGCGCAGAAGACTTCCGACAGGATCATCGGGACAGGGTCAAAGCACAGGATCTGTGCCAGCTCCAGCGTGACGGTCGCAAGAAACAGCACGACCGTGATGCTGTCGATGAACATGGCCAGAAACGCGGACATGGCCATGAAGCACAGCAGCAGCGGCACGACGTGGTAGTGCGCGAGCTTTGCCAGCGACAGGCACAGCCAGCGGAAGAAGCCGGATTTGCCGAGGCCCTCGACCATGATCATCATACCGGTGATGAAGAAGATGGTCGACCAGTTGACGCCGGAGCTTGCGCTCTCCGAAGCGCCGTACCAGAAGTCAGTGCGGAAGATCGCACCGAGGTTCAGAGCATTTTTGATCGCGTCCCAGCTGTGCATGCAGATGCCGAACACGACCACGAGCACGAGGGCTGCACTGCCAAGGGTGACATACTGGCGCTCGAATTTGTCCATGATGATGAGCGCAAACATGCCGACGAAGATGACAGCCGCAAGGATTTGAGCAGTCATGGAAAGACCTTCTTTCTTGCTTGAAATTTGCGGGGAGTGCCGACGCAGAGGCATCGAAGAAAGAGGGTTGCTTCGCGGTGGTGTTCTTCCCCAACAGGAGAGGAATTTTAGCGCGCTCGATGGCAAAAGTCAAGGGCTTTTCGCAAATCTGAGCGGGTTCTTATCAGACTTTTCAATGCTTGATATTACAGGCATTTATAGGCGATGATCGTCGCGCCGCCCTTGCCCTCATAGCGCTTGATCTGATACTTGTTCGGGAAGGCGGCCAGCAGCTCCGGCAGCTTGCTGTAGCCGTAGGCGCGCACGTTGAAATCGGGCTTGACGCGCTTGATGTACAGCCCCGAGGAGCTGACGTTGACAAAGCCGTCGGCGTCCTGATACTTCTCGGACGCGATGTGCAGCAGGTTGTGGATCTCGCCGATATTGGGCTTTTTCGGTTCCGGCTCGGGTTCGGGTTCCGGCGTCGGCTCCGGCTCGGCGGAAGGCGCGGCTTCGGCAGCGGGCTTTTTCGTGCTGCGGGTGGTCTTTTTCGTCTTGCGGGCGGGCTTTTTGGCCGCGGGCTCTGCGGCGTGCTCGGCGGCTGCCGGCTTTTCGTCTGCCTTGGACAGGTAGTCGATGAGGATGAAGTCGTCGCACGCATTTTTGAACGACTCCGGCGTCGTCGTCACGCCGGCGCCGATGATGTACAGGCCCGACTCGCGCAGACGGATGGCCAGCGGCGTGAAGTCGCTGTCGCTCGACACGAGCACGAGCGCGTCATACATATTGTTGTGCAGCAGATCCATGGCTCCGATGACCATGGCGATGTCGGTCGTGTTTTTGCCGGCAACGTAGTCAAACTGCTGCTCGGCGCGGATGGCGAGGCGCTTGAGCTCCGGCTCCCAGTTTTTCAGCGAGTCCTTGCGCCAGTTGCCGTAGGCTTTTTTCACGACGATGCGGCCGTAGGCCGACACCTCGTGCAGCACGGCCTCCAGCTTGGACAGCTGCGTGTTGTCCGCGTCGATGAGCACGGCGATTTTCTGGAAATTTTCCATAGATATTACTCCCAAACCGCCCCGTGGGCGGTGATTTTTTCTCCATTATAACGTTTTTGCGCGCAAAATGCAACGAAAGCGGGGATCATGCCCCGCTTTCCCTGCGCGCCCTATGCGCCCTCGTCCGCGGCCGCCGGGCACTGGCGGCCGTTGGGGTCGATGCTCGTGTCGCCGGGGAGGATCATCTGCGAGATCGGGATGATGGAATACCCGTCGGCGATGAGCGCCTCAATGATCCCGGCCAGTGCCTCCGGCGTGTGCTCGGCCGCGTTGTGGAACAGCACGATGCTGCCCGGCTGCACGCGCGTGAGCACGCGCGAGGTGATCTCGTCGCTGCTCAGGCCCTTCCAGTCGAGGGAATCGACGTCCCACTGGATGACGTGCATGCCCAGGCCGTTGATGGTGCTCACGACCGTGTCGTTGTACTCCCCGTAGGGACAGCGAAACAGCGTCGGCCGCGTACCGGTGACGGCCTCAATTTTATCGGCGCAGGTGTTGACCTCCGTCTGGATCTGCTCGGCGCTCAGCTGCGCCATGTGCGGGTGCGTGGACGAGTGGTTCATGACCTCGTTGCCCGCGTCTGCGAGCGCCTTGACCGACTCCGGATATTTGTCCACCCATTCGCCCACGACGAAGAAGGTCGCGTGGACGTTGTACTTGTTGAGGATGTCGATGAGCATCTGCGTGTCCTCGTTGCCCCAGGCCGCGTCGAATGACAGACTCACGACGCGGTCGTCGCGCTGCACGCTGTAGATGGGCAGCACGCGCTTGGCCGCGCTCACGCCCACGATCGCGGGGCTGTTGACCGCCCAGAACATGAGCGCGATGGCCAGCACCATCGCGCACACGCTCAGCAGTTTCCGGTGTTTTCTGACGGCTTGCCGCACTTTGTACATTGCACCACCTCCGGCTTTCTGCCTTCATCCTATGAGCAGGGGGTGCGCGGTATGCGCCGATTGGTTTACATAACTTTTGCCCATGCGCAGAAAAAACGCCCGCACACGAAACGGTGTGCGGGCGCAAACGCTCAAAACAGGCCGGTGATGCGGCCGTCGTCATCGACGTCGATGTTTTCGGCGGCCGGGACTTTCGGCAGGCCGGGCATCGTGAGCACGTCGCCCGTGAGCGCGACGAGAAAGCCCGCCCCGGCGGACACGGTCACGCTGCGCACGGTCACGGTGAAGCCCGCGGGCGCGCCGAGCAGCGCAGGGTCGTCCGACAGGCTCGCCTGCGTCTTGGCGATGCACACCGGCAGGCCGCCGAAGCCGAGCGCCTCCAGCTCGCGGATCTGTCTGCGCGCGGCGGGCAGGATCTCCGCGCCCGCGCCGCCGTAGACCCGGCGCACGACAGCCGTGATCTTTTCCTCGACCGGTGCGTCGAGCTCGTAGGCAAAACGGAAACGGTTCTCCGTTTCGCACAGGCGCACGACCTCGCGCGCGAGCGCCTCGCCGCCGCGGCCGCCGTCGGCCCAGACGGTGGACAGCACGACGTTGACGCCCAGCTCCCCGCACAGCTCCGTCAGCAGTGCGATCTCGCGGTCGGTGTCGGTGGGGAAGCGGTTGATGGCCACGACGCACGGCAGGCCGAACGTGTCGCGGATGCAGCGCACATGGTGCAGCAGGTTCGGCACGCCGCGGCGCAGCGCGTCGAGATCCTCCGTGCCGAGTTCGTTCAGCGCCAGACCGCCGTGCATTTTCAGTGCGCGCACCGTCGCCACCACGACGGCGGCGTCCGGCCGCAGTCCGGCGAGCCGGCACTTGATGTCCAGAAACTTCTCCGCGCCGAGATCCGCGCCGAAGCCGGCCTCCGTCACGGCGTAGTCGCAGCGGTGCATGGCCATGCGCGTGGCGAGCACGCTGTTGCACCCGTGCGCGATGTTGGCAAACGGCCCACCATGCACGAACGCCGGCGTGCCCTCGAGCGTCTGCACGAGGTTGGGCTTGAGCGCGTCGCGCAGCAGCGCCGCCATCGCGCCCACGGCCTTGAGGTCGCGCGCCGTGACGGGTCGGCCGTCATACGTGTAGCCCACGATGATGCGGCCCAGCCGCGCCTTCAGATCGGCCATGGACTCTGCCAGGCAGAGTACGGCCATGATCTCGCTGGCGGCCGTGATGTCAAAGCCGTCCTCGTGCGGCACGCCGTTGGCCCTGCCGCCGAGCCCGCCGACGATGCAGCGCAGCTGCCGGTCGTTCATGTCCACGCAGCGCCGCCACGTGATGCGCCGCGGGTCGATGCCGAGGGCGTTGCCCTGCTGGATGTGGTTGTCGAGCATGGCGGCGAGCAGGTTGTTCGCCGCGCCGATGGCGTGAAAGTCGCCGGTGAAGTGCAGGTCGATGTCCTCCATCGGCACGATCTGCGCGTAGCCGCCGCCGGTTGCGCCGCCCTTGCGCCCGAACACCGGGCCGAGCGACGGCTCGCGCAGCGCGACGGCCGCGTCCTTCCCGATGCGGCGCAGCGCGTCGGCCAGACCGATGGTCGTGGTCGTCTTGCCCTCGCCAGCGGGCGTGGGCGTGATGGCCGTGACGAGGATCAGTTTGCCTTTTCCGCGCGGCGGCTGCCCGAGCACGGACAGGGCCACCTTCGCCTTATGGCGGCCATACGGCTCTATATCAGCATCGTCGATGCCGACGGTGCGTGCAATGTCACAGATCGGCTGCATCGTGCAGCGCTGGGCGATCTCCAGATCGCTTTGATATCCCATATAACCCCTCCCTTGGATGCGTGTACCCTTTATCATACCTGACGGCGGCGGGTTTGTAAAGCTTGACGCGGGGTGGATTTTCCGCTATCATGGGCCGGATGATGAGGTGATGACCATGCAGTATCTCTGCGCGCCGATGGAGGGCGTGACCGGCGACCTGTTCCGGCAGGCGCAGCGGCAGACGTTCCCCGCGGCGGACAGCTACTATACGCCGTTTCTCTCGCCGACGGCGAACCGCACGTTTTCCCCGCGCGAGCTGCGCGAGATCGAGCCTGCGCACAACGCGGGTATCCGTGTCGTGCCGCAGCTCATGGGCCACTGCGCCGAGGACTTTCTCTGGATGGCGGGGCAGCTCGCTGATATGGGCTACGACGAGGTGAACTTCAACCTCGGCTGCCCGTCGAACACCGTCACGGTGAAGAAAAAGGGCGCAGGTCTGCTCACGGAGCCGGATCTGCTGCGGCGGTTTTTCGACGCCGTGTTTGCCGCCTGTCCGCTGCCGGTGTCGGTCAAGACGCGGCTCGGCAAGACGACGGCGGAGACATTCCCCGCGCTGCTGGAGCTGTATAATGACTACCCGATCTGCGAGCTGATCGTGCACCCGCGCGTGCAGGCCGACCAGTATCACGGCCACCCGGATCTCGACATGTTTGCCTACGCGCTCGCGCACAGCCGCGCCCCGGTGTGCTACAACGGCGATTTGTTCGACGCTCCGGCCGTGCGCGCGTTTCAGGCGCGCTTTCCGACGGTGGAGCGCATCATGCTCGGCCGCGGGCTGGCCGCCAACCCCGGCCTTATCGGCCAGCTGCGCACGGGTGTCGAGCCGACGGCGGCGCAGTTTCAGGCGTTTCATGACCGGCTCTATGCGGCCACGAGCGCGCGCATTCCCGACCGGCGCGCGCTGCTGTTTCGCATGAAGGAGGCGTGGCGCTATCTCGGCTGCAGCTTCGCGGATGCCGAGCGGCCGCTGCGCCGCATCCGCAAGGCGCAGGACATGATAGAGTACGAGAGCGCGGTGCGCCAGCTTTTCGCGTCCTGCCCGGTGCGGGAGAATGCGGGCTATTTTGTCTGAAGATGCAGATATCCCCGGCAGCCATGCTGCCGGGGATATGTTTTTGTGTTCAGTTCTGGCTGTACCAGTCGCCGCCCGGCTGCGGGCCAGGGTTCGGCTGCCAGCCGTTGGGGGCACGGTCGCCCATGCTGCGCGGCAGGCTGCGGTAGAACGCGGCGCGCGACACGGTCATATACGGCGTGAGCCAGAGATAGCCGATGCCGGCGGTCAGCGTGGCCAGCAGCGCCCAGCCGATAAAGCTCAGGTCAAGGCAGAACAGGTCGCCCTTGCGCCCGTCCATGAGCGCCTTGGAGCGCTCGATGGCCTCCGTGGCCTGCATGCCCGGATTTTCGGCCATGATGTACGTCGCCATGGAGTAGCGGTAGGCGGCGACGATGCCGGGAATGACAAACAGCAGCGACCATGCGATCACCTTGAGCGTGATGAGCAGGTTGAGCACGAAGGCGTTGCCGAAGATGTCAAAGCCGGAAAACAGATCCTCAAACTGTGCCTGCTCGCCGTCGACCAGCTTCAGGCAGAAGCGGTTGTGGCCGATGGAGACGCTGCCGCCGATGACGAACTGCACCAGCGAGATCACCCCGGACACGGGGAGAAACACCTGCAGCGCGTGGCGCAGGGCCTCGGGATAGTACTGCGTCAGGTCGTCCCCGTTGATGGTGAGGCTAAATGACGGGGTGAAGCTGCTGCTCGTCCCGCCGAGGATGCTCGCCAGCAGCGTCACGCCGACGGCGAGCCACCAGTAATTTTTCAGCGCGCGGCGGGCCATGCCGCGGTAATCGGATGCGGAATACATAGGCGTTCTCCTTTCTGCCCTTACCAGGGCGTGCGGGTCTGCCCGTGCACGAGGTAGGCGTGCTCGGCCAGCTCCGCGAGCGGGCTGTCGCTGCGGGAATCGGAGTAAAACTCCGCGATCTCGACGTTGGGATAAGCCTCGTGCAGGCGGCGGACCTTTTCCGCACCGTGGCAGTTTTCGCCGTCGGTCTTGCCGGTGTGTTTATCCACGCGCGAGGCCAGCAGCCGCACGCCGAGCTTCTGCGCCGGAATGCGCACGAGAAACTCCGGCGAGGCGGAGATAATGATGTCGTCCGGTCGCTGCTGCGCAAGATACCACGGGTTTACGCGCGCAAAATTCTGCGCCCAGAACGCCTCCAGCTCCGCGTCCACATCGGGCACGCGGCGCAGAAAGCCGTACATCCGCTCCTTGATGGCCGTCTTGCTCACCTTGCCGAGCCAGTAGCCCGGCAGCAGGACCAGCGTGCCCAAAAGCGCCCGGATCACACCGGGATGCCGCCGCAGACACCAGCGCACGAACGCCACTGTGCTGTCCACGGGGAAGATGGTCTTGTCCCAGTCGTATACGTTGACTTTTTCCATAGGGCACCTCTCAGTACAGGGTGCCGGCCAGCTGCATATACGCGGCGGCAAAGGCCTCCCGGATGAAGTAATTGACGCGCATGGTCGGCAGCGTCGTCTCGGCAGCGATGCCGACGGGCTCTGCGCCCAGTGCCCGCACCATGCGTTTGGCGCGGTAGAGGTGGTATTCGCTCGTCACGATGCCGACGCCGTTCGCCGGGTCGTACCCCCGCGCACGGAGGATGGCGAACGAATTTTCCAGGTTCTCGCGCGTGGTGCGCGACTGATCCTCCTGCACGATGCGCGCGCTGTCGATGCCGTGCGCCGTGAGGTAGTCGGCCATGGCTTTGGCCTCTGTGATGTCCTCGCCCTCGCCCTGGCCGCCGGAGACGACGGCCAGCGCGTCCGGGTTCGCGCCCAGATACGCGAGTGCGGCGTCGAGCCGGTTGCACATCGACAGCGACGGTGTGCTGCCGTTGACGCCTGCGCCGAGCACGATGATCGCGTCCGGGTGCGCGTCCGTGTCCGTGCGCGCGTCGCGCACGACGGGGATCTCAAAGACCGCGAACACGATCACCCCTGCGCACACGAGCACGCCCAGCACGATGCGCCCCACGCGGTGCAGCTGTGGGAATAGAAATACCAGCACGGCGATGCCCCAGAGCGTGTAGCCCAGAAAGTCGTGCCCCGGCATCGCAAAACGCAGCACGCAGCCGGCGATGACGAGCACGATGGCGGCAATCAGAGATGTTTTGTGTTTCATTCGCACAGCGCCTCCCACGCCTCGTAGAGCGCCTCGAGCTGCGCATTGAGCGCCTGCTTTCGCGCATCGATCTCCATGAGTTTCTGATAGTCCGTGGCGTTGGCCTCGCTCTCGGCGTCGAGCGCCGCGAGCTGCCCCTCCAGCTTTTCGATCTCGCGCTCCGTGCGCTCGCGCGCTCGCGTGGTGTTCGGGGCGCGCTTCGGCTTTGGCTTCGGCTCTTTTTTGCGCTCGACGGCCTTGGCCGTCTGCTGCAGGGCGGTCTGGCGCGCGCGGTATTCGCGGAATTGCTCATACGTCCCGCGGTAGTCCGTGATCGTGCCGTTTTCAAGCAGCCAGATGCGGGTGGCGAATTTCTCGATGAAGTACCGGTCGTGCGATACGAACAGCAGCGCCTGTGTATAGTCGCTCAGCGCGTCCTCGATCCACTCGCGGCTGGCGATGTCGAGATGGTTCGTCGGCTCGTCGAGGATGAGGAAATTGATTTCCCGGCGCATGAGCATGCACAGCCGCAGCCGGGACAGCTCGCCGCCCGAGAGCGCCGACACGGGCTTGAGCACATCCTCGCCGCAAAAGCCGTAGGCGCCGAGCTGGTCGCGCGCCTCCTGCGGCGTGCACTTGCACTCGTAGAGCATCGTGTCGAGCATGGAGCGCTCCGGCACGGCAAAGCGGACGATCTGCGGCAGGTATGCCGTGCGCACGGACGGCCCGCGCTGCACCCAGCCGATATCCGGCGTCTCTTCGTTCATGACGAGCCGCAGAAACGTCGTCTTGCCGGCGCCGTTGTCGCCGATGAGGGCGATGCGCTCGCCGCCGGTCACGGTCAGGTCGAGGTCGTGAAAGAGCGTCCGCTCGCCGTAGCGCTTGCCCAGACCCGACATGGTCAGCACGTCGTCACCGCGGAATTCCTGCGCCGTGAAGTGCACGTTGAGCTTGCGTGCCTCGGTCGGCCGCTCGGTCGTTTCGAGCTTTTCCATGCGCTTTTCGATGGAAAACGCGCGCTTGTGCAGCTTGTCGTTGCCCATGAAGGCCCAGAGGTGCAGCTTGGCCGCCGCCTCCGTGAGCTGCTGGAGCTTGGCCTGATCTTTCTCGTATTTTTTGAGCTGCTCGTCAAAGCGGCGCTGCCGCTCGACGACGTAAAAGCTGTAGTTGCCGCTGTAAAACTCCGCCTGCCCGGACGTAAAGTCGATCGAGCGCTGCACGACGCGGTCGAGAAAATACCGGTCGTGGCTGATGACGAGCACCGTGCCGCGAAAATGCAGCAGGTACGCCTCCAGCCACTCGGTCGCGCGCAGGTCGAGGTGGTTCGTCGGCTCGTCGAGCAGGAGAATGTCCGTGTCCTCGAGGATGAGCCGCGCGAGGTTCACGCGCGTTTTCTCCCCGCCGGAGAGACTGTCGAACGGCTGCGCGCGCATCGCGGCCGGGATGTCCAGACCGTTGGCGACGCGGTTGCGCTCGTGCTCCATGTCGTACCCACCGAGACGGCGGAAATTTTCCGACAGGCGGTCGTACTCCGAGAGCAGGGCGGGGGAGTCGTCCGTCGCCATGCGCGCGGTGAGCTCGTTCATGCGAGCTTCCATATCGTAGAGCCGCCGGTGCGCCTCGCGTAGCACGTCCTCCGTTGTCCAGCCGTCAGGGTAGACGGGGATCTGCGAGATCAGCCCCAGCCGCCGCCCGGAGGCGATGGACACGGTGCCGGCGTCCGGCTGCAGCTCGCCCGAGAGGATGCGGAAAAACGTCGTCTTGCCGCAGCCGTTGCGCCCGAGGATACCCACGCGCTCGCCGGCGTTGACGTCGAATGTGATACCTTTTAATATATCGTTGCCCTGCTCAAAGCCCTTGACGAGCCCACGGACGGATAGATCGATCATGTGTGACTCCTAAATTACTTGTTCACGGCCGCCTGCAGCACGGTGTTGGCCACAGCGCCCGCATTCGTCAGGCCGCCGCCGGCGTTCTCCACCAGCACGACGAAGGCGTACGGGTGCGCATCGTCGAGCAAAAAGCCCGTGAACCAGGCGTGCGACGTGCCGTCACCCACCTCGGCGGTGCCGGTCTTGGCGCAGAGGTTCAGGCCCGGGAAGCGGTTCGTGCCGTAGTGGGCCGAGACGTTGTAGTTCATCATGTCGCGCAGCTTGTTGGCGGTCGCGGTGCTCAGCAGGCTCGTGGTCGAGCCGCTGGGTGTGTCGAGCAGCAGCGATGGTTCCACGACGCTGCCGCCGTTGGCGATGGCCGAGACATAGCGCAGCATGGAGTACGGGCAGATGAGGTCCTCATACTGGCCGATGCCCGACCAGGCGAGATTTGCGCTGCCGGACGCACCCTTGGTGAAGCTGCCGGCCATCGTCGGGATGCCGCTCAGCGACTGGGAATCGAGGAAGCCGAACTTCTTGGCGTAGCTCTCGATGGTGTCCGCCCCTAGCTCGAGCGAGATCTGCGCGAACGCGCAGTTGCAGGAGTTTGCCAGCGCGTCCTCAAACGTCTGGCTGCCGTGCACGCCCGTGCACTTGACGGTCACGCCCGCCACATCGACGCTGCCCGCGCACGTAAAGCGGCGGCTGTCGATGTCCTTGATGTTCTCGATCGCGGCGGCGGAGGTGATGAGTTTGAAGATGGAGCCCGGCGTGAACGAGCCGTTGATGCAGCGGTTGATGTATGCGCCGTCCGGCACGTCGCCGTCGCTGCTGGGGTCGATGCTCGGGCCGGAGGCCATGCACAGGATCTCGCCGGTCTTGTAGTTGCTCACAAGCACCGCACCCTTGCGCCCGGCGAGCGCCTCATAGGCGGTCACGCACAGGCTCGAATCGAGCGTGAGCGCGACGGTGTGCCCGTCGGTGGCGTAGGTGCCGGTGATGGGGTTGTAGCCCGACAGCTGCTTGGAAAATGCCTTGAGCGCGCCAGTGCCGACGTTGCCGGTGTAGTCGCCGACGGCCTGATAGCAGGCCGTGCGCACGGCGGCGTCATCGGCGTAGCTGCGCGAGCCGCCGTTGGCCGTTGCGAGCACGACGCCGCTGCGGTCGGTGAGCGTGCCGGTGCTGAGCACACCGCTGGTGTAGACGCTGCTGTTGGCGGCGAAGGTCGCCCACTCGGCGCCGTGTTCGATGTAGCGCACGATGTACACGCCGATGCCGCCGAGCACCAGCACGGCGACGAGCAGCGCGCTCATGGCGCGGCGTTTGACTTTGTTCATGCCTGCGCCTCCTTTTTATTGCGCGATGGCAGCCGCACCACGAAGCTCGCACCGCGTCGGGTGTCTGCCGCCTTGATATAGGCCAGCAGCATCCAGCACGAGAGCATGCTCGACCCGCCCTTGGACACGAACGGGAACGTCACGCCCGTGAACGGCAGGATATCGAGCACGCCGAACACGTTGAGCGACATCTGCACGAGCATGAGCGTCACGGTGGCGCAGCCGGCGATGACGTAGTACGACGAGCGGCCCTGGGCCGCATTCTTGACGGTGAAGATGGCGAGGGCGATGATGGCCAGCATCGCGCACAGCGCCACGATCAGGCCGAGCTCCTCGCACAGCATGCCGAACACCATGTCGGTGTTGGCAGCAAAGATATTTTTCAGCCAGCCGCAGCCTGCGCCCTGCCCGAACAGACCGCCGGAGGCGGCCGCGCTCAGCGCGCGCGTTTGCTGGAAGCCCGCGCCAGAGACGTCCTCCCACACGTGCCCCCAGGTGGCGAAGCGCTGCGCCACGTGCGGCTTGATGCTCAGCACCAGCGTACCCGCCATGGCGGCGGACGCCACGGCCAGCAGCACGGTCGCAATGCTGCCCGAGCGCATGAAGGCGATGACGAGGAAAGTCGCAAAGAAGATGAGCGCAGAGCCAAAGTCGCCCATCAGCGCCAGCCCGCCCACGCAGATGGCGGAAAAGGCGATGAACAGCAGGATGCTCTTGCTGCGGAACATCCGGTTGATCGACGTTGCGCCGACGTAGATGAACGCGACCTTGATCAGCTCCGACGGCTGCAGGGAAAAGCCCGCGATCGTCAGCCAGTTTTTCGCGCCGAACACCTCGCGCGCGGCGAACAGGTTCAGCGCCAGCAGTGCCAGCGAGATGATGGCCGCCGGCCAGCGCAGCGCCTTGACATGGCTCAGGTCGCGCAGCCACCAGCCGAGCAGGAAAAACAGCGCGATGCCCACGATGATGAGGATGATCTCCTTGGTCAGATCGTCCGGCGTGCTCGTCGCGCAGATCTCGAGCCCGAGCGTGCACAGGAAAAACGCGATCGTCTCGACCTCGAAGCCCGAGCGGTCCATCGTGCGCATGAGCACGTAGCAGAACCACTGCGTGAGCGCGAGGGCTGCAAACGACATCAGAATGCCCAGCAGGTGCGCGCTGTCGGCCGAGGACACGAACTCCAGCGCCAGCAGCAGCTGAAACACCGTCAGGAAAAACAGCGTGCCGCCGGCGGAGACCTTCCGTCCGGCGATCGTGCGGCGCTGCTCCTGCACGGCGCGGCGCTCTTCGCTCATGTCGGCGAACTTGAGCATGTGCGTCGAGCAGCGGAGAATGTCGCCGCTGAACACCTGCGTCGGCTCGGTGATCTGTTCGCCGTTGAGGTACACGCCGCCGCTGCGGCTCAGGTCACTGACGGTCCACTCGCCGGCGTCGTTGCGCATGAGTACGGCGTGGACGTTGGCCACGTCGGGATAGGGCAGCGTGATGTCCGCGCTGCGGGCGCGGCCGATCAGGCACTCCCAGTGCAGCAGGGGATAGACCTTGCCGTCCGGCGTGACGAGATGACCCCAGGTCTCCGGCTCGGCGCGGCCGTAGAACATGGACGCGACACAGCGGATGAGCACGATGAGCGCGATGACCGGCAGAATGAAGTGCGCGGCCTGCGCGGCATAGGCAGTTACGGCAGACACGGCGTCCGCCTCCTTTCCGAAGCTCCCGCGCGGGGAGCGGTACATTTATAATACAGCGATGAAAAATCAAACCATTATACCACGGCAAAAATCCATTGACAACCACTGCCGGGCATCCTACAATGAACCTATGATGAAACAGACGAAATTTTGGGTCCTTTTGTTCGCCGCGCTCGCCATTTTGGGCGGCGGCGCATTTTTGCTGCTGCGCGGCCATGGGCAGACGGGGCAGACGGCCGTCATCCGCATCGACGGCGAGGTCTATCAGCGCATCGACCTGCGCGCCGTGACCATACCATATGATATCGAAGTGCAGACCGACTGGGGCACGAACACCGTGCACGTCGAGTCGGACGGCGTGTCCGTCACATATGCCGACTGCCCGGACCACCTGTGCGTCCAGCAGGGGAAGATCACTACGTCGGCCATCCCGATCGCCTGCGTGCCGCACCACCTGACGGTGCAGATCGAGGGGTCGCCATGAAGGGGACGAAGCGTCTGGCCGTTCTGGCCATGTTCACCGCCATCG
Source organism: Clostridiales bacterium (assembly GCA_025757645.1). NCBI lineage: Bacteria > Bacillati > Bacillota > Clostridia > Eubacteriales > Clostridiales bacterium. Next base: position 1,093,313 of record CP107216.1, read on the forward strand.
CGCTGACGATCTTCGTCGCCGAGGCGCAGATCCCGCCCGTCGTGCCGATCCCGGGCGTGAAGCTCGGCCTTGCCAACATCGTCACGCTCATTGCCATGGCCCTGCTCGGCCGACGGCAGGCGGGGGAGATCCTGCTCGTGCGCATCGTGCTCGGCAGCGTGTTCACCGGCGGCGTATCGGCGATGCTCTTCAGCATCGCGGGCGGCGTGCTCGCCTATCTCGTCATGTGCCTGACCATCCGCCGCCTGCCGGAGCGGCTGCTGTGGGTCGTGAGCGTGCTGGCGGCCTTCGGGCACAACGCAGGGCAGCTGCTGGTCGCCGTCTGGGTCACGGGCACGCCGTCCATTCTGGTGTATGCGCCCGCGCTCGTCGCGGCGAGCGTGATCACCGGGGCGTTCACCGGCGTGGCCGCCATGTATCTCGTGCGTGCGCTGCGCAAAACGGGGCATTTTCCGCAGGCGTGAGATGACTTCGTCATGATTTTGTAACATTTTCGCGCCCCGAGTTCTTAAAATGTTCGGCAATTAGGAAGCCGCAGTTTTTGGGAAACTGCGGCTTTGTTGTGCAAATACGACAAAATGCGCGGAGAATATATAGTAATATACATCAAAAACACACGCGAAAAGATTTCGGAAATGTTAAATCTGTTTTAAGTATTGACTTCCGGCAGGCGGCGCGCTATAATGCATCCGCGAATGAAAGATGGGAAGATTTAGGCTGGTATCAGCCGGTTACACAAATCCTTTTTTCTTCCCGCGCCGGGGTGCCCCGGCGGAGCTTTCCGGACGATTTTTGATGCTTATGAATGCTTTTGATAAACCTGTCCAATCGAATACGGAGCAGGCGGGGCGCGGCCATGGGTTCGCGCGGATGTTTGACCGCGTGTGCGCGTTTCTTGATGAGTGCGTCGGCGGCGCGTCGGCGCTGATCGCCGCCTGTCAGAGCGTGGCTGACCGGTTCTGGCACAGCAAGCTGTATTTCCCGGTCTGCTTTCTGATGCTCGCGGTGTTCATGGCGGCCGGACTGCCGGTCGTGGGCGGCGTTCTCGTCATGTCCACGCTGATCTTCCTGCTGCTGTTTTGCGACGATCTGCTGAGCGTCCTGTTCCCGGTCGTGCTGCTGGCCATGGTGGGCACGGAGTTTTACGATGAGCTCTACAGCCTGCTTCGCTTCTGGTGGATCGGCCTGCTGGCAGCGGCGGCGCTGCTCGTGCACATCGGTGCTTACGCCCGCGCGCCGCGCAACGGCGGCTGCCTGCACGGCATGGTGGCCGTGTCGGTCGCAACGCTGCTCGGCGGCCTGGGCTTCATCTCCCGCGAGGAGTATTTCGCGCCCACGGCGCTGTACTATTCTCTCGGCCTCGGCGTTGTGATGCTGCTGGTCTACCTGCTGTGCCGCAGCGAGGCGGACCGCACGCGCGACTATGACGTCGCCGAGCGGATGCTGCAGATCCTTTATGCCGGCGGTCTGTTCACAGGCTTTGTGGTGGCGCTGTTTTATGCGCGCCATATGCAGGAGTTCGTGCAGGACTTTTCCACGATCTATTTCAAGTACCGCAATTTCAGCGCGACGATGCTGCTCATCTCGCTGCCCGCCGTGTCGTACTTTGCCGCGCGTGACCGGCGGCACTTCCTCGCGGTCGCGTTTTTGTACTTCATGATGCTCATGACCGGCTCGCGCAGCGGCCTGATCTTCGGTACGGCAATGCTGCTGCTGTGCCTTGCCTATGTGTATTACTGCAATCCCGAGCGCCGCGCGGTCTATCGCCGCGTCGGGCTCATCAGCCTGATCCCGGCGGTCGCGCTGCTCATCGCGCTCGTGCCGCGGCTGTTCGCCTCGCGCATGGTCGACGGTGCGCTCATCTCCCCGGATGACAGCCGGTACACGTTTTTCATCCAGGGCCTGCTGGACTTTGTGAAGAATCCGCTCTTTGGCTGCGGTCTTGGCTCGATGCACAATGCGCCGATCTTCCTCGGCGTGGAGGGCAGCATCGTCTGGTACCACAACCTCATCGCGCAGATCCTCGGCAGTATGGGGCTTGTCGGCGCGGTCGGCTATGGCTGGCTGTTTTATGACCGCGTGCGCCTGCTCTGGCGCAAGCGCAGCCGCATGACGCTGGCGTTCGCACTGTCCTACTTTGCCATGCTGCTCATTTCCATGACGAATCCGGGCATGTTCTGCCCGATGCCGAATGCGCTGCTCATGGTGGCCATGTTTGTGGTCGTGGAGCGGCAGCCCGATACCGCTGCGGCGCCGGTCAAGGCCGGCATCGCCAGTGCACCGGAAAGGAGATTGTTCTGATGAAACGTTTTCAGCTTCTTACGACCGCAATTTTTCTGTTCTGCACGCTTCTGATCGCCGGCTGCACCGGCCGCGGCGTCGAGGCGCAGGCGACCGCCGCCCCGGAGGCGACGCCGACGGCCACTGCAGATATTATGTCCGGCATCCAGACTGGCGACAGCGCCGTCAACAAGATCCTGGCCGGCACGTGGACTTTTGAGCGCACGGACGCCGACAAGAAGACGGATGAGGGCAGCGCCAGCCAGATCCTGCCCAGCACGGACACCGGCGCCAAGGAGACCACGGACGTCAAGGAGCCCGGCACGATCCGCGAGCTGACGTTCCGCACCAACGGCACGGGTACTTACACGGATGCCAACGGCACGCCGCTGGCTTTCGAGTTTGCGCTCAACGGCGACAACCTGACGCTCGCGCTCGAAAACGGCACGGTGCAGATGTTCCGCTGCACGCTGGAAAACGGGCTCATGTACCTCACGCCGATGAGCAACAACGGCGCGTATCAGGCCTTCACCGATGTGTTCCGCCAGACGCAGAGCACGTCCGGCGAGACGGCCAACTGAATCACCCGGATCCTCCCGGCCGGACGCTCAGAGCGTCCGGCCGTTTTGCGTTTAAAAAAGATTTCAGAAATTTTTCGAGATTTTCGGCCCAGAATCGTGTATAATCAGGAGCATCCATTCGGAAAGGAACTCTGCCATGTCCCGAAAGACAAGAAAACGCGGCCGCCGACGGCTGCTTGTCATTGTGGTGCTGCTGGCGCTGATCGTCTTCGGCGTGTTTGCGCGCGGTCTGTTCACGAGCGGCAAGACGACGGCCGAGCGCGCGCAGCGCGAGCTGGACAGCTATGCCGAGAAAAATGATGCCTCGCTCGATGATTATCCGGACGCGCTCGTGCAGCTCTATGCCCGCAATCCCGACGCGCGCGATTTCGTGCGCGACTACCCGAAGAAAAAAGATCTGACCCCGACGATCGACCTCAGCGGCCTTGCCGGGTCGGAGACCGTGCCGCTGCTGCTGCAGTGGGACGAGCGCTGGGGCTACCGCGAATACAACGAGAGCATCATCGGCCTGGCCGGCTGCGGGCCGACGTGCCTGTCCATGGTCACGATCTACCTCACCGGCGACACGACGAAGGACCCGCTCTGGATGTGCCAGTTCGTGGAAGCGCACCAGTTCAACGTGCCCGGCAGCGGCAGCAAGTGGGCGCTCATCTCCGAGGGCGGGCGGATGCTCGGCCTGGACGTGACGCAGATCCCGCTGGACAAGGACCGCATCTACCGCAATCTCGACGTTGGCAATCCGATCATCGTGGTCGTCGGCCCAGGCGATTTCACGACCGACGGGCACTTCCTCGTCCTGACCGGGCGCGACGGCGACAAGATCACGCTCAACGATCCGAACAGCCCCACGAACTCCCAAAAGAGCTGGGACTATGACACCCTCGCCGGGCAGATCCAGAGCCTCTGGGTGCTGCGCCGCGCGGGCTAAGCGCCGGATAAGGAGAAGCCTCGCAGAGTTTCGCCGCCGGAGCGGCGAAAGGAAATCCTGTCATCTTTTCCGGCGATATGTGCGGCGGAAAAAATACTTCTCAGGCTGCAAGTGTGAAATTTGTGCGCCGGCGGCACACAAATTCTGCGCGCAGCAGACTGCAAGCCCTTTGTCGGAAAACCGCTTGGGTTTCCGACAGTTTTCAGCAGCGCCGTCTTCGGACGGCGCTGCTTTTTGCGTGTTTCCGGGGTTGCGGTGCGCGGGCAGATGGGCGTATAATAGCGGCATCTGAGATTTTTGCGAAAAGAGGTTACAGGATGGAATACCGTCTGGAGCATGATACCATGGGCGAGGTGCGTGTGCCTGCTGACCGTTACTGGGGCGCGCAGACGCAGCGCAGCTTTGAAAACTTCCGCATCGGCACCGAGAAGATCCCGCCGGAGGTCATCCGCGCGTTCGCGGTCGTGAAGCTCGCGGCCGCGCGCGCGAACGCGCAGCTCGGTGTGCTCGACGCCCGCCGCGCTGGTGCGATCGAGACCGCCTGCCATGAGATCCTCGACGGCTCGCTCGACGGCAACTTCCCGCTCGCCGTCTGGCAGACCGGCAGCGGCACGCAGACGAATATGAATGTCAACGAGGTCATTGCCCACCGCGCCAATGAGCTGCTGGGTGAAGATCTTGTGCACCCGAACGACCACGTCAACTGCTCGCAGAGCTCGAACGACACGTTTCCGACGGCCATGCACGTGGCCGCGCGCGTCGCGCTCGAGGAGCAGGTCCTGCCCGCCATCGGCCGCCTGACGGCGACGCTCGACCGCCTGAGCGCGGAGTACCGCGATGTGGTCAAGATCGGCCGCACGCACCTGCAGGACGCCGTGCCGCTCACGCTCGGGCAGGAGATCAGCGGCTGGAGCGCCATGCTCGGCCACGACCGCGACATGATCGTGCAGGCCTGCCGTGCGCTGAGTGAGCTTGCCCTCGGCGGCACGGCCGTCGGCACGGGGCTCAACGCCCCGGCGGCGTTCGGCGATCTGGCGGCGGAGGAGATCTCCGAGCTGCTGGGCTACGCCTTCCTGTCGGCGCCGAACAAGTTCCACGCGCTCACGAGCAAGGACCAGATGGTATTTGCCCACGGCGCGCTCAAGGCGCTGGCGGCCGATCTCATGAAGATCGCCAACGACGTGCGCTGGCTCGCTTCCGGCCCGCGCTGCGGCATCGGCGAGCTCATCATCCCGGCCAACGAGCCCGGCTCGTCCATCATGCCCGGCAAGGTCAATCCCACGCAGTGCGAGGCCGTCACGATGGTGGCCGTGCAGGTCATGGGCAATGACACGGCCATCGGCATCGCGGCGTCGCAGGGCAACTTCCAGCTCAATGTGTTCCTGCCGGTGACAATCTATAACTTCCTGCAGTCGGCGCGTCTGCTTTCTGACGCCATGGATTCGTTCGAGGCCAACTGCGTGCGCGGCATCCGGCCGAATTACGCCGTCATTCAGGCGCATCTGGACGCATCGCTCATGCTTGTCACGGCGCTCAACCCGCACATCGGCTACGAAAACGCGGCAAAGATCGCAAAGCACGCCCACGCCACCGGCCAGACGCTCAAAGCCGCGGCGGTGGAGCTCGGCCTGCTCACGGCCGAGGAGTTTGACGCCTGGGTGCGGCCCGAGGATATGGTGCACCCGAAACAGGAGGAGGCATAAGCATGGATTACGCAAAGGAATCGCTCCGTCTGCACGAGCAGTGGGGCGGCAAGATCGAAGTCAACACCCGCGTGCCGGTCTCCACAAAGGACGACCTGTCGCTCGCATATACGCCCGGCGTGGCCCAGCCGTGTCTGGAGATCCAGCGCGACCCGGACAAGAGCTACACGCTCACGCGCCGGCACAATCTCTGCGCCGTCATCACGGACGGTTCGGCCGTGCTCGGCCTTGGCGACATCGGGCCAGAGGCGGGTATGCCCGTCATGGAGGGCAAGTGCGTGCTGTTCAAGGCGTTTGCGGACGTGGACGCCTTTCCGCTGTGCATCCGCACGAAGGATGTGGACGAGTTCGTGCGCACGGTGTACCTGCTCTCCGGCAGCTTCGGCGGCATCAATCTGGAGGACATCTCCGCGCCGCGCTGCTTTGAGATCGAGCGCAAGCTCAAGCAGCTGTGCGACATTCCGGTCTTTCACGACGACCAGCACGGCACGGCCATCATCACGCTCGCGGGCCTCACAAACGCGCTGCGCGTGGTCGGCAAGCGCCTCGAGGATGTGAAGATCGTCCTGTCCGGCGCGGGCGCGGCCGCCATTTCCATCAGCAAGCTGCTGCTGAGCGCGGGCGCGCGCGACGTGACGCTCTGTGATCGCGTGGGCGCGATCTATGCCGGCCGGCCGGAGAACATGAACTGGATCAAAACCGAGATGGCCGAGGTCACGAACCTCCGCCGCCAGGCCGGCACGCTGGCCGATGTCGTCCGCGGCGCGGACGTGTTCATCGGCGTGTCGCAGCCCGGCCTGCTGACCGGCGACATGGTGCGCACCATGCACCGCGACGCCATCGTTTTTGCCTGCGCCAACCCCACGCCGGAGATCTTCCCCGACGAGGCCAGGGCCGCGGGCGCGGCCGTCGTCAGCACCGGCCGCAGCGACTATCCGAACCAGATCAACAACGTGCTGGCCTTCCCGGGTATCTTTCGCGGCGCGTTCGACGTGCGCGCGTCCGATATCAACGAACCCATGAAGCTCGCCGCCGCGCACGCGCTCTCGGCGCTCATCACGCCCGAGGAGCTGTGCGCCGATTATATCATCCCCAAGGCCTTTGACCCGCGCGTCGGCCCGGCCGTGGCCGCGGCGGTCGCGCAGGCCGCGCGCGCGAGCGGCGTCGCGCGCATCTGATCTTGAATTTTTCCCCCGCAAAGGAGACATCCTATGGATTCCTATGAAAAATCCCTGCAGACGCTGGAGCTGCCGGCCGTGCTGGCGCTGCTGGCTGCGCAGGCCGTGAGCGAAACGGCCCGCACGCAGGCCATGGCCCTGCGTCCGAGCGGCGACCGCGCCGTGGTGGCGACCCGCCTCGGCGAGACGAGCGCCGCCGCATCGATGATGGTCGTCAAGGGCAGCCCGTCGTTTTCCGGTGTGAAGGACGTACGCGCGGCGCTGCAGCGCGCGGACATGGGCGGCGCGCTCAACACGCGCGAGCTACTGGATATCGCGGGCGTGCTGCAGGCGGCGCGCTGCGTGCGCAGCTACGGCACCGGCGAGCGGCAGGACAAGACGAGCATCGACTACCTCTTCAGCGCCCTGCAGGCCAACCGCTTTCTGGAGGAGAAGATCTTCACCTCCATCACCGGCGAGGACGAGATCGCCGACAGCGCGTCGAGCGAGCTGGCGTCCATCCGCCGGCTGATCCGCGCCGCGAGCGCGCGCGTGCACGATGCGCTGCAGAAGATCATCTCCTCGCCGAGCTATGCCAAGGCGCTGCAGGAGCCGATCATCACCATGCGCTCCGAGCGCTATGTCGTGCCGGTCAAGGCCGAGCACAAGGGCGCCGTGCCCGGCCTCGTGCACGACGTGTCGGCCTCCGGCGCGACGCTGTTCATCGAGCCGATGGCCGCCGTGAAGGCAAACAACGAGCTGCGGGAGCTGCGCGCACGTGAAAAGACGGAGATCGAGCGCATCCTCGCCGAGCTCTCGGCCGAGTGCGCCGCGCACCGGGAGGACATCTCGAGCGACTTTGACGTGCTCGTGCGCCTCGACCTCATTTTTGCCAAGGCAAAGCTCGCCTACCAGCTCAACGCGATCGCGCCGGAGCTGACGGACAAGCACCTGCAGCTGCGCCGCGCGCGCCATCCGCTGCTGCCGAAGGACACCGCTGTGCCGATCGATGTTTCGCTCGGCGGCGAATTTGACACGCTCGTCATCACCGGCCCGAACACCGGCGGCAAGACCGTCACGCTCAAGACCATCGGTCTGCTCGCGGCCATGACGCAGTGCGGCCTGCACATCCCGTGTGCCGACGGCAGCACCATGCCGGTGTTCCACGAGATCATGGCCGACATCGGCGATGAGCAGAGCATCGAGCAGTCGCTGTCCACGTTCTCGGCGCACATGACGAACACCGTGCGCATGCTCAAGGAGTGCGACGACCGGTCGCTGCTGCTGTTCGACGAGCTCGGCGCCGGCACGGACCCGGCCGAGGGCGCGGCGCTGGCCATCGCCATCATCGAGCACGCGCGCAAGTGCGGCGCGCTCATCGCCGCCACGACGCATTATACCGAGCTCAAGGTCTACGCCACGACGCAGCCCGGCGTCATGAACGCCTCGTGTGAGTTTGACGTGGACTCCCTGCGCCCGACGTACCACCTGCTCATCGGCATCCCCGGCAAGTCCAACGCCTTTGCCATCTCCGAGCGGCTGGGCCTGCCGCAGGAGATCATCGACGACGCGCGCAGCCGTGTCAGCACCGAGAGCGCGAGCATGGAGGCCACCATCGAGAAGCTTGAGCAGGTGCGCCAGCTCATGGAGCGCGACCGCGCCGAGGCGGCGCGCCAGCTGCGCGAAGCGGAGGAAAACCGCCGCAAGTCCGAGCGCCTGAAGGCGGAGCTCTCCGTCCGGCTGGAAAAGGCGGACGAGAAGGCCCGCCGCGACGCCGAGCGCATCATCGGCGACGCGCGCCGCACGGCGGACGAGGTGATGCGCGAGCTCGACGCGCTGCGCAAAATGGAGAAAATGGACACCGACCACCACCGCGCCAACGACGCGCGCGCCGCCCTGCGCCGCAAGCTGAACGTGGCCGAGGACGCGGCCGCCGCCGCGGCGCACCCGCAGGTGCAGGAGAAAAAAGTCTCCGCCCGCCCGGTGCGCGTGGGCGACACCGTGCAGCTGCGCAAGATGGGCGACATCAAGGCGACCGTCACGGCCATCTCCGCCGACCGGACGCTGACCCTGCGCGCGGGCATCATGAACGTGACGGCCAAGGAACAGGACGTGTACCTGCTCGAAAACGAGAAGCCCGAGGCGCAGAAGTTTGCCGCCGCGCACGCAGCCAGCCTGCGCAATGTGGCCGCCGAGTCGGAGATCGACCTGCGCGGCATGGACACGATGGAGGCCGTCGCCGCGACCGAGCGTTTCCTCGACAACGCCGTCATGGCCAAGCTCGAGAAGGTCACCATCATCCACGGCAAGGGCACCGGCGCGCTGCGCGCAGCCGTGCAGCAGTCGCTGCGCAAAAACAAGGCCGTCAAGTCCTACCGGCTCGGCCGTTACGGCGAGGGCGAGAGCGGCGTGACCGTTGTCGAACTGAAATAAAAACAGAAAAACCCGGCGAAAAAACGCTGTGCAAAGCAACAAAAAAACGAAAATCGGTTGACGATGCCGGGCGTTTTTGATAAGATGATACAAGCATAATAGTGCATAAGGAGTGGAGAAAATGATCACGAAAGAAGCAGTCATCAACAACCTGGAGGGACTCCATGCACGGCCCGCGGTCTTTTTTATCCAGAAGGCAAACGAGTTCAAGAGCAGCATCTGGATTGAGAAAGACGAGAGACGCGTTAACGCCAAGAGCCTTCTCGGCGTCCTGTCACTTGGCATCGTGAAGGGCTCGACGATCACCCTCGTGGCCGACGGCGCCGACGAGCAGGAAGCGATCGATACCCTGACCGCACTGATCAATTCCGATTTTTCCGAGTGATCCCAACAACATGAAACCGAAACAGGGGCGTGTCATCAGCACGCCCCTGTTTTCCTGACCGCAGATTTTTTTCGGCATCGCAGGAGCAGACTATGGAAAAACTCCGACCCGACCAACTGCGCGAAAAGGCCAATATGCTCCCGCTGCTGCCGGGCGTGTACATCATGCTCGACGAGCACGGCGAGGTCATCTATATCGGCAAGGCGAAAGCGCTCAAAAACCGCGTCACGAGCTATTTTCGCGGCGAGCACCTGCCGAAGGTGGCGGCCATGGTCGCGCACGTTGCGGATTTCAATGTCATCGTCGTGCAGTCCGAGTTCGAAGCGCTCGTGCTCGAAAACTCGCTCATCAAGCTGCACAAACCCAAATACAACATCCTGCTCAAGGACGACAAGGGCTATCCCTTCGTGCGTCTGGACGTGACGCAGCCGTACCCGACGTTCTCGCTCGTCAATCATACGGAGAAGGACGGCGCGAAGTACTTCGGCCCCTACGGCGGCCGGAGCATGACGGCCGAGATCATCGACACCGTATGCAAGACGCTGCGCCTACCGACGTGCACGCGCCGCTTTCCGCGCGACATCGGCCGCGCCCGCCCGTGCCTGAATTACCACATGGGCACCTGCGCGGGCTACTGCCTGAAGGACGTCACGCGCGCGGAGTACCTCAAGGCCATCCGCGAGGCCGAGATGATCCTCGACGGCCGCACGGCGGAGCTCACGGCCGAACTGACCGAGCAGATGCAGGCCGCGGCCGATGCGCTGCGGTTTGAATACGCGGCGTCGCTGCGCGACCGGCTGCGTGCCATCCAGGGCCTGCAGAACCACCAGCGCGTCATCGCCACGGCCTACTCCGACACGGACGCCGTCGGCTTTCAGCGCGGGGCCAAGTGCTGCTTTACCGTGCTGCACTTTACGGACGGCAACCTCACCGGCAAGGACAAGTCGTTTCTCGACGAGCCGATGGAGCCGGACGGCGAGGCGCTTGCCGCGCTCGTGCAGCAGTATTATGAGGGGCGCGGCGCCTATCCGCGGCAGGTGCTGCTGCCGTGCGCGCTCGAGGGGCAGGAAGCGCTCGAGCGTCTGCTCACCGAGGCGGCGGGGCACAAGGTCGCGCTCGCCGTGCCGCAGCGCGGCGACAAGTGCCGCCTGACGGAGATGGCGGCGAACAACGCGCGCGAGGAGATCCTCATTGCGACGACCGCGGCGCAGCGCAGCCTCAAAACGCTCGAATGGCTTCAGCGTGCGCTGGAGCTCGACGCGCCGCCCGAGCGCATCGAGGCATTTGACATCTCGAACCTCGGCGATACCGGCATCGTTGCCGGTATGACCGTGTTTCAGCACGGCCGGCCGCGCAAGTCGGACTACCGGAAGTTCCGCATCCGCACGACGGACGGGCAGAACGACTACGGCGCCATGCACGAGGCGGTCACGCGCCGCTTTCAGCACTATGTGGACGGCGATCCGGGCTTTTGCCCGCTGCCGGATCTGCTGCTCATCGACGGCGGCGCGGAGCACGCGACGGTCGCACAGACGGTGCTCGACGGCTTCGGCCTGACCGTGCCGGTGTTCGGCATGGTCAAGGACGACCGCCACCGCACGCGCGCGCTCATCACGCCCGGCGGGCATGAGATCGGCATTTCCGCCAACCCCGCGGTGTTTGCCTTCATCGGCACGATCCAGGAGGAGACGCACCGCTTTTCCATCGACTATCAGCGCCGGCTGCGGCGCGAGAGCCTCTCGTCCGAGCTCGATCAGATCCCCGGCGTGGGCGAGAAGCGGCGCAACGCGCTGCTCAAGGCGTTCCGCAGCACAAAGGCCATCCGCGCGGCTTCGTATGAGGAGCTGTGCGCGGCCGTTCCGGCGGGTGCTGCCCGCGCGGTCTACGACCACTATCACCCGAAAGGAGAACCGCCATGCGTGTGATCACAGGTACGGCCCGCGGCCGCAGGCTGCGCGAGCCGGAGGGGATGGCCACCCGTCCCACGACCGATAATGTCAAGGAATCCATGTTCAACCTCATCCAGTTCGACATCGAGGGCCGGCGCGTGCTCGACCTCTTTGCCGGCACGGGCCAGCTCGGCATCGAGGCGCTCAGCCGCGGCGCGCGCAGCGCCGTGTTCGTCGATGAGAGCCGCGCCGCCGTGCAGCTCGTGCGCGCCAATCTCGCACTCTGCCGCCTGCAGGGCGACGTGGTGCAGGGCGAGTCGCTCGGCTACCTGCGCACGTGCGGAAAATTTGACCTGATCTTCCTCGATCCGCCGTATGATACGGGATTGCTTGACAAAGCACTTGAAAATGTTGTACAGTTTGACATATTAGCTGAGGGTGGTATAATCGTGTGTGAGAGCCGCCGCGAAAAGGTGCTCCCGCAGCTTCGAGCGCCGTATCATCTGCTCACGGAGCGCAATTACGGCAAGATCAAGCTCACGCTCTACGGAAAGGGAATCCACGCATGAAAACAGCGATTTACCCCGGCAGCTTTGACCCCATTACCCTCGGCCACCTGAACATCATCCGCCGCGCGTCCGGCATTTTCGACCGCGTCGTCGTGTGCATCATGCCCAACGCCGGCAAGCTGCACCCCATGTTTACCCGCGAGGAGCGCGTGGCGCTCGCGCGCCGCGTCGTCAGCCGCTTCCCCAATGTGGAGGTGGACACGTTCGACGGCCTGCTCGCCGAATACGCCAAGACCTTCCCGGAGGGTGCGGTGATCGTCAAGGGCCTGCGCGCGAACACGGACTTTGAAAACGAGTTTCAGATGGCGCTCATCAACAAGAAGATCAATCCCGAGCTGGACACCATGTTCCTGACGGCCAGTCAGAAATATACGTTCCTCAGCTCGTCGGTCGTTAAGGAGCTCGCGGGCTACGGCGCGGATCTGACGCCGTTCGTCCCGTGCGAGATCATTGACGATGTGCACGAACGCGCGACGCGCGGCGAATAAACCCGTTTCAGATCGACTTTTTCACCGGCACTGCCGGAACACGCTTTGGGAGGAAACAAAATGGACAACGAAGTCATGGAACTCATTGACCAGCTTTATACCATGGTGTCGGAGGCATGGGGCGTGCCGCTCGGCAACGAAAAGTGCATCGTCGAGCGCGACCAGGTCCTCGAGATCCTCGATGAGATCAAGACCGCCATGCCGGTGGAGCTTTCCGAGGCAAAGCGTCTGGTCTCTGCCCGCGACGAATTCATCAACAACGCCAAGCGCGAGGCCGAGGGTATCCGCAATCAGGCGGAGGAGCGCGCCCGCGCGCTCGTGGACGATCAGGAGATCGTGCGCATCGCCAAGGCCCGCAGCAACGAAATGCTCGCCTCCACGCAGGCCAAGGCCGACGCGCTGCGCCGTGCCTCGAGCCAGTTCTGCGATGAGGCGCTGCGCCGCACGGAGGAGGCCATCTCCGCCGCGCTCGGCAGCGTGCAGCAGGCGCACGCTGCGTTCCAGAACGTTGCCGGCAGCACGGCTGCGCCCGCCGCTGCCCCTGCAGCCAGACAGCCGGAGATCCGCTTCGAGGGCGAGGAAGCCCCCGAGGAGGAAACCAACTGACCTGCTTTTCCTGCACATCCGCACCGCCGCCGGTATGTCCGGCGGCGGTGGTGCGTTTTGCCGAAATTTTTCCCCGCCGGGCGCGCTTTGGGCGCTTCCGGCGGGGACTTTTTCACGCTTCGGCGGCACATCTTGTGCCGCCGTTTTCCTTTTTTCGGCGGGGAACGCAAATGCTTGTGGCCGGAAAAACCACAGTCGGCTTGACAGAATTGTCGGAAATTGCAAGAAAAAGGCGGGAATTTCTCCTTGCAATTTTTCCATCCTGCCACTATAATGAGGATTGCACGTGGGGCGAAGTGGTTTAAAAAGCATCAAAAGCCCACGCATGGGGCGCGAAAGTGCACGATTTCGGAGAAGGGGGGATGCAGCATGACCGGTATCTATCAGCATACGCTTGACGCCAAAGGCCGTCTGTTCATCCCGGCCAAGCTCCGTGAAGAACTGGGCGACACGTTCTATGTGACGGTCTCGCCCGAAAAGTGCCTGTCGGCCTACAGTCAGGAAAACTGGAAGGCGATCTCCGAGAAGGCGGCGGCCATGACCAATCTGCAGCAGCGCAAGGTGCGCCCGCTGTTCGCGTATGCGGCCCGCTGCGATCTCGACGGACAGGGACGTATCCTCCTGCCGCAGCACCTGCGTGAATTCGCCGGCCTGACCAAGAGCGTCACCGTGGTCGGCAGCAACAACCATGCGGAGTTCTGGGATAGCGCGCGCTGGGATGAGATCTGCCCGCTCGAGGCGCTGCCGGAGAACATCGCCGCCGTGATGGAGGAGCTGGATTTCTGATGGACGCCGGACATATCCCCGTGCTGCTGCACGAATGCATCGACAACCTGAACATCCGCCCCGACGGCATTTACGTGGACGGCACGCTCGGCATGGGCGGCCACTCCGAGCAGATCGCCGGCCGCCTGACGATCGGAACGCTCATCGGCATCGACCGCGACGAGACAGCGATTGCGCGCGCCGGCGCGCGGCTGGCCCCGTTCGGGGAACGCGTGCAGCTCGTGCACGGCAACTTCCGCGACACGGCCGCCATTCTCGACCGCCTCGGCATCGACGCCGTGGACGGCATGCTCTTTGACCTCGGCGTTTCCTCACCGCAGCTCGACGAGACGCAGCGCGGCTTTTCGTATATGCACGACGCGCCGCTCGATATGCGCATGGACGCGACCAGCGGCCTGAGCGCGTGGAACGTCGTCAACGAGTGGCCGGAGAATGAGCTCAAACGCATTTTGTATGAATACGGCGAGGAGCGCTATGCGCCTCGCATTGCCGGGGCGATCGTACGCGCCCGGGCGCAGCGGCCGATCTCGACCACGCTGGAGCTGGTCGATGTGATCCGCTCGGCCATGCCGGGCGCGGCGCTGCGCGAAAAGCAGCATCCCGCCAAGCGCAGCTTTCAGGCGATCCGCATCGCCGTGAACGACGAGCTGGCGGCGGTGCGCGAGATGATGGACACCGCGCCGGACAAGCTCCGCGTCGGCGGGCGGCTGTGCGTCATCAGCTTTCATTCCCTCGAGGACCGGATCGTCAAGACCGGCATCGCCCGGCGGGAGCACGGCTGCACCTGCCCGCGCGAGGCACCGGTGTGCACCTGCGGCTTTGTGCAGACGCTGCGCAGCGTCTCCCGCAAGCCGATCCTGCCCGGCGAGGAAGAATTGGAGTGTAACCCGCGCGCCCGCAGCGCGAAGCTGCGCGTTGCCGAGCGCGTCTGAGAAAGGAGCCGATCATGGCATCTCCTGCTTCGAAAAAACGCAATACCGCGCCCATGGACGGCAACGCGGCGTATGACCTGCACAGCACGGCTGCCGAAGAATACCGGTACAGTGCGCCGGTCGAGATGCCGCACGCTCCCCGGACGACGGAGGCCGTCGTCCCGGAGTCCGTTCCCACCCCCAAGCAGGCGATCGCCCCGCTGGCCGTGCTCGGCTTTGCCATTGCCGCCGTGCTGATCGTCGTGTCGCTGGTCGCGCGCGTGCAGCTCTCGCAGGCGTCGGCGGAGGTCTCGGCGCTGGAGAATCAGTATACCCAGCTGCAGGAGCAGCAAACGCGCCTGCGCATTGATTACGAGAGCGCGTTCAACCTCACGGAGATCGAGGATTACGCCATCCACGAGCTCGGCATGCAGAAGCCGCGCAGCGATCAGCTCTATTATATCAGCGGCGACGCCACGGACACGGCGGTGGTCCTTGACCAGAACGCGGCTGAACCGCTGAGCCTTGCCGACCGCCTCGGCGATTTCTTCTCTTCCATTTTGGAATATTTTCGATAAGCCAGCCTGTATGATAGTACTATCCCCGCAGGAACAAGGAGACAGACATGGCGAATGAAACTTCCGGGCGCCGGGACAACCGCGTGCCTTTTCGTGCAAGTACCAAAACACCGAATATCATGATGCTCCGCCGCACACGCTTCCTTTTGATTGTGTGCGGCATCCTTGCATTTGCTGTCCTTGGCATCAAGCTGTTCAATGTCATGATCGTACACCATGACGAGTACGAAAAAATGGCGATCGACCAGCAGGTGCGCACGACGGAGATCACGGCCTCGCGCGGCGCGATCTACGATACGAACGGCAAGATCCTGGCCATGAACGCCTCGGCCGATACGATCTTCATCAGCCCGGCCGAGATCGTCAAGAACAAAGAAGATCCGCAGCTGATCGCGCGCGAACTTTCCGAGATCCTCGACGTCGATTATGATAAGATCCTGGCCATGACGAAGAATACCGACCGCTGGTATGAGGTCGTCAAGCGCAAGGTCGAGCCGGAAGTGTCGGAAAAAGTGCGCGCGTTCAAGAAGGAGAACAACCTCACCGGCGTGAAGATCGAGCCGGACACGAAGCGCTATTACCCCTACGGCAATCTGGCCGCGCACGTCATCGGCTTCGTCGGGCAGGACAACAACGGCCTCTACGGCCTGGAGCAGCGCTATGACAGCTATCTGACCGGCAGCGCCGGGCGCATCATCCGCGCGACGGATAACCGCGGCACGGATATGCTCTTTGTCAACTACGAGGACTACTACGATGAGACAAAGGGCGACGACATGAACCTGACCATCGACGCCACGATCCAGTATTACCTCGAAAAGCACCTGCAGCAGGCGGTCGAGGACTACGACGTGCAAAATGGCGCCGCGGCCATCGCCATGGACCCCAACAGCGGCGCCATTCTCGGCATGGTCTCGCTCGGCAACTTTGACCTGAACGACTATCAGAAGGTCAGCGACAAGGATCAGGAGGGCATCGACGCCGAAACGAATCCCGACAAGAAGGCCGAGATGCTCTCCGCCGCGCAGACGAAGCAGTGGCGCAACAAGGCCCTGTCGGACACCTACGAGCCCGGCTCGACGTTCAAGATCATCACGCTGGCCATGGCGCTCGAAGAGGGCGTGGTCAATGAAAATTCGTCGTTTTACTGCGGCGGCAGCACGAACGTACTCGGCCGTACCGATCCGCTCAAGTGCTGGAAAACGACCGGCCACGGCAGTCAGAACCTGACGCAGGCCATCCAGCACTCGTGCAACGTGGCGCTCGTGCAGATCGGCCAGCTCATCGGCGCACGCACCTTCTACAAGTACGCCGAGGCGTTCGGCTTCCTGAATTTGACCAGCAACGTGGACAGCAACCTCACCGCCAAGACCGGCATCGACATGTCCGGCGAGAGCGGCAGCATCTGGTGGAGCCAGAACACGTTCTACGACCCGGAGAACCTCTCCCAGCTCGCGGCGGCCTCCTTCGGCCAGACGTTTACGATCACGCCGCTGCAGCTCATCACGGCAGTCAGCGCCTGCGTCAACGGCGGCTATCTCATGAAGCCGTACGTCGTCAAGAGCATTGTCAACAGCGACGGGGAAGCGGTCGTGTCCAATTCGCCGACCGTGGTGCGCCAGGTCGTGAGCGAGCAGACGAGCGCCACCGTGCGCCAGATCCTCGAGCAGGTCGTCGGCGACCCCGTCGACGGCACCGGCAAAAACGCCTACGTCGCCGGCTACCGCATCGGCGGCAAGACCGGCACGTCGGAAAAGGTCGCGCAGGACGCGGCCGGCGGCGCGAAGGAGTACATCGTCTCGTTCATCGGCTTTGCGCCGGCGGATGACCCGCAGATCGTCATCCTCGTGCTGCTCGACACGCCGAGCAACAGCACCGGCATCTATATCAGCGGCGGCCAGATGGCCGCGCCCGTCGTCGGCAAAATGATGGCGGACATCCTGCCGTACCTCGGCGTGGAGCCGTCGTACTCCGAGACGGAAAAGACGCATATGGATAAGACCGTACCGAACGTGACGGGCCTGTCCGTTGAGCAGGCGAAGGCCGCGCTCGCGGAGGTGGGCCTGCAGGTGCGCATCTACGGCGATGGCAGCACAATCACGGCGCAGCTTCCGGGCAGCGGCGCGGTCGTGGCCAACGGCAGCACCATCCTGCTCTACGCCGGCAAAGAGCCCTCGGCCGACAAGGAGACGATGCCGGATCTGTCCAATCTCAGCTATCAGACAGCCCGCGACCGCATGGCCGCACTGGGGCTGTATATCAAGACCAGCAGTTCGATCACGGATACCGCGGCGCAGGTCATCTCCGGCCAGAGCGTCGCCGCCGGCACCCAGATCGATCACGGTACGGTCGTGGAGGTCACGCTCGTGACCAGCGATTCGGGCATGCTGGGCCGATACTGACGAACAACGGAGGTACGTTTATGAAACTCAAGCGACTGCTGTCCGTTCTGGACGTGTGCGAATGCACCGCCGATCCGGAACTGGACATCCGGGATATCAGCTTTGACTCGCGCACCACGCAGCCCGGCGACCTGTTCGCCGCCGTCTGCGGGTATGAGTCCGACGGGCACCGGTTCATCGGCGCGGCCGCCGAGCGCGGTGTGGCCGTCGTGCTCTGCCAGCGAAAGCCAGAGGTCGAGATACCGTATATCCTCGTGGCCGACAGCCGCCTTGCGCTCTCGCGCATCTGCTGCGAATTTTTCGATAACCCGTCGCGCGAGCTGACCATGATCGGCGTGACCGGCACGAACGGCAAGACCACCGTCACCACGCTCATCAAGCACATGCTTGAGCAGTGCCTGCACACGAAGGTCGGTCTCATCGGCACGAACGCGAACGTCATCGGCGACGAGGTGCTGCACACCGAGCACACCACGCCCGACGCCTATGAGCTGCAAAAGCTCCTGCGCCGGATGGTCGACGCCGGCTGCACGCACGCGGTCATGGAGGTGTCGTCCCACTCGCTGGTGCTGCACCGCGTGGAGGGCATCCGCTTCCGGGTGGGCATCTTCACGAACCTGTCGCAGGATCATCTGGACTTTCACAAGACCATGGAGGCGTATGCCGCGGCCAAGGCGCAGCTGTTTGCGCAGAGTGACGTCGGCATCGTCAACGCGGACGACGATTGGGCGCACGTCATGCTCGAGCACGCCAAATGCCCGATGCATACCTATTCCGCCAAACGCAACGACGCCGACCTTGTGGCCAAGGACATCCGCCTGAGCGCGTCGGGCGTGCGCTTTGTCGCCATGCACGGCGATGCGATCGCGCGTATGCGCCTCGGCATCCCCGGCATGTTCTCGGTCTACAACGCGCTGAGCGTCATTGCCTGCGCCTGCGCGCTCGGCGTTTCGCTCGACGACTGCGCCGCCGCGCTCGACACGGCAAAGCCCGTCAAGGGCCGCGCCGAGGTGCTCGAGACCGACGGGGATTACGCCATCCTCATCGACTACGCCGTCACGCCCGATGCCATCGACAACATCCTCACGACGGTGCGCGAGTTCGCACCCGCGCGGCTCGTGTTCCTCTTTGGCTGCGGCGGCGACCGGGACCGCGGCAAGCGCCCGAAGATGGGCCGCATCGCGGGCCAGAAGGCGGATTTCGTCATCGTCACGAGCGACAATCCGCGCACGGAAGACCCGGAGGCGATCATCGCCGATATCCTTCCCGGTCTCAAGGAGACGCACACGCCCTATGTCGTGCGGCCCGACCGGCGCGAGGCCATCGCCTACGCGATCGAGAATCACTGCCCCGGCGATGTCATCATCCTCTGCGGCAAGGGCCATGAGGATTACCAGATCATCGGCAAGACGAAAGTGCACATGGACGAGCGCGAGATCGTCGCCGAAATACTCGAGAAGAGGAAGAGAGAGAAATGACACTGAAGCTGATACTGGCGTTCGTCATCGCGTTTGCGGTGTCGGCCGTCGTTGGATTTTTCCTGGTCCCGTATCTCAGACGCATCAAGGCGGGCCAGAGCATCAAGGAAAACGGCCCCACGTGGCACATGTCCAAGCAGGGCACGCCCACCATGGGCGGGCTGATGTTCATCGCCGCGATCGCGGTCGTGTGCCTGTCGGTCGGCTTTGAGTGCATGGCCGAGGGCGAATACGGCCACCTGTTTTGTCTGGCGTTCGCGCTCGTGTTCGGCGCGATCGGTTTTCTGGACGACTATGAAAAGCTCCGGAAAAAGCAGAATCTCGGCCTGACGGCCGGAAAGAAGCTGCTGCTGCAGCTGGCGGCGGCCGTGGCGTTCATTTTCCTCATGCGCCGCTTCGGCTATGTCGCGCTCGACAGCCTGTACATCCCGTTCTGGAACAAGACGGTGCCGGTCTCCGAGCCGCTGTATGTCATCTTCGCGGCCTTCGTCATCGTCGGCACGGTCAACTCCGTGAACCTCACCGACGGTGTGGACGGCCTCGCCGCGAGCACGACGATGCCGGTGTGCATCTTCTTCGCCGTCATCTCCATGCTCTGGGGCGAGCGGTTTTTGTCCCTCGGCGTGTTTGCCTCCGGCCTTGCCGGCGGCCTGCTGGGCTTTTTGATCTATAACTTCCACCCGGCGAAGGTGTTCATGGGCGACACGGGTTCGCTCTTTCTCGGCGGCGCGGTCGCGGCGCTGGCCTTTGCCTACGACATGCCGCTCATCCTTGTGACGCTCGGCATCATGTACATCATCGAGGCGCTGTCGGATATCATCCAAGTCGGCTACTTCAAGCTCACGCACGGCAAGCGCGTGTTCAAAATGTCCCCGTTCCACCACCATCTCGAGATGGGCGGCTGGACGGGCCACAAGTGGAAGGAAACGCAGATTGTGGCGCTGTTTGCCGGCGTGACGGTGCTGTTTGCAGTTTTGTCGTTCATCGGCGTGTTCCACCGCTTCGGCGTGTGAGGCGCGCGCCGCGGTGCAGGGAGGTGCTTATATGAATATTTCCGATCTGAGACTTCCCGCGCGCCAGGCGAAAGCGTCCGCCGGGCCGCAGCGCGGCAGCTTCGACCTGCCGTTTTTCGTGCTCACGCTGCTGCTGCTGACGATCGGCGTCATCATGGTGCTCTCGTCGAGCTTCGCCCGCGCGTATGCGCAGGGCAAGTCGCCGACGTATTACTTCGTGCGCCAGGCGGCCTTTGCCGTGGCCGGCGTTGTGGCCATGATCTTGCTGTCCAAGGTGCGCATGGCGACCTACCGCCGTCTGTCGCTGCTGGTGCTGGGCGTGAGCATCTTCCTGCTTGCCGTCGTCTGGATCCCGCACATCGGCACTCGCGTCAACGGTGCGCGCCGGTGGCTGAGTCTCGGCTTCACGACGTTTCAGCCGTCGGAGATCGCAAAGATCGCGGTCGTGCTGTTTTTCTCCAGCATGATCTGCACCTATAAAGAGCAGATGCAGACATTCCGCTACGGTGTCGTGCCGTTCATGGTCGTCACGGTCATCATCGTCGGCCTGCTGATGCTTGAGCCGCATCTGTCGGCGTCCATCATCATCATGGCGCTTGCGATCGTGATGATGTTTGTCGGCGGCATCAAGCTCTCGTACCTGCTTGTCGGCATGGGCAGCGCGGGCGCGCTGCTGCTCATCGCAAGCAAATTCGTGCCCTATGTGCACAAGCGCATCGTGTCCTGGCGCGACCCGTTTGCCGATACGAGCGCGGCCGGCTATCAAATCGTGCAGTCGCTGTATTCCATCGGCTCGGGCGGCTTTCTCGGGCTCGGCCTCGGCCAGAGCCGGCAGAAGTACCTCTATCTGCCCGAGGAGCACAATGACTATATCTTTTCCATCGTCTGCGAGGAGCTCGGCTATGTCGGCGCCATTGCGATCCTGATCCTGTTTGCGCTGCTCATCTGCCGCGGCTACTGGATCGCCGCGCACTCGCCCGACCGCTACAGCTTCCTCGTCGGCATCGGCATCACGACGCTGCTGTCGATCCAGGTGTTTTTGAACATCGCAGTCGTCACGAACCTCATCCCCTGCACGGGCATCTCGCTGCCGTTTTTCAGCTACGGCGGCACGGCGCTGCTCATGCAGCTCGGGGAGATGGGCATCATCCTGAGCATCTCGCGCGACATTCCGACGAAAAAGGCGCGCTAGTTTCTGACTTTGAAGTGTATATCCGGCAGCCCGCGGCGGTCTTCGGCGCGGACTGCCCGATTTCCGTTTTTGATCCTGGGAGGCATTGCTATGAATTTTCTCTTTACCTGCGGCGGCACCGCAGGCCACATCAACCCCGCGCTCGCGGTCGCTGGCATCCTGCGCGACCGGATGCCCGACTGCGGCATCCTCTTCGTCGGCGCCAACGGCAAGATGGAGACCGACCTCGTCCCGCGCGCGGGCTACGACATCGTGACCATTGAGGTCACGAACATCCACCGCAGCCTCAAGCCGTCGGAGATCGCGTACAACTTCCGCTCGCTGCACAACGCGCGGCAGGCGACGAAGGACGCGCGCAAGATCATCGAGGACTTTCAGCCTGACGTCGCCATCGGCACCGGCGGCTATGTCTGCTACCCCGTGCTCAAAGCGGCGGCGCAGCTCGGTATCCCCACCGTCGTGCATGAATCCAACGCCGTGCCCGGCCTGACGACGAAGATGCTTGCCGGCGCGGTCGACCGCATCCTCGTCGGCTTCGAGGAGAGCAAGCAGCACTACAGCGAGCAGGAAAAGGTCGTCGTCACCGGCACGCCGGTGCGCGGCGCGTTCACGGCCTGCTCCAAGGCGGAGGCCAAGCGCCAGCTCGGGCTCGACCCGGACAGGCCGCTGGTCGTGTCGGTCTGGGGCTCGCTCGGCGCGTCGTACATGAACGAGGTCATGACGGCGTTCATCACGCGCGCCGCCGTCACGGACGCGCCGTTTGCGCTCATCCACTCGGCCGGGCGCAACGGCTATGAGAAGATGCACGCGGCCCTGCTCGAAAAGTGCCCGGCCGATCTCGCTGCGCACGGCATGGACGTGCGGCCGTATATTTATGACATGCCGCTCGTCATGGACGCGGCCGATCTCGTGCTCTGCCGCGCGGGCGCGTCCACGCTCGCGGAGCTCTCGTGCATCGGCAAGCCCGCGATCCTCATCCCGTCGCCGAACGTCACGAACAACCATCAGGAGCGCAACGCGCGCGTGCTCGAGCACGCCGGCGGGGCGAAGGTGCTGCTCGAGGGCGCGTTCACGGCAGACGATCTGTATAACCTCGTCAGCGACCTGCTCGCCGACCCCGCGCAGCTTGCGCAGATGGCGCAGAACATGAAATCCGCCGGCGTTTCCGACGCCGCCGAGCGCATTGCCGATCTGGTGCTGAAACTGGCCGACCGGCACGCAAAATGACAATCTCGCGTTTCTCTGCATAGGATGGCATGAATTTGCTGTGCGGAGGAAAGATTATGAGCATATGGCACATTTACGGCGGAAACAGACTGACCGGGAGCACCCAGGTGCAGGGCGCCAAGAATGCGGTGCTGCCGATCATGGCGGCATCCGTGCTCGCCGGCAGTGAGACGGTTCTGCACAACGTGCCCGACCTGAAGGACGTGACGATCACGCTGCGCATCCTGCGCCATCTCGGCTGCACGGCGGAGCGCGACGGGGACACGGTGCACATTGATTCCCGCGGCATGAACCGCGACTTCATCCCGCACGATCTCATGCGGGAGCTGCGCTCCTCGGTCATTTTTCTCGGCGCGATCCTCACGCGCTTCGGAACGGCGAGCCTGTCCATGCCGGGCGGGTGCGAGCTCGGCCCGCGGCCGGTGAACCTGCACCTCGACGCGCTGCGCGCGCTCGGCGCGGAGGTCACGGAGCGCGGCGGAGACATCGTCTGCTGCGCGCACGATCTGAAGGGGCGGCGCATCCTGCTGCCGTTTCCGAGCGTCGGCGCGACGGAAAACGCCATGCTGGCCGCCTGCGCGGCGGCGGGGGAGACGGTCATCTGCAACGCCGCGCGCGAGCCGGAGATCCTCGACCTGCAGTGCTACCTGCGCAAGCTGGGCGCGCGCATTTCCGGCGCCGGCACGTCAACGGTCACGGTCAGCGGCTTCCGGCCGCAGCCGTTTGTGGAGCACACGATCATGCCGGACCGCATCGTCGCGGCGACGATTTTGTGTGCCGGAGCCGCCTGCGGCGGCGATGTGGAACTGCAGGGCGTCGATCCGGACCATTTTTTGACCGTTCTGGACTCGCTTTCCGAGGCAGGGTGTGCTATAATAAAAACGGCGTCCACCGTGCGCCTGACATCGACCGGGCGGCTCACCGCGCCGCGGCCGGTCGTCACGCAACCGTATCCGGGCTTTCCCACGGATGCGCAGCCGCCGCTCATGGCTGCCTGCCTGAAGGCGAAGGGCACCACGGTGTTCACCGAAAACATCTTCACCAACCGTTATCGTCATGCCGAGGAGTTCCGGCGTCTGGGCGCAGCCGTCAGCATCGAGGGGCGCGTGGCCTATGTCACCGGCGTCGACCGGCTCACCGGCGCGCCGCTCACATCGAGCGACCTGCGCGGCGGCGCGGCCATGATCGTGGCCGGCCTCTCCGCCGAGGGCGAGACCGAGATCCTCGACAACGGCTATATCAACCGCGGCTACGACCGCTTCGATGCGTGCCTGTCGGCGCTTGGGGCCGATGTGCGCTGCGTGGCGCCGCGGTGAAAGGAATCACCTGTCTATGAAACAATCGAAGCAGCCCGGGCCGCGCCGCGCGCGCCGGCCCCGCCGCCCGTCCGGCGGCCGGGGCAGGTCGCTGCTGCAGCCGCTGATCTTTCTGCTGATCTGCGCGGCGCTCGTCCTGGGCATGAGCGTATTTTTCCGTGTTGCAAAGATCGAGGTCGTGGGCAACTCCATCTACACGGCCGAGGAGGTCGTCGAGGCCTCCGGCATCGGCACGGGCGACAATCTGTTTTTCATCAACCGTTTCTCGGCCGCCAGCCGCATCTTCAGCAAGCTCCCGTATGTGGACAAAGCGAAGGTCACGCGCGCGCTGCCCAACCGCGTCACCATCACGATCCAGGAGAGCAGCGCCATGGCCTATGTTCAGGCGGATGGCGGTTACTGGGTTTTGGATCAGAACTGCAAGCTGCTCAAATCCGTCACGGAGAGCGAGCTGACCGGCCTTGCCCGGGTCGACGGCATTACGCCGGTCGAGCCGAAGGTCGGCGAGGTGCTCAACGCCGGTGAGGCCGATGCACCGAAAGTCACGTATCTGGCGGCGATCCTCGGCCAGCTGCTCACGCGCGACATGGCGTCCAAGGTCACGGTCATCGACCTGTCGGATGCGTCCAACCCCGGCTTCACCTATGACGGACGATTCACGGTGCGCCTCGGCGCGAATGAAAATGTCGAGTACAAATTCGGTATGCTGCAAAGCGCGGTCTCCCAGCTCACGGCCAGCGATGCCGGCACCATCGACCTGTCGATCGACAAACGCGCACATTTCAGCCCCGGCTGATTGTTCACAAAAAAAGATTGACCTGATAAGGAAAACGATATAAAATGGGAAAGAATAAGAACAAACAGAAGCGCAACCCGCCAAAAAACGGCTTCCAGAGCGCGCATGCGCCGGCCGCCGATACAAATAGAAACAACAGGGAGGAACCGAATATGTCCTTTGCTACCGAGTCCGGTCCGGAAAATGTCGTCACCATCAAGGTCGTTGGCGTCGGCGGGGCCGGCAACAACGTCGTAAACCGCATGGTTAAGTCCGGCACTCAGGGAATTGAGTACGTGGCTGTCAATACAGATAAGCAGGCTCTGGCCGTTTCGAGCGCGGATCAGAAGATCCAGATCGGCGAGAAGCTGACCCATGGTCAGGGCGCCGGCAGCGATCCTGACGTCGGCAAGCGCAGCGCCGAGGAGAGCCGCAACAACATCGCCAAGAGCCTGGAGAATGCGGACATGGTCTTCATCACCGCCGGCATGGGCGGCGGCACCGGCACGGGCGCAGCGCCCACGATCGCGGACATCGCCCGCGAGGCCGGCATCCTGACCGTCGGCGTCGTCACCAAGCCCTTCAAGTTCGAGGGCAAGCGCCGCATGGATCAGGCCATGGTCGGCATCAACGAGCTGCTGGGCAAGGTCGACTCCCTGCTCATCATCCCGAACGACCGGCTGAAGTTCGCCACCGACCAGAAGGTCACGCTGGCCAACGCCTTCGAGATCGCGGACGATGTCCTGCGTCAGGCCGTCGTGAGCATCTCGGACCTCATTAAGAACACCGGCTTCATCAACCTCGACTTTGCGGACGTCACCTGCGTCATGAAGGACGCCGGCTTCGCCCACATGGGCGTCGGCCGCGCCGCCGGCAAGGGCAAGGCGGAGGACGCCGCCCGCATGGCCGTGGCCAGCCCCCTCATGGAGACGTCCATCAACGGTGCGCGCGGCGTGCTCATCAACATCACCGGCTCTGAGGATATGGGCCTGGAGGATGTCGAGACGGCCGCAAACCTCGTTCAGGAGGCTGCGCACCCGGACGCCAACATCATCTTCGGTGCGAGCTTCGATCCCTCGCTCGACGACGAGATCCGCGTGTCCGTCATTGCCACCGGCTTCGACGAGCCGGGCAAGGCGCAGGCCGAGCAGGCTGCCGCCGCTCCGGCGCAGGCCCCCGCTGCCGGCCTCTACACGGCCGCGGCGACCGCTGCCAAGGCTGCTGCTCCGGCTGCGGCCCCGGCCGCTCCGGCGACGCCGGCTCCGGCTGCTGCCCCGGCTGCGGACGCTGCCGCGCCCGCGGAGGAAGATCCGTTCGACAGCATCTTCAAGATCTTCAATTCCAAGTAATTCGACATTTTTTGACCAAAACCGCCTTCGCTCCTGTGAAGGCGGTTTTTGCATTCCAACGGAGGAGGCAGCTGCTTGAAAAACTGGCGCATTACCCGCGTTCTGATGTCCATGGCGGACACGTTTCTCGCCCGGCGCGTGACGCGCTCGGCGGCCGAGCTCGCCTACTGCATGGTCATGGCGCTGTTCCCGGCCATCATCTGCATATACGATCTGCTCGCGCTCATCCTGCGCGATCCGGCCGCCGTGCTGCGCATCGTTGAGACGCTCGTGCTCCCGCGCGAGACGCAGGCGCTCGTATCGGACTTTCTGACTTACGTGTCCGGCAACACGAGCGAGGTCATGTTCTTTGCCGCGCTGCTGGTCATGATCACGAGCGCGTCGGCCGCTTTCCGCGCCATGGCCGCCATCGTCGGCGAGATCCACGGCGGCAAACGCTTCGGCATCGTGCGCAGCACGATCGTGAGCGTGGCCTTTTCCGTGGCATTTCTGCTGGTGCTGTACCTGTGCATCCTGCTCATGCTGACCGGCAAGCACTTTCTGCTCTGGCTCGATGCGCTGCTGCCGCATGTGAGCATCGTCTGGTCATGGACGTGGCTGCGGTTTTTGATCCTGTTTGCCATTCTGTTGATGATGATCCTGATCCTCTACCGGCTCACCACGCCGCGCCGGCCGCAGCACCGGGTGCTGCCGGGGGCGGTGTTTTCCGCCGTGGCGATCGTGTGCATGAGCATCCTGCTGTCGTGGCTGATCGGCAACAGCACAAAGTATTCCCTCGTGTACGGATCGCTCGCTTCGGCCGTGATCCTGCTGTTCTGGTTTCAGGCGTTCGGACTGCTGCTGATCCTTGGCGTGCTGCTCAACCATGCGCTTGAGGTGACTGCGGAACAAGAACCGTAGATGTGCCTGCTTCCTTAGAAAAGTTTGGAATCTTCCTTTACAAACCGACAATTTTCACGTATGATAATTGGTTAAGAAGAGTTTGTGAGCCGAAGACGGCTTTTGCGCCGAAAAATTGATCGAATTCAGATTTTTTTGCAATAAAATTCGTTTTCAGGCATTATTCTCATGTGGGGTAATTCTATGCAAAATGATGATATGCACAGCGCCGGTTCGTGCATGGCCAGCGGCCAGCCGCCGGATGATGCGCTCATACTGCGCATCGCGCAGGGGGATACTGCGGCACTGGAAGTGCTGTATCGCCAGACGTCCTCCTCCATTTACGGCTTCGCGCTGTCCATCCTTCGGGATCCTGTGGCGGCGGAGGACGTGATGCAGGACACGTTTGTGAGCGTGATGCAGTCGGCACCGGGCTATCAGCCGTCGGGCAAACCGATGGCGTGGCTGCTGACGATCGCGCGCAATCTGGCGTTGATGCGCCTGCGCAGGGCAGAAAGTAAGAACCTGTCCTTTGATGAGCTGTTTCATGTGGAGGATACGCATGACGCTTATCAGACGACGGAAAACCATATGGTGCTTGAAAAAGTGCTGCATACGCTCACGGACGGCGAGCGGCAGATCGTGATGCTGCACGCGCTGTCCGGACTCAAGCACAGAGAAATTGCCGACCTGCTGGGTATCCCGCAGGCAACCGCTATTTCACGCTATAACCGCGCGCTGGCAAAGCTGCGCAATTCGATGGGAGGTGACGATCTTGACCGATAAGGAATTGCTGGAACGGCTGCGGGCTGAGGTCGCCGCCGTAACGCCGGATTGCTGGAGCGGCATCCTTGCGCGCGTCCAGTCTCCGGCGCAGCAGCCGGAGGAAGCGCCGGTCGTCCCGATGCCGGAGCGCAAGCGCCGCAGTGCCTGGCGGGGCTGGGTCGCCGCAGCGGCAGTGTTTTTCCTGGTCATCCTCGGTGGCGGGCTGTATGCTACGCAGGTGCCCGGCGGCGTCGCCACGCTTGATGCCAACCCCAGCATCGAGCTGACGGTCAATAAGCTCGGCCGCGTCCTGTCTGCCCGTGCGTGCAATCCGGATGCCCAGTTTGTGCTCGACGGTCTGGAGCTGCGCAACCAGTCCCTGCAGACGGCGGCGGACGCGATCGTCGCCAATATGCAGGCGAACGGCTATGTCTCGGCGGATGCGAATTCGATCCTTGTGACGGTCGAGGCCGGCAAGGGCGATGCGCGCTTGTGCGGCCGGCTGGCGGACGCTGTGGAAAGCGCCCAGACGGACTGCGGCATGGAGTCGGCGGTCCTTGCGCAGGTGCTCGAGGACGATCCTGCGCTGGAGGCGTATGCCTCTGCCGTGGGCGTCAGCGCCGGCAAGGCAATGCTGATCCGGCAGATCAGCGCCCAGGTGCAGGATCTGACCGGCAGCGAGCTGGTCGGCCTGCCGATCAATGATCTGAACATTCTGGCGGCGTCCAACCAGGTGGAGCTTTCCGGCATCGAATCCATCGGCGCTGCCAGCACCGGCGTATATGTTCCGTATGACAAGGCGCTGCAGGCGGCGCTTACGTGCTGCGGCCTGACTACGGATGACGTGACCAGGGCAAGTATGCGCTTTACGCTCATTGACGGCGAGATGGTCATGGAGTTCGTGCTCTCGGACGGCGAGCGGCACTATGTGTGCAGCGTCGATGCCGAAACGACTGAGGTCTGCCGCCTGACGGGCGATGAGCCGAAGCGGCCGGAAGAGGCGGAGATCGTTCCGGTCTCGCCGGTGGTGCGGCCGAATTCGCCCGTGACGCCGGCACCGACTCCGACGCCCACCCCGATGCCGGCGCCGGCACCGGCACCGACACCGACACCGACGCCTGCCCCGACGCCTGCTCCGACGCCTGCCCCGACGCCGACGCCGCCCGTCGGCCCGGTCACGCAGGAGCAGGCGCTGAAGATCGCCATTGCGGCGGCCGGTATCTCGGAGAGCGACCTGGCCGCGTGGGATGTTCAGCTCGACGAGAGTGGTGTGCAGCCGGTCTACCGCGTGACGCTTACGACGGTGTACTACTTCCACCCCCGCTACGTCGTGGCTGTCGATCAGCAGACCGGAACGGTGCTCTCGGTGGAACGGTCCGCATAATTCAAGCAACGAAAAGGACGCCCGGTCGGGCGTCCTTTTTTGCTGCGCGCAGATATGGCGCATCCCTCTGCCGGTGGGGCAGAGGGATGCACGACTTCAGTTCATGAATTTTTCGATCGCCTGATTCAGCTCGTCGATGGCCTGCTGGTCGCCGGTCTCCACAGCGTCGGCCAGACAGTGGTCGATGTGATCCTTCAGGATAATCTTTGCTGTGTTGTTGAGCGCCGAGCGCACGGCTGCGAGCTGGATGAGCACCTCGGCACAGTCGCGTCCGTCCTCTACCATGCGCTTGACCGACTCCAGATGGCCGATCGCGCGGGCCAGCCGGTTGATGACCGCCTTGGTCTGCGTGTGGGTGTGCGGGTGCGCGTGGGTGTGCCCCTCGCCGCCGTGGCAGTGGGTGATGACGTTGCCGTTCTCGTCCACGTGCGTGTGCACCATCGTGTTGGGATCCTGTTCCGCCATGGTGTATCATCTCCTGTCATTTCGCCGCAATTTTACCGTGTTTTGCGCCGCTTGTCAATGTGCACCTCAGTAACCGTCGGCCTGCAGCGCGGCGCGCAGCTTCTCGATGGCCTTTTTCTCGATGCGTGAGACGTATGACCGGCTGATGCCGCAGCGCTGCGCGGTCTCGCGCTGCGTCAGCGCCTCACCGCCGCCGATGGCATAGCGCAGGCGGATGATCTCCGCTTCACGCGCATCGAGCACTTCGCCGATGCAGCGCCGCAGCGCCCGGCTGACCTCGTCCGCCTGGAGGTGTTCGTCCATGTCGTCGTCCTCGGACAGGATGTCGATCAGCGACAGGTTGTTGCCGTCGCCGTCCGTGTCGAGCACGTCCGAGAGCAGCATTTCCGACGCATTCTTGCGCGTGCTGCGAAAATACATCAGAATCTCGTTTTCGGCGCACTTGCTGGCGTACGTCGCCAGACGCACGCCCTTGTCGGGCCGGTAGGTGTTGATGCCCTTGATGAGCCCGATCGTGCCGATCGAGATCAGGTCGTCCGTGTCGTCATAGTGCGTGTAGTATTTTTTGATGATGTGCGCCACCAGCCGCAGGTTGCGCTCAATGAGCACGTTGCGCGCCTCCAGATCGCCCTGCAGCCAGGCGTCGAGATATTTGCGCTCCTCGGCCTCGCTCAGCGGACGCGGGAACGAGCCGCCGGGCGTCAGGCGCAGCATCAGAAATGCACTGCTCATCATCAGCATCAGGGTACTGTACAGCATTTTCAGCCCTCCGTTTCTGCCTGTGGCCATTCTATTCGGCGGCTGCAAGTACACTTGCCTGCCACACAATTTTCCGGATGTGCGCAAATGTTACACAACAAAGCGTTGATTACTGAATAAAAAATGACGGTGCGACGAAGAAAATCATACGTTATACTTGACAAAATGCCCAAAAAGCGTTAATCTTTGAACAGAAGGCCATTCCGGATTGAAAAATGGCCGGTGTGCTCAAAATTGAAAGGAGAACATATCATGGATTACAAAACTCTGAGTGTGAAGACGTTTATCGAGGACATGAACGGCAAAGAGATCATGATGAAGACGGTTCCGTCCCTGACCAAGTATCCCCTGAAGCTCTTCTACAAGAAGACCGTCGGCGACATCGTCAATCTCGTTCGCAGCAAGAAGCTCGTTCCGGAAGATGCCATCCAGGCTTTCATCAAGGACGTCGAGGCGCTCTAAGTTATCTCATATGCAACAGATCCCCTGCCGGCCGGCAGGGGATCGTTTTTTGCCTGCATGGTTTACATAACTCTTATTTTTGCGCTGAAACGCAAAAAACCGGATTGACAATCCGTTCAACTTGTGGTACAAAGTAAGAAAAGTAATACGATTCTTACAGGAGGCGGATCGCATGGAATCCATGCAGGACAAATTCATGACCACGGTGCGCATCGGCCCAAAGGGGCAGATCGTGATCCCGAAGGAGGTGCGCGCGATGTTTGGGCTCGCGCCGGGGGACTCGCTCATCCTGCTGGCGGACCGCGAGCGCGGCATCGCGCTGCAGAGCAGCAGCTACTACGATTCGTTCGTGCGCGCGGTGTTCGATCAGGGCGCGCAGGCGGCCGCGCCGGATGTGCCCGAGGCCGAGACGAAGGTGTTCGCCTCCGCGCTGGAGCGGGAGTTGAAGAAGGGGAACGGCAAGTGAACATTCTGGAAGTGGAGGGCCTGTGCAAGACCTATCCGGCGTTTGCGCTGCGCGATGTGTCGTTCGCAGTCGAGCCGGGGACGATCATGGGCTTCATCGGCCGCAACGGCGCCGGCAAGAGCACGACCATCAAGTCCATGCTCAATCTCGTGCACCCGGACAGCGGCCGCGTGACCATGTTTGGCCAGGATTTTTACGCCAACGAGCCGGCCTGCAAGCAGCAGCTCGGCGTGGTGCTCGGCGGTGTGGATTTTTACCCGAATAAGAAGCTGCGCAGCATCACGAACGTGACGCGGACGTTTTACGACCGCTGGGACGAGGACAAATACCGGCACTATCTGCAGCTGTTCGCGCTCGACGAGACGAAGAAGGTCTCGCAGCTCTCGTCCGGCATGCGCGTGAAGTATATGCTCGCGCTTGCGCTCTCGCACGATGCGCGCCTGCTCATCCTTGACGAGCCGACGAGCGGACTCGACCCCGTGTCGCGCGACGAGCTCATGGAGCTGTTTCGCGGCGTGGTCAAAAGCGGCGAGCGCAGCATCCTGTTTTCGACGCATATCACGTCCGATCTCGAAAAGTGCGCCTCGCACATCACGAT
This sequence comes from Clostridiales bacterium, assembly GCA_025757645.1. NCBI lineage: Bacteria > Bacillati > Bacillota > Clostridia > Eubacteriales > Clostridiales bacterium. The sequence goes on from CP107216.1 coordinate 1,125,137, forward strand.
GATCAAGGACGGGCAGATCCTGTGCAGCGACACGCGCGACGGGTTTCTCGCGCGCTATCGCGCGCAGTTCGGCGACGGGCAGATGTCGCTCGAGGACATTCTTGTGCGCGTGGAAAGGAGAAGCTATGACGGCGAAGATTTTCTCTAAGGACCTGCGCCTTGCAGCGCACCCGATGATGTACGTGTTCGCGCTCTTCGGCGTCATGCTCATCATCCCGAACTATCCGTACACGGTCGTATTTTTCTACGGCCTGCTCGGCATTTTCTTTACGTTTCTCAACGGCCGCGAGAACAAGGACGTCTATTACTGCGCCGTGCTGCCGGTCACGAAGCGTGACCAGGTGCGCGCCCGCGCCTGGCTCGTCGTGGCGGTGGAGCTGGCGGAGCTCGTGATCGCGGTCCCGTTTGCGTTCCTCTCCGCGCGCATCAATCCCAACGGCACGAACCTCGCCGGCATCGACGCAAACGTCGCGCTCTTCGGCTGCGTGCTGCTGATCTACGGCGTGTTCAACGTTGTGTTCCTGCCCGTGTTTTATAAGACAGCCATCCGCGCCGGGCGAGCGTTTCTGCTCGCGGTCATCCCGATGACGGTGCTCATGGTGCTCGTCGAGGCGCTGTCCCATTTTCCGGCCGTCGGGCCGTATCTCGATGCGACCGACGCGGCCGGTCAGGTGCGGCAGCTGCCGGTACTGGCCGTGGGGCTGGCGGCGTTTGCGCTGCTGTCGTGGCTGGCATACCGGAAGGCGGCCAAAAATTACGAGCGGGTCGATCTGTGACGGGGGACTTGCCGGAACGCGAAAAATATGCTATCCTGAAAAGCAGCTCGTGTGAGCTGCTTTTCATTTTTTCGTCCGGGAGGGATCTGCATGAAGAACAAACGTCTCTGGCTGTCGGTGACGCTGACGGTCCTGGTCGTCGTATGCGCTATGCTCATCCTCTCGCGCATCAACGAGACGCGCAGCAACGCCGCGCCCGCCGCGCCGACGGATCTTATTCTCCCGCCGGACATCCAGACGACGGCGCAGCCCGATACGAAGAAGTATGACGACCTGCCGGATGTGGATATTTCCTCCTGGGAGTATCTCATTGCGAGTCAGGCGCATAATATCAGCGACTATGTTCCGGATGTGAGCAAGATCAGCGGCTCGCAGTCCACGTTCGATTCCCGCGCCGTCGACGCGCTCAATGCGCTGCTCAAAGCGGCCAGGGACGCCGGCTGGAGTCCGTATATCTACTGCGCCTACCGTCCGTACCTGACGCAGGAGCAGCAGTATGAGGATCAGGTCAGCGAGAATATGCGCAAGGGCGACACGCGCGACGAGGCTGAGACGGCCGCAGCGCGCGTGGCCGCGCCCCCCGGCACGAGCGACCACCAGACCGGCCTCGGCGCGGACATCGTTGACCAGTACTATTCCTCGCTGAGCGTGGACACGGTCAACGCGCGCTTTCTGACCTGGCTCGCCGACAACTGCGCGGACTACGGTTTCGTCATCCGCTACCCGTCGGACAAGGTCAGCATCACCGGGCGCAACGAGCCGTGGCACGTGCGCTATGTCGGCGACGCGGCGGCGCGGTTCATGACCGAGCACAACCTCTGCCTGGAGGAATTCGTGGCGTTGTACCAGTAAGTGTCCGGCGGCGCAAAAAAAGGCTTGCATTGTCCGGCGCGGGATGGTATGATATTGCCGTACGAAGGAAGCAGGATTTGACAGAGTGGGCACTCGCCCACTCTTTTTCTTGATGTCTTTCGAAGTGTCAGAAAATGGAATGGTGATCTATGAGTAAATTGACAGATGCCGTCCTGGCGCTGGCCGGGCCTGTGGCCGCGCAGCAGGGATGCGAGATCTGGGACGTGGAGTACGTCAAGGAAGCGGGCAGCCGCTACCTGCGCGTGTATATCGACAAGCCGGACGGCGTGTCGATCCAGGACTGCGAGGATTTCAGCCGTGCGCTCGATCCGATCCTCGACGAGGCCGACCCCATTCCCGACAGCTATATTTTCGAGGTGTCGTCCGCGGGAGCGGAGCGGCAGCTCAAGCGCCCGGGCGATTTCGAGCGCTTCCTCGGCGCACAGGTCGAGGTGCGGCTCTACCAGCCGGTCGACGGCAGCAAGGTGCACATTGGCACGCTCGAGCAGTATGACAACGGCGACGTGACCGTCTCCGACGGCAAGACCCGCCGTGTCTTTCAAAAATCCGCCATCGCACAGGTGCGCCTGCACCTGACCATATAAGGAAAGGGAATTCGACCATGAACGCAGAATTTTTTGACGCAGTTGCAGATATCGAAAAAGAAAAAGGTATTCCGCGCGAATATATGTATGAGAAGATCCGTCAGGCCATGCTGACGGCGTTCCGCAAGGACACGCCCGACTGCGAGGACAACGTGGAGGTCATTCTCGACGAGGCGAAAAAGAAGATCGAGATGGTCGTCAAGAAGACGGTCGTCGCGCGCGTCATCGACCCGTATGTCGAGATCAGCGAGGAGGCGGCGCACCGCATCAGCAAGCGCGCCAAGATCGGCGACGTGGTCAGCGTCCCGGTCGAGACCAAGCAGTTCGGCCGCATCGCGGCGCAGGCTGCCAAGCAGGTCATCATTCAGGGCATCCGCGAGGCGGAGCGCGGCATGATCTACGAGGAGTTCAACTCCAAGGAGCACGAGATCCTCACCGGCGTCGTCAATAAGATCGACCCGCGCACCGGCTGCGCGTTTTTGAAGATCAGCTCCAACTCGGACTATACTGAGGCCATGCTCGCCCCGGCGGAGTGCATCCGCGGCGAGGTGCTGCATGAGGGCGACCGCATCAAGGTCTACGTGGTCGAGGTGCGCAACAGCACGCGCGGCCCGCAGGTGCTCATCAGCCGGACGCATCCGGGCCTGGTCAAGCGCCTGTTCGAGCTCGAAGTGCCGGAGATCTTTGACGGCACGGTCGAGATCAAGTCCATCGCCCGTGAGGCCGGCAGCCGCACGAAGATGGCCGTCTGGGCGGAAGATCCGGTCATCGACCCGATCGGCGCGTGCGTCGGCCCGAAGGGCGGCCGTGTCGCAAGCGTCGTCAACGAACTCGGCGGCGAGAAGATCGACATCGTCAAGTACAGCGAGGTGCCGGAGGAATTCATCGCGGCCGCACTGGCGCCGTCCGAGGTGCTGGAAGTGACCCTGCTCGACGAGGGCAAGAGCTGCCGCGTCATCGTGCCGGATAACCAGCTCTCGCTCGCCATCGGCAAGGAAGGGCAGAACGCCCGCCTGGCCGCGAAGCTCACCGGCTATAAGATCGACATCAAGCCGGAGAGCGAGGCATAAACCGAAAGGAGGCAGTCACCCATGCCCAAGTCCATTCCCCAGCGGCAGTGTGTCGGCTGCCGTGAAAAGAAGCCCAAACCGGAGCTGATCCGGGTGGTGCGCGCGCCCGACGGGGCCATCTCGCTCGATGCGCGCGGCAAGGCGGCGGGCCGCGGCGCGTATCTGTGCCCGAAGGCCGTGTGCCTGAAAAAGGCGCAGAAGAACCGCGCGCTCGAGCGCGCGTTCGACGTGCCCATTCCGGCGGAGATCTATGAGCAGCTCGCAGCGGAACTGGAGGTGCTCGGCGACGGATAAAGCAGCCAACTATCTCGGCCTCATGCGCAAGGCCGGGCGCATCGCGCTCGGGGAGCATGACGCCGGAGCGGCGGCGCGTGCCGGCAAGGCGTGCCTGCTGCTGCTGGCGCAGGACGCATCGGACAATGCGCGCAAGCGCGCCGAGGGCTTTGCCCATGCGGCGCAGGCGCCGCTGCTGCGCCTGCCGTACACGAAGCAGGCGCTGTCCGACCGGCTCGGCAAGACCGGCTGCGCCATCGCGGCAGTCACCGATCCGGGCCTGGCGAAGGCCTTTGTGTCTGCACTGGCGCAGGCAGATCCGGAGCAATACAGCAACACGGCGGCAGAGCTTGCCGCACAGACGAGAACAGACACGGGCACGGCGCCGACAGGCGGCGGGCGCAACGGCAAGAGGAGGAAACGAGTATGAGCGGATTGATTAAATACAGAGTGCATGAGGTGGCGAAGGATTTCGGCATGACCTCGAAGGAGATCACGCAGATCCTGACGGATTATGCCACCACTCCGAAAAATCATATGCAGGTGCTGGAGGACGACGAGCTCAACGACATCTTTGAGTATCTCACGCAGCACCATCAGGCGGCCAGCCTGGAGGAGCTCTACAAAGTGCCGGACCAGCCGAAGGCCAAGCCGCAGGCAGCCCCGGCCGCGCAGGGCGCTGCGCCCAAGGGCGAAGCCGCACCCGCAAAGCAGCCGCAGCAGGCTACCCAGCCGCAGCAGCAGCACAAGCCGAAGAAGGACGACAAGCCGCACCAGCCGCGTCAGGTGGCCGAGCGCCGCGTCGTCGATACCCGCGGCGCGACGACGAACCTGTCCAAGTACGACCAGCGTCTGGACGATCTCGTGCCCGAGCGCGCGCAGAATAAGCGCGGCGGCAAGCAGAAGATCCAGAACCGCAACCGTCAGCGTCCGCAGAATCCTGCCGCCGGCGCCAAGCGCCGCCAGGAGGAGCGCGACAAGATGCAGAAGCTGCAGCTGGAGATCGCAAAAAAGCAGCAGCTCAAGGTCCAGATCCCGGACACGATCTCCGTCGGCGAGCTCGCGTCCCGCATGAAGAAGACCGGCGCAGAAGTCGTGCGCCGTCTCGTGAAGATGGGCGTCATGGCGTCGCTGTCCGATACCATTGATTACGATACCGCCGCGCTCGTGGCCATGGAGCTCGGCTGTAAGGTCGAGCACGAGGTTATCGTGACGGTCGAAGAGCGCCTGATCGACGACCGCGAGGACAGCGAGGACGAACTCGTCCCGCGCGCCCCGGTCGTGGTGGTCATGGGCCACGTCGACCACGGCAAGACCAGCCTGCTCGACCGCATCCGCCGCACGAACGTCGCGGCCGGTGAGGCCGGCGGCATCACGCAGCACATCGGCGCTTACCGCGTCATGGTCAACGGCAAGCCTGTCACCTTCCTCGACACGCCGGGCCACGAGGCGTTTACGTCCATGCGTGCCCGCGGCGCTATGGTCACGGATATCGCCATCCTCGTCGTCGCGGCCGATGATGGCATCATGCCGCAGACGATCGAGTCGATCAACCACGCGAAGGCCGCCGGCATCCCGCTGGTCGTGGCCATCAACAAGATGGATGTCCACGGCGCGAACCCCGACCGCATCAAGCAGCAGCTCACGGAGTACGGTCTCGTGCCCGAAGAGTGGGGCGGCGAGACGATCGTCTGCCCGATCTCGGCCAAGACCGGCGAGGGCGTGGACAAACTGCTCGAAAACCTGGTCCTGCTCGCCGAAATTCTGGAGCTCAAGGCCAACCCCAACCGTGCCGCCCGCGGCACGGTCATCGAGGCCCGCATGGACAAAGGTCGCGGCCCGATCATGACCGTGCTCGTGCAAAACGGCACGCTCCATCAGGGTGACATCATCATCGCCGGCACAGCCGTCGGCCGTGTGCGCACGATGACCAACGATAAGGGTCAGCGCGTGACGAAGGCCGGCCCGTCCATCCCGGTCGAGATCGCCGGCATGTCCGAGGTGCCGAGCGCGGGCGACAAGTTCAACGCCGTCGCCGACGAGCGCATGGCGCGTGAGCTCGTCGAGGAGCGAAAGCAGCAGAAGAAGGACGCCGCCAACGCCGGCAGCAAGAAGGTCTCGCTCGACGACCTGTTCTCCCGCATCCAGCAGGGCGAGATGAAGGACTTCAACATCATCGTCAAGGCCGACGTGCAGGGCAGCGCCGAGGCTGTCAAGTCCTCGCTCGAGAAGCTCTCGAACGATGAAGTGCGTGTGCAGGTCATCCACTCCGGCGTCGGCGCCATCAACGAGTCCGACGTCATGCTCGCCGCCACGTCGAATGCGATCATCGTCGGCTTCAACGTCCGCCCGGACGCGGCCGCGCGCGACAACGCCGCCCGCAGCAATGTGGAGATCCGTATGTACCGCGTCATCTACGACTGCATCAACGAGATCGAGGCGGCCATGAAGGGCATGCTCGCCCCGAAGTTCCAGGAGCAGATCATCGGCCACGTCGAGATCCGCCAGACTTTCAAGGTCTCCAAGGTCGGCACCGTCTGCGGCGGCTACGTCACCGACGGCAAGATCGTGCGCAACAGCAAGGTCCGCGTCGTGCGCGACAACATCGTCGTGTTCGAGGGCGACCTCGCGTCCCTGCGCCGCTTCAAGGACGACGTCAAGGAAGTCGCCGCCGGTTATGAGTGCGGCCTGCAGGTCGATAAGTACAACGACGTCAAGGTCGGCGACGTGATCGAAGTGTATGTCATGGAGGAGATCAAGCAGTAAAAGGAGTTTCCTATGGCTTCCAACAAACTGGCAAGAACGAATGATGATATCCAGCGCGTGCTGGCAAACCTGCTCACCCAGGTCAAAGACCCCCGGGTGCAGCAGGGGATGATCAGCGTCACCCGCGTCGAGACGACGGGCGACCTGCGCTATTCAAAAGTCTGGCTTTCCGTGCTCGGCATGGAAAACGAGAAGGAATTCAAAAAGGGGCTGCGTTCGGCTTCCGGCTGGCTGCGCCATGAGCTGGGCACCGTGCTGGACCTGCGCTACACCCCGGAACTGGTGTTTGAGATCGACCACTCGATCGAGGAGGGCGCGCACATCAGCGCCATGATCGAGCATCTGCACGACAAGGACACCGGAAATGAGGCTTGAAGTATGAATGATCGGGAGTTTGCCGCGGCGCTGCGCGACCGCGACGCAATTCTGATCCTGTCGCACCTGCGCCCGGACGGAGACACGCTCGGGAGCGGTGCGGCGCTTTGCAGCGCACTGCGCCGCATGGGCAAGACGGCGTATCTATTCCCCAATCCGGAGACGACAGCGCGCTATCTGCCGTATGTGGCGCAGTTTTTTGCGCCTGCGGATTTTGTGCCTGCGTGCGTGGTCGCGGTCGACATTGCGACGCCGAACCTGTTCCCGCAGGGCTTTTCCGGCGCGGTCGATCTGTGCATCGACCACCACCCGTCGAACGCGCTGTATGCCGGCGATACGCTCCTGCACGCGGAAAAGTCCGCCTGCGGCGAGGCGGTGCTCGATGTGATCGAGCTGCTGACCGGCAGCGTCACCGAGCAGGAGGCAAACCTCCTGTACATCGCCGTTACGACGGACACCGGCTGCTTCCAGTACGCGAACACGAACGCCGCCACTCTGCGCGCGGCGGCGCGGCTGCTGGAGCTCGGCGCCGATAACCGGAAGATCAGCATGGACTTTTTCCGCAAGATCTCCCGCGCGCGCATGGCGCTCGTGGGGCAGATCTACTCCGGCATGCGCTTTTTCCGCGGCGGTCAGGTCGCCATTGCGGTCGTCACGCGCGCGCTGATCGACAGCGTACACGCGACGGAGGATGACTGCGACGATATCGCCGGTCTGCCCGGCCGGGCAGAGGGCGTGGTCGTGAGCGTCACGATCCGCGAGCTGCTCGACGGCCGCAGCAAGATCTCCGTGCGCTCGAACCCCGAGGTGGATGCGTGTGCGATCTGCGCGGTCTACGGCGGCGGCGGCCACAAGATGGCCTCCGGCTGCACACTCGACTGCGGCACGGAAACGGCCGTGGAGAAAATCCTTGCAGCCATCGACCAGGTGTGGCCCGCATGAACGGGATCCTGCTGGTCGATAAGCCCGCGGACTGGACGAGCCACGACGTTGTGGCCAAGCTCCGCGGCGTGCTCGGCGAGCGGCGCATGGGCCATTCCGGCACGCTCGACCCGATGGCGACCGGCCTTCTGGTCGTGTTTGCCGGCCGCGCGACGCGCGCGGTGTCGTTCTCCGAAAATCACAGCAAGTGCTATGAGGCGCGCCTGCGCCTCGGCCTCACGACCGACACGCAGGACACGACCGGCACGGTGCTCAGCCGCTGTGACCGGCGCGTCACCCGCGCGGAGCTGGAGGCGGCGCTGCCGCAGTTTCGCGGGGATATTCTGCAGACGCCGCCGATGTATTCGGCGCTCAAGGTCGACGGGCAGAAGCTCTATGAGATCGCCCGCCGCGGCGGCGAGGTCGCGCGCAAGGCGCGTCCGGTCACGATCGAAGAACTGACCGTGCTCGGCGAGGCGGACGGGGACTATGTCCTGCGCGTCCGCTGCTCGAAGGGCACTTACATCCGCACGCTCTGCCACGATATCGGCGCGGCGCTCGGCTGCGGCGGCGTGATGAGCGCCCTGCGCCGGACGGAAGTCGGCGGGTATCGCGTGGAGGATGCGCACACCATGGACGAGCTGTGCGTGCTGCCGCGCGAGGCGGCGCAGCGCCTGCTCCTGCCGGTTGACAGCCTCTGGCCGGACGCACCGCGGATCACCGTCGATGCGCGCTCGGAGCGGCTTGCCCGCTGCGGCAATCCGTTTGCACTCGGCGTGCCGGACGGAACTTATCGCATCTATGCTGCGTCGGGGGAGTTTCTCCTGCTGGCGCAGGTCACGGACGGCATGGCCGTCACGATCAAAAGTTTTTTCGAGGTTTCTTGACGTATGGAAAACCAGAAACGGGTCATTGCCCTGGGCTTTTTTGACGGCATTCATATCGGCCACGCCGCGCTCATGCGCCGCACGGTCGCGCGCGCCGGGGAGATGGGCGCCATCCCCACGGTCATGAGTTTTGACGTGCACCCGGACACGCTCGTGCGCGGCACGGAAGTCCCGCTCATCAACAGCGCCCATGGCCGCGAGGAGCTCATCCGCCGCCTGTTCGGCATTGAGAGCGTGGTCTTTATCCACTTTGACCGCACGGTCATGCAGATGCCGTGGCAGACGTTCATCCAGACGCTCGTCGATGAGATGGACGCGGCGGCGTTCGTCGTCGGGCACGATTTCAGCTTCGGCTGGCGGGGCGAGGGCACGGCGGAAAAGCTCGCCGCTTACTGCGCCGAGCGCGGGCTCGGCTGCGACGTCATTCCCGCCGTCACGCTCGACGGCCGCGTCGTCAGCTCCACTTACATCCGCGAGCTGCTCGAAAACGGCGAGGTCGAGCGCGCCAACGCCTTCCTTGGCCATCCGCACACGCTGTCGGACACGGTGCACTACGGCTACCGCCTCGGCACAAAGATGGGCACGCCCACGATCAATATGCAGTTCCCGGACGGGGTGCTCGTGCCGCGCCACGGCGTGTATGCCGCGAAGGTGTATCTCGACGACGGCAGCGAGCATTATGCCGTCACGAATGTCGGCGTGCGGCCGACGGTCAGCGGCGGCCAGCGCGTGAGCGTCGAGAGCTTTATCCTCGACTACCACGGCAATCTCTACAACCGTCAGGTGCGGCTGGAGTTTTACAAGTTCCTGCGCCCAGAGCGGAAGTTCGACTCCGTCGATGCGCTCAAGGCCCGCATCCTCTACGATGCGAACACGACCCGCGCCTATTTCGAAGCGCAGACCCAGCACGCATAAGAACATACAAAACCCGCGGCCCCGGTACTCAGTACCGGGGCCGCGGGTTTGCGTTTTGGGTTATTGCGGGGCTGACTGCGCGGTCTTGGCCGGCCGGCGGCGGGATTTGCCGCGGCCGCGCTTGCGCGGCTGGGCCGCCTTGGCCTTGTAGTAGCTCTCCATGCTGTCCGTCGCCTGATAGGTCAGGCGCGTGGCGCTCCAGGTGCAGTCGTCCGCCTTGCGGAATTTCAGCCGCACGAGCAGCTTGCCGTCCGTCGGGCACTCGCCGAGCGCCATATAGCGCTGGTCGCCCTGGTTGACCCACTTGCTGTAGCGCACCTCGCCGCTGCACAGCGGGCAGCAGGGCGTGACGAACGCGGCGTCGCCGAAGAGCTCCGACTTCGTTGCATAGGACTCCGACGCGACGTGCTCGATCGGATCTGGGCCGTTATTCTCGCCGTGGTGCTCCTTCGGCAGCCGGGTTGTGAGCTTCTGCGCGGCGTCGTGGTAATCGGCCAGGCCCTTCTCCATATTCAGGTGCGTGCACACGAGCGCAGTGTTGTACGCGTCGCCGAGCGCGTCGTGCGCGATGCGCGTCTGTTCGATGGCAAAGTGCTCCATCGCCGTGGCGAGCGATTTCTGGTTGCGGTCGCCGTCGGTCTGGAGGTTGTAGATGAGCTGGAGGTTGATCCAGCCGGCGATCCAATCCCAGTCCAGATCGTGGATGATGATGTTCTGCTCGAGGATGCCCTGATCGTCGCAGCCCCAGGTGAGGAACGTCACATCGTCCCCGCACCAGGCACGAAACTGCGCCAGCGCCTCCGGAAAGCTCACGCCGGCGGCCAGGCGCTCACGGTCGAAGCCAGTGAGCTTTTTGACCTTGTAGTGCATACGCTTGAAGTACATGGGCTTGACATCGATCTGAAATTCTTCGCCGGGGGTCATGTCCTCGTTGAGCTTCACCGCGCCGATCTCGATGATCTCGCCGCGCAGGTGAATGGGCAGCTTGTTGAATACGGAGGATTTGGAACTCATCGCCTGATTCCATTCCAGATCCATCACGACATAATGCATGGCTCTTTCCGTCCTTTCCTGTAACATTAGAAGTATAGCACACAATGGCGCAACTTTCACGCCCTTTTTTCGGGAATTCTATATTTGAATGCAAGCGCATAGTGTGATATAATCAAACAATACCGTCCGTGGGCGGTACGATGAGAAAACGAAGGGGGTATTCCCAATGAAAATTGCAGTTCTTTGCGGCGGCCTGAGCCCCGAGCGCAACGTCTCGATCTCGAGCGGCACGAAAATTGCCGGCGCGCTCCAGGAGAGCGGCCACCAGGTCGTGCTGCTGGATATGTTTTTCGGTCTTGAGGACTATACCGGCGACATCGCCCATGTGTTTGACGATCCGCCGGCGCTCGGCGGCACGCGCATTGATGAGAGCGCGCCGGATCTGGAGGCCGTGCGCGCGCAGCGCAAGCTCCAGAGCCCGAGCCTGTTCGGCGAGCACGTGCTCGAGGTGTGCGCCATGGCGGATATCGTGTTTCTGGCCCTGCACGGCCGCACCGGCGAGGACGGCCGCGTGCAGGCGACGCTCGACCTGCTCGGCATCCCCTATACCGGCAGCGGCTACCTCGGCAGCGCCATCGCCATGGATAAGGACCTGACCAAGCGCGTCGTCGCACCGCTTGGCGTCAAGACCCCGGCGTGGATGCTCGTCGAGAGCGACGGCATGGACATCGACGCCATCTGCGCGCAGGCGAAGCTGCCCTGCGTCGTCAAGCCCGACGACTCCGGCTCGAGCATCGGCGTGTCCATCGCCAATGACGAGGCCGAGCTGCGCGCTGCGCTGAAAGCAGCCGCCAACGAAGGCAGCCGCATCCTCATCGAGCAGTACATCTGCGGCCGCGAGGTGCAGATCGGCATCCTCGGCGACAAGGCCCTGCCCAGCATCGAGATCATCCCGGCCGAGGGCTTTTATGACTACCGCAACAAGTACCAGCCCGGCGCCGCTCGCGAGATCACCCCGGCCGAGATCCCGGCCGAGACCGAGCAGCGCCTGGCCGATGCCGCGCTCACGGTGTTCCATGCGCTGAACCTGTCGGCCTATTCCCGCGCGGACTTCATCCTCGACGCGGAAGGGGAGCTCTGGTTCCTCGAGATCAACACCCTGCCTGGCATGACGCCTACCAGCCTCGTGCCGCAGGAGGCCGCCGCCGTCGGCATCAGCTACAGCGAGCTGTGCGAGCAGATCATCGCCGCCGCGCTGCACAAGTGAGCCGATGACGGGCTACTGCGTATCGGACATCGCCGCCATCACCGGCGGCGTGCTCTCGGGCGACGGGGCTGCGCTTGTGACCGGCGTCGCCATCGACAGCCGCGCCGTCACGCCCGGCGCGCTCTTTGCCGCCATCCCCGGCGAGCGGGTGGACGGGCACGACTACATTGGCAAGGCGTTCGACCTCGGCGCGGTCTGCTGCCTTGCGCAGCGCGTCCCGGCGGGGGAGACCCGTCCGGTCATCTGCGTGCCGGATACGGCCGCCGCGCTCGAGACGCTCGCGCGCGCCTACCGCGCCCGCTTTTCCATCCCGGTCCTCGGCGTGACCGGCAGCGTCGGCAAGACGACGGCCAAGGAAATGGTCGCCTCCGTGCTCTCGCAGCGCTGGAACACGCTGAAAACCGAAAAGAACTTCAACAATCAGCTCGGCGTGCCGCTCACGCTCTTCCGGCTCGGGCCGGAGCACGAGGCCGCGGTCGTCGAGATGGGCGTGTCGCACTTCGGCGACATGGCGCCGCTGGCCGCCATGGTGCAGCCGACGGCCATGCTCTTTACGATCATCGGCCACGCGCACCTGGAGTTTCTGCGCGACCGCCGCGGCGTCCTGCAGGAAAAGACCTCCGTGCTCGACACCATGCCGGACGATGCCGTCGCCTTCTGCAACGGGGACGACGACCTGCTGCGCGCCATGACCTGCCGCCAGCGCAAGGTGACGTTCGGCCTCTCGGCCGGGTGCGACGTGCGCGCGGTCGACGTGCGCGACCTCGGCGACGAGGGCAGCACCTGCACGATCATTGCGGGTACACGGCGCATCCCGGTGCGCATCTCGGCCTATGGGCAGCACATGGTCTATGCCGCGCTCGAGGGCGCGGCCGTCGGTATCGAATACGGTCTGACGGATGATGAGATCATCCGCGGCATCGCGGCCTATCAGCCGGTCGGCAGCCGCGCGCGCGTTGTGCGCACGGCGCGCTATACGGTCATTGACGACTGCTATAATGCCAATCCCGACTCCACGGCGGCGGCGCTGCGCTCCATGGCGACCTTGCCGGCCGGCCGCCGGGTGGCCGTCCTCGGCAACATGGGTGAGCTCGGCACGAACGCCGCGGCTCTGCACCGGGAGACCGGCGTCTGCGCGGCGAAAGCCGGCGTGTCGCTCGTCATCACCTGCGGGGAGCTGGCAAGGCAGATCGCTGCAGGTGCTGCCGCAGAGGATCCCGCCGTTGCGACCGCGTCGTTTGACACGCTCGATGCGCTGCTCCCGGCCTTGCCGGGCCTGCTGCAGCCGGGGGACTGCGTGCTCGTCAAAGCGTCGCACAGCATGCAGTTTGAGCGCATCGTTCAGGCGCTGACACAGGCGTAAAACTTCATGCATGCGCACTGCACCACGAAAAAGTGCAAATGCCGGTGCATGAAGTCCTTGTGCATCCTTTCCGGTTGCCCTGCAGGGGCGAGGAAATGGCACATTTCTCATTTTGCTGTGCTTTTGCATAGCAAATACAGTGAATTTCCAGCCGGGCGAGGCATTGCTTCGCCCGGTATTTTCGCGTTTCGTCAATTCGTCAAAAACGTAACGTTAAAAATCAAACAGCTTTGTTAAAAAAGTAGAAATGCAAAAAAGGGCTTTTCAAATGGCAAAAATGGCGCTACAATGCAGTTGATAAGAAAATAACAAAGCTCGACAGTGTTCGTTCCGATTCGCCGCAGCGGCTGTTGCCGCCTGTGTGGGAAGTGTGGAAAGCGGAACGCAAGAAGATAAAAAATAAAAACACGTTTGATTTCTTAAAGGAGGAATCTGTCATGGCAAAGACTAAGATCGCAGTTCTGTGGGGCCTGCTCATCGCAATGATGGTTGCCTGCGCGGGCATTTACGCCGCGCTCAAAGCGCGCGAGATGAACCCCTACATAGGCAGCACCGGCACGTATGTGGAGACGGTGCAGCCGAATGGTGAAGCGTCCGCCGTCGTTGCGGACAATGTGGTCACGGTCAATGACTGAGCCCTGACAGGCGCGCGGTTCGCCGCCTGAAAATAGAACGAATATACTAACACGCCGGGTGAAGCAAAACTTCACCCGGCGTGTTTTTTGCCCCAATATCGGGGAATTACTTTTCTTTCCCGCCGGAATATGGTACTTTGAATATTGGAAATGGGAGTAATAAGTTTACATAACGTGGTTTTGGGAGGGAACGACCATGTCGAAAACGAGCAGGATCATCCTCTGGTGCGTGCTGATCGCGGTGCTGGCGATGTGCATTGCGCTGTATATTGCGGCGAAGCGGCCGATAGAGGACACGGCCTACCGCAACGCGGGAAAGACATATGCCGAGTCCCAGCAGCCCGGCGACGAGACGCCGGGCATCACGGGCGGGGACTTCACGATCACGGCGCACACGTTTGAAAACATGTGCACGCAAAACCGCGCCTCCGGCATGACGGAGGATGCCTACTGGGCCTCCATGTTCGAGACACGCAAGCTTATGCTCACGCTCGAAAGCTACACACAGGCGCAGGAGGCGGCCTTCCTTGCGGCGGGGCACACGCGCGACGAGGCCGATGCGTGGCATGATTTTTGCTATGCGCTCACAAAAGCAGCCGTGGACGCGCAGAACATCACGCTCGCCGCGCCGTACACTTGGACGCTCACGCGCGACAATTACAATACCGCAGGCACGTGGCCGGAACTGACGCAGAGCGCCGGCGCGCCCGGATAAAGCAGTTCCCCGCATCTTCGGATGCGGGGAAACGTTTATGTAGGCTAAAAGAGATATTTGATGAGCAGCAGCAGCACCAGCCCCGGAAACCCGGTCACGCCGATGACGAGCGCGTTGATCCAGTTGAGGCCGAGCGTGATGCCGATGGCGCTGCCGAAAAAGTTGAGCAGAAACAGCGCCGCGAAGCCGATGGCCGTGTTGAGCAGCAGCTTCAGGATCCAGCGGATCGGCTTTCGGAACAGCCGAATGACCAGCCAGACGAGAAACACGGCCGCGATCACGACCAGAATGTCCGTAAGTGTTTGCGACATAAGAAACCATCCTATTGTGTCAGATTTTTCAGATCGTGCACGGCGCAGTTGTACTTTGCGCGCAGCGCGTTGATCTCATAGATGCACGCCTCCATCAGCAGGGGATCGGTGATGTTGTCAAACTCGTTGTAGGCCTGTTCGAGCTCGCGGCGCACGCCGAGCATCTCGGCGCGCACGCGCTGCACCTCTGCGCGGTGCGCCCGCTGCTGCTTTCTCTGACTGGACATGGAAAAGCCTCCGTTCGCTTTTCTGTATATTCTATGTCAGCGGCGGTGGTTTTAGTCAGAGCGCAGCGAAATTTTCCAGGTATAGCAGCGGGTGACGCGCGCATACTGTGCCTGGACAACATATCCGACGCGCGCTGCAGCGAAGCAAACCCGCGGAGGCCGCCCGGCACACAGGCCGCGGCGCAGCATCCGATCCCTGCAAGAGCTTTGCAGGCTGTTGCATCCAGCGCGGGAACGACCCGCTCCGGACCACCGGAACGCCGTTCGGCACGGATTGCGTCAAGTGCCGGAGCGGCAGGGGACAGCCCAAAAAGTTCCGGGGCGGCGGGGAGCACACTTTTCGTGTTCCCCGTCTATTTTTTGGAATTCCTTGCATTTCCGGCCTTGATACGCTATACTAGATTAGTTAAGGTATGAAACGAATGCTACCACATCTTGTGATATGAGAGGGATCCAACGACATGGCAAAGGCCCCAACAACGACTTACGGCAATGACAGCATCTCGATGCTCAAGGGCGCGGAGCGCGTGCGCAAACGCCCCAGCGTCATCTTCGGCTCTGACGGGCTGGAGGGCTGCGAGCACGCGGTGTTTGAAATTCTTTCGAACGCGATCGACGAGGCGCGCGAGGGATTCGGCAATATTATAACCGTTACGCGCTACGAAGACAAGTCCATTGAGGTGGAGGATTTCGGGCGCGGCTGTCCGGTGGACTGGAACGAGAAGGAGCAGCGCTACAACTGGGAGCTGATCTTCTGCGAAATGTACGCCGGCGGCAAGTATAAAAACAACGAGGGCGAAAACTACGAGTACTCGCTCGGCCTCAACGGCCTCGGCGCGTGCGCCACGCAGTACGCCTCGGAATACATGGATGTGACCATCTGGCGCGACGGGAAAAAATACACCCTGCATTTTCGCCACGGCGAGGTCGTCGGCGGGCTCGAGAGCGCCCCGGCCGACCGCAAAAAGACCGGCACGACCATCCGCTGGCGGCCGGATCTGGAGGTGTTCACGGACATCGACGTGCCCGAGAGCTATTTTCAGGACGTGCTGCACCGGCAGGCTGTGGTCAACCGCGGCGTGACGTTCCGCCTGCGCGTGCAGCGCGGCGGCGCGTTTGAGACGACGGACTACTGCTACGCCGACGGCATCCTCGACTACGTTAAAGAGCTGGCCGGGGAGGACGCGCTGACCGTCCCTACGTTCATCGAGACCGAGCGCCGCGGCCGCGACCGCGCGGATAAGCCGGAGTATAAGGTGAAGATCTCGGCGGCGTTCTGCTTTTCCAACCGCGTCAATGACATTGAATACTACCACAACTCGTCCTGGCTGGAGTACGGCGGCGCGCCGGAAAAGGCCACGAAGAGCGCCTTCACCTCCGCCATCGACGCCTACATCAAGCAGCAGGGCAAGTACCAGAAGAGCGAGAGCAAGATCAGCTTTCAGGACGTGCAGGACTGCCTGATCCTCGTCACGAACTGCTTTTCGACCATCACGTCCTACGAAAACCAGACGAAAAAGGCCATCACGAACAAGTTCATCCAGGAGGCCATGACGGAGTTTTTCCGCGCCCAGCTCGAGATCTATTTCATCGAGCACAAAGCCGAGGCCGACCGCGTCATGGAGCAGGTGCTCATCAACAAGCGCAGCCGCGAGACGGCGGAAAAAGCGCGTCTGAACATCAAGAAAAAGCTCACCGGCAACGTCGACCTCGCCAACCGCGTGCAGAAGTTCGTCGACTGCCGCTCGAAGGACGTCTCCCGCCGCGAGATCTACATCGTGGAGGGCGACTCCGCACTCGGCGCGTGCAAGCTCTCGCGCGACGCGGAGTTTCAGGGCATCATGCCCGTGCGCGGCAAGATCCTCAACTGCCTGAAGGCGGACTATGCGCGCATTTTTAAGAGCGATGTCATCACTGACCTCATGCGCGTGCTCGGCTGCGGCGTGGAGGTGCAGAGCAAGCAGGCCAAGGATCTCTCGGCGTTCAATCTCGAGAACCTGCGCTGGAATAAGGTCATCATCTGCACCGATGCCGACGTGGACGGCTTCCAGATCCGCACGCTCATCCTCACCATGCTCTACCGGCTCGCACCGACGCTCATCCGCGAGGGCTATGTGTACATCGCCGAGTCGCCCCTGTATGAGATCGCGAGCAAGGGCAAGACTTACTTTGCCTATTCCGACCGTGAGAAGGCGGCCATCGTCGACAGCCTCGGCGGCGCAAAGGCGGACATCAACCGCTCGAAAGGTCTCGGCGAGAACGACCCCGAGATGATGTGGCTCACGACCATGAACCCCGACACGCGCAAGCTCATCCGTGTCATGCCGGAGGACGTCGAGCGCACGGCGCAGGTGTTCGACCTGCTCCTGGGCGACAATCTCGCCGGACGCAAGGCGCACATCGCCGAGTGCGGCAGCCAGTTTCTCGATCTGGCCGATATTTCCTGAGAAAAACTTGCGTAAAGGAACGGTAACGTTATGCCGAGAAAAAAAGCACCGGAAATCAAGAAAACCGTTGACCCCAACGTCGTCGGGCTCAAGGCGGAGGTCATCTCCCAGCCCATCACCGAGACGCTGGAGCAAAACTATATGCCGTATGCGATGAGCGTCATCGTCTCGCGCGCGATCCCGGAGATCGACGGCTTCAAACCCAGCCACCGCAAGCTGCTGTACACGATGTACAAGATGAATCTGCTCACGGGCGGGCGCACAAAATCGGCCAACATCGTCGGCCAGACCATGCGCCTCAACCCGCACGGCGATGCTGCGATCTACGAGACCATGGTCCGTCTCTCGAAGGGTTACGACGCGCTGCTGACGCCATTTGTGGACTCGAAGGGCAACTTCGGCAAGGTGTTTTCGCGCGACATGTCCTACGCCGCCTCGCGTTACACGGAGGCGAAGCTCGCGCCCATCTGCGCCGAGCTCTTCGGCGACATTGACAGCGACACCGTCGATTTTGTCGATAACTACGACGGCTCCATGAAAGAGCCGGCCCTGCTGCCGACGCGCTTTCCCAATGTGCTCGTGTCGGCGAACCTCGGCATCGCCGTCGGCATGGCCAGCCAGATCTGCGGCTTCAACCTCGAGGAGGTCTGCCGCACGACGATCGCCTACCTCGAGAACCCGAACCACGACCTGCTCTCGACGCTCCCGGCACCGGACTTTCCGACCGGCGGCGAGATCTTGTACGACCGCGACGAGATGGCCCAGATCTACCGCACCGGCCGCGGCAGCGTGAAGGTGCGCGCCCGCTGGCGCCACCTGCCGAAGGAAAACATCATCGAGATCTATGAGATCCCGTATTCCACGACCGTCGAGGCTGTCATCGACAAGGTGGCCGAACTCGTCAAGGCGGGCAAGCTGCGTGAGGTGGCCGACATGCGCGACGAGACCGACCTCAGCGGCCTGAAGCTCGCCATCGACCTCAAGCGCGGCGCAGATCCCGAGCAGGTCATGCAAAAGCTCTTCCGGCTCACGCCGCTGTGCGACAGCTTCGCCTGCAACTTCAACATCCTCATCGCCGGCAACCCGCGCGTGATGGGCGTGGGCGAGATCCTCGACGAGTGGATCGCCTGGCGCATGGAGTGCATCCGCCGGCGCGTGTTCTTCGACCTGCAGAAAAAGCGCGCCAAGCTCCACCTGCTGCAGGGCCTCGGCAAGATCCTGCTCGATATCGACCGCGCCATCGCCATCATCCGCAATACCGAGCGCGAGGCCGACGTAGTGCCGAACCTCATGGCGGGTTTTGATCTCGACGAGGTGCAGGCAAACTTCGTGGCCGAGATCAAGCTGCGCAACATCAACCGCGAGTACATCCTCAAGCGCACGGCCGAGACCGACGCGCTGGAAAAAGACATTGCCGACCTTGAGGCGACGCTCGAGAGCAAGCGCCGCATCCGCGGCATCATCATCCGCGAGCTCAAGGAGATCATCCGCAAGTACCCGTCGCCGCGGCGCACGGGCATCGTCGCGGCGGAGTCCGTGGCGCAGATGCCGGCCGAGGATCTTGTGCCGGATTACCCGGTGCAGCTGTTCCTCTCGCGCGAGGGCTATTTCAAGAAGATCACGCCGCAGTCGCTGCGCATGAGCGGCGAGCAGAAGTATAAGGACGGCGACGCGCTCAGCCAGAGCTTCGGCGCGACGAACCGCGGGGAACTTCTCATCTTCACCGACCGTCAACAGGTGTATAAGGCCAAGCTCTGCGACTTTGCGGACACGAAGGCGTCCGTGCTCGGCGTGTACCTGCCGACGGTGCTGTCCATGGACGCCGACGAGCACGTCCTGTGCATGGTCGACCCCGGCGACTACCACGGCGAGCTGCTGCTCGTATTCGAAAACGGCAAGGTCGCGCGCATCCCCGTCTCGGCGTATGAGACCAAGACGAACCGCCGCCGCCTGACCGGCGCGTATTCGGACAAGAGCCCGCTCGTGGCCGTGCTGCCGCTGTACGAGGGCAGCGAGGTCGTGCTCTTTGCGTCCGACGGGCGCGCGCTGCTCTTCCCGCCGGAGGCCGTGTCGCTCAAGGCCTCGCGCACGACGCAGGGCGTCGCCGTCATGGCGCTGAAGAAAAAGGCCGTTGTCACGCAGGCACAGTTTGCGCCCGATACGCTCATCCGCAACCATGCGCGCTACCGCGCCAGGAGTCTGCCGGCCGCCGGCGCGCTGCTGCGCGAGGACGACCGCGGCGAGGAGCAGATGAGCCTGATCTGAGGAGAGAGAGATATGGATCTGCATCGCTTTTCCGCTTTTGATTATATGAAGCTGGTCGTCGGTTCGGCGCTCGTGGCCGCGGCGTTCCAGTTCTTTACATTCCCGAACAGCATCGTCTCCGGCGGCGTGACCGGCATCGCCCAGATCATCCGCCTGCTGACCGGCATCCCCGTCGGCGTGCTGTCGATCCTTATCAACATCCCCATTTTCTATCTCGGCTGGCGGCACCGCCTCGGCACGCGCCGGCTCGTTCTGGCGCTGTGCGTCATGGCGCTCATCTCCGTGCTCATCGACGCGCTCGCGCTGACCGGCCTTGTCGTGACGGACGAGCCGATGCTCGGCGCAGTTTACGGCGGCGTGCTCAACGGTGCGGGCTACGGCCTGATCTATACCACCGGCACGACCGGCGGCGGCACGGACATCGTGGCCAAGATGCTGCGCCGGCGCTATCCGTACATCAACTTCGGCACGCTGCTGTTCGGCATGAACGTCGTGGTCGTGCTGACGTTTGCCTTCCTGTTCAAAAAGTACGACAGCTGCATGTACACCATGATCGAGATGTTCATCAGCTCGAAGGTCGTCAACCTTGTGCTCTACGGCCCCGGCGTGTCGGAGGTGTGCTACATCATCACGAACAACGTCAACGCCATCAAGAGCGCCATCACCTGCACGATGGGCCGCGGCGTCACGCTGCTGCGCGGCGAGGGCGCGTGGTCCGGCAAGGAAATGCAGGTCATCCTCTGCGTGGTCAAGCGGCCGGAGATCGCCCAGCTGCGCGAGGTCGTGCGCTCGGTGGACGAGCACGCATTTGTCATCGTGTCCGAGGCCAAGGAAGTCTTTGGCCGCGGCTTTGGAAACATCTACGGCGACGATTGAAAGGAGCGGGGTATGCACAAACGCTGCATCGCCGGCATCCTGCTGGCGGCACTGCTGGTGTCGCTGTGCGGATGCACGTCCGTGTTTGACAAGGAATATCTGTCGGTGCGCCCGTATGAGGAGCCGTCGAACCTCCTGACGGATGCCGACACGACGCAGATCCGCAATTATGCGGGTCTCATGCGCGCGCTCAATACCATGGCGGCGCAGTACGAGCGCTCGTTCGTGCTGGCCTTCGGCGACTATGACGGCATCATTGCCGACGATCTGGCCGCCGCCTGTGAGGAGCTGCGCACCGGCACTGCCATCGGCGCGTACTGTATCGAGAGCGTCAGCTATGAGACCGAGCAGGTGATCGCCTACTGCGAGGCGAGCATCACCATCACCTACAACCGGCCGGAGAGCGAGGTGCGCTCCATTTACAGCGCCCAGACGCAAAAGAGCATCCTCGACTGCGTGGTCGATGCGCTCGACCGGCAAAAGACGCAGTTTGCCATCCAGATCAGCACCAGCACGCTCGAAACGGACGATGTGGCCGCGCTCGTGCGCTCGGCGTGCCTGAACCAGCCGCAGCTCGTTGTGGATTTCCCGAGCATCGACGTGACGGTCTACAGCGGCAGCAGCAACAGCCAGAAGATCTTCGGCATCACGCTGCAGTACAGTGTCAGCGAATCCGCGGTCAATGACCGCCGCACCCAGCTCGACGGCCGCGTGCGCACGCTTACGTCTGCGCTCACGACAGGCGAGCAGGAGACACCGCTGCAGGCGGCGCTCGTCGTCATGCGCGCCTGCGAGCAGCGGATCTCGCCCGTGAGCACGGCGTATGATGCGCTCGTGAACGGTTCTGCCGACAGTTACGGTCTGGCCATGGCCTACAAGGCGGTCTGCGACGCGCTGAACATCCCGTGCCAGGTCGTCAGCGGCCGCTTCCAGGGGACGGATCGCTGCTGGAACATCGTGCAGGTCGGCGGCAATTACTATCATCTGGATCTGTCCATGCAGTCGGAGACGCTGTGGCTGCGCAGCGATGAGAGCATGCGCAGCACCTATCAGTGGGACGCGGAGGGCTGCCCGGCCTGCGCGGCGCAGTCGTTCATCTGGCGCGAGGGACAGAAGCTGTAACGCCGGATTCGCAAAAAAGATCAAAAAAGGCTTGACAAGTCGGCTTTTTGTGGTAAAATAACGCTTGCATTCACGAAATGCGGGCATAGCTCATTTGGCAGAGCGCCACCTTGCCAAGGTGGAGGTAGCGAGTTCGAATCTCGTTGCCCGCTCCAGATCGAGAACCACACACAGCAAAAACACCGCACACAGTGCGGTGTTTTTGCTGTGCTTTGCTGCGCTCAGCAGCGCGTTTTTGGTCAGATCCAGAGAAAGAAAACACAATCTAAGGAGGAACCTTCATGAACGCAGATGTTGTCATTGTCGGTGCGGGCCCTGCCGGAATCTTCACGGCGCTGGAGCTGCTGCGCCGCGGCTCCCCGGAAAAGATCGTCATGATTGAGCAGGGGCAGGCCATTGAAAACCGCCGCTGCCCGAAGGCCAAGACTGGCCGGTGCATGAACTGCAAGCCGTATTGCCACATCACGACCGGTTTCTCCGGCGCGGGCGCGTTCTCGGACGGCAAGCTCTCGCTGTGCAGCGATGTCGGCGGTGACTTGCCCACGCTCGTCGGCGAGCGGCAGGCGCAGGAGATCATCAATTACGCCGACAGCATTTACCTCGAGTTCGGCGCCGATGCGCACGTTGAGGGCCTTGAGAACACGGAGGAGGTCAAGCGCATCCGCACGCGCGCCATCCGCGCGGGTCTGCGTCTGGTCGACTGCCCGATCCGCCACCTCGGCACGGAAAAGGCGCACGAGGTCTACCTCGGCATCGAAAACTACCTGCGCGACCACGGGGTGGAGATGCTCTTCGGCTGCACGTGCGAGGACGTCATCCTGCGCGACGGCCGCTGCTGCGGCGTCGTGGCGCACGATGGGCACCAGGACTACACCATCGAGGCCAGGCACACCGTCATCGCCACCGGCCGCCGCGGCGCCGACTGGCTGGAGAAGGTCTGCCTCGAGAACGGCGTGGAGCACAAGCCCGGCACGGTCGATATCGGCGTGCGCGTCGAGGTGCGCAACGAGATCATGGAGTCGGTCAACCGCGTGCTGTACGAGTCCAAGCTCATCGGCTACCCGGCCCCGTTCAAGAACAAGGTGCGCACGTTCTGCCAGAACCCCGGCGGCTTTGTGTCGCAGGAGAACTATGATAACGACCTCGCCGTCGTCAACGGCCATGCTTACAAGGAGCTCAAGTCGCCCAACACGAACGTGGCCATCCTCTGCTCGCACAACTTCTCCGTGCCGTTCAACCAGCCGATCGCCTACGCGCAGAAGGTCGGCGAGCTGACGAATATGCTCGGCGCGGGCCACATCATGGTGCAGCGCTTCGGCGATATCCTCGACGGCAAGCGCACCTGGCAGAAGGAGCTCATGCAGTCGAACGTCCGCCCCACGCTGCCGGACGCCGTCGCGGGCGACATCACGTCCGCCATGCCGTACCGCGCCATGCTCAATATCATCAACTTCATCAAGGCCATGGACGAGGTCGTGCCCGGCTTTGCCGCCTATGAGACGCTGCTGTACTCTCCGGAGCTGAAGTTCTACAGCAACCGCATCGCCATGGACGCCGACCTGAACACGAACGTGCCCGGCCTGCACTGCCTGGGCGATTCCTCCGGCTGGACGCGCGGCCTGATGATGGCCTCGGCCATGGGCGTGCTCATGGGCCGCAAGCTCGCCGGGATGCTCTGATCCGCAGCGGGAGGCTTTGTCAGTTTCTGCACAAAAATGCTTGACAAATTCCTGTGATCCGGTACTATAAGAGGGATGGAAAACGGATATATCCGCCCCGGCGGAGGGAAGGAATCGTTTATGGATGGACTGAAAAAAGCATATTACCGTACTTATCAGCAGGTGTTTGACATTGGCATGCGCTGCCTGCACTGGCGCAAGCCGATCGTGATCTCCGGCGCCGGCTGCATCCGGCAGGTGCCGGATGTGCTGGGTAAGTGCGGCGTGACGAAGGTCATGGTCGTCACCGGCTCGCACGTGGTCAAGTCGCTCGGGCCGAAGCTGTTTGCCGCGCTTGAGGACGCCGGCATGCCTTACGAGGTGTTCAGTGAGGTCGAGGCCAACCCCTCGGTGAACACGGTCGAGAAGATCCGCACGCAGTACACGGACACCGGCTGCAGCGGCTTCGTCGCCCTCGGCGGCGGCAGCCCGATGGACGCCACGAAGGGCGCGGCCGCCCGCGTCGCCTGCCCGAAAAAGAGCTGCGACGATATGGCCGGCGTCATGCGCGTCGGCAAGACCGTGCCGCCCATCGTCGCCATTCCGACGACGTCGGGCACCGGCAGCGAGACGACGATCGCCGCCGTCATCACCGACAGCGAAACGCACCACAAGTACGCGCTCATGGATCTCAAGCTCATGCCGCTGTATGCCATCCTTGACCCGGAGCTGACTGTCGGCCTGCCGCCGCGCACGACCGCGACCACCGGCATGGACGCGCTCACGCACGCGATTGAGGCGTACATCAGCTGGACGTATAACACCAAGGAGAGCCTGCGCCTCGCCGAAGAGGCCGTCAAGCTCATCTTCGATAATCTCGAGCTGGCATACCAGCACGGCGAGGATCTTAAGGTCCGCGAGAACATGATGATCGCCGCCTTCAAGGCCGGCTTTGCCTTCTCCCGCGCCGGCGTCGGCAACGTGCACGCCATCGCGCACACGCTCGGCGGCCTGTACAACACGCCGCACGGTCTGGCAAACGCGGTCATCCTGCCGATCGTCCTCGAGGACTACGGTGAGGCCGTGTATCCGAAGCTCGCGCGCCTGTGCGAGATCGCCGGCGTCAAGGCCGACGGCACGGATGCCGAGAAGGCGCAGGCCTTCATCGCGGAGATCTATGCCATGAACGAGCGCATGGGCATCCCGAAGGGCTTTGACTTCATTCAGGAAGAGGACATCCCGCAGATCATCACCTGGGCGCTGGCCGAGGCCAACCCGAACTATCCGGTGCCGGTCGTGTACAATGCCGCGCGCTGCCGCAAGGTCATCGATACCATCCGCGCCAAGGCTGCGGAGAACCCGCCCGCCGAGGCATAAGAACAAAAAAAGCCCGCTTCGCATGGCCGTGCGAAGCGGGCTTTCTTGTCCGGCAGGCTCATGCGGTCTGCCGCTCTTTTTTCCTGCCGATGCCGCCGTGGAGTACAAAGCGGCAGAAGCGATTGTCCGGGTGCGCCGACACGA
This sequence comes from Clostridiales bacterium, assembly GCA_025757645.1. Taxonomy (NCBI): domain Bacteria; kingdom Bacillati; phylum Bacillota; class Clostridia; order Eubacteriales; species Clostridiales bacterium. The sequence continues at coordinate 1,149,977 of CP107216.1, forward strand.
TGCGGTAGATCAGCAGCGTGATCGCATAAGCGATCGCGGCGGCGATCAGCCCCACGATCATCCCGCCGAGCACGTCGGACGGGTAGTGCGCCATGAGATAGTTGCGCGCCACGCCCATCGCTGCCACGAACAGATAGGCCCACCAGCGCGCGGGCTTTTTGCCTGTGAGCACGAGCGCGGTCACGCCGGCCATCGCGGCCGTCACATGGCCGGAGGGGAAGGAGTACTCGCTCTCGGCATACGCGCCGGCGGCCTGCCACCAGGTGCGGAAGGGCTCTACCGTCAGCGGACGCGGCCGGGCGACAAAGTCCTTGAGCCAGAAGTTCGTGATGAGCGCGCCGCAGCACACGGCACCGAACATGCAGATGCCCGCCTTGCGCGTTTTTGGAAACAGCATCAGCACGATGCCGAGCACGAGAAAGAGGATGCCCTTCTCGCCCAGCAGCGTGATGGCCCGGCACAGCGGCGTGAAGAAGCCGCCGACCGCTTCGGCCAGATTGTGCAGCGCCTGCAAAATGGCGTAGTCATAGCCCGCAAACGCGGTGTTGAGCCACTGCGCGATCGCAGTCAGTTCCATAAGAAATCACCGTCCAGGTACAAAGAATATCTATAGAAAAGACGAAAAAGTTCGCCAGAGTGTAAAAAGGATTTAAAATCTCTGTAAAGCGACTTTGCAATCTTACACCGTGCGCATGGATTTTGCAACCGTTACCGGCGGCATCGACCCTTAAAATTTTGGATGAATGTTTTTCAATGAAAACGAAAATAGAATGTTTTCTGCGTTTTGGGCGCGATATCCGGCCGGAGGGCTTGACTTTGCCGGGAAAAATCAATATGCTGGTAAGGAAAAATTCTATCTGGAATAGGAGCGATGTTTGCATGATTCTCGATTGCAGCAAATATGTCGGCCCGTGTCGCTGCGGCCGCGAGCACACACTGGAGACGAAGAAGGTCGTCGTGGAGTATAATGCGCTCGACAAGTTCGACCAGTACATGGACGAGGTCGGCCTGAGCGGCAAGCGCGCCGTCATTTACGATACGAACACCTACAACCTCCCGACGCTCAGGCACGTGCGCGCCGACCAGGAGATCGTCCTCAACGCCGAGGGCCTGCACTCCGAAAAGGGCATGATCGAGGACATGATGCGCCAGCTTGACCATCCGGACGTCATCGTCGCGGTCGGCTCGGGCACGATCATGGACTTCGGCCGCTACCCGGCCTACCACCTCGGCATCCCGTTCGTCGCCGTACCGACGCTGGCGAGCTCCGACGGCTTCACGGCCAACATCTGCTCGATCATCATTGACGGACAGAAAAAGTCCATCCCCATGCAGGCGGCGGCGCTCGTCGTCTGCGACCTGAACGTCGTCTCCGGCGCGCCCCTGTGGCTGACCGTGAGCGGCATTTCGGACATTCTGGCCAAGTACATTTCCCTCGCGGACTGGAAGATCGCGCACCTCGTCTCGGGCGAGTATTACTGCCCGATGGTCGCCGACCTCGCGCAGGAGGCGCTGACCATCATGCGCAAGGCGGCCGACGATATGGCGGCCGGCGGCAAGCCGGACTTTGAGGCCATGACCATGGCGCAGATGATCTCCGGCCTGACCATGCAGCTGCTCAACCACTCCCGCGCCGCCTCCGGCGCCGAGCACCTGATGGCGCATCTGGTGGAGATGAAGCCGCCGCGGTTTGAAAATGCGCACGGCATGCACGGCCAGTGCGTCGGCGTGGGCACGTACCTGTGCGCGAAGGAGTACCACTACCTCGCCTCGCTCCCGACGCCGAAGGCCAAGCCCTTTGAGCCGCTGAGCCGCGCGTGGGTGGACGAGAAGTTCGGCCCGCTCGCCGACGGCATCATGAAGGAGAACGAAAATGACGTGCTCGGTACGTTCGATGCGCAGAACATCGTCGACCACTGGGACGAGATCCGCGCCATCATCGCCGAGATCCCCTCGGCCGAGGAGCTGGCCGCGCTGTGCGAGAAGCTCGGCGCGTTCTACAAGCCCGAGCAGATCGGTATCGATCCGGCCCTGTCGGAGGACATGCTCAGCGTTTCGGCGGCCATCCGCAACCGCCTGACGCTCATCCGCATGCGCCGCGTGCTCGATTTCGGCGAATAATTGCAGACATGTTGTGCGCCCGGAAGCCACTGCTTCCGGGCGTTTTCCGCTTGTGAAACAAGGCGGATGGTGGTATAATATTCTGATTTGATTTTTCACGAAGGGAGGCCGTTTCGTGCCGGATTTTGAAGTTGTTTCGCCCTACGAGCCGTCGGGCGACCAGCCCGAGGCGATCGACACGCTCGTGCAGGGGCTGGAAAACGGCATCGACGAGCAGGTGCTGCTCGGCGTGACCGGCTCCGGCAAGACGTACACGATGGCCAAGGTCATCGAGCGCGTCCAGCGGCCGACGCTCGTGCTCGCGCACAACAAGATCCTCGCGGCGCAGCTGTGCAGCGAGTTCAAGGAGTTTTTCCCGAACAACGCCGTGGAGTATTTTGTCTCCTACTACGACTACTACCAGCCGGAGGCGTACATCCCGCACACGGACACGTTCATTGAAAAGGACGCCTCCATCAACGATGAGATCGAGCGCCTGCGCCACTCGGCCACGTCGAGCCTGTTTGAGCGGCGGGACGTGATCGTCGTCTCGTCCGTGTCCTGCATCTACGGCCTCGGCGACCCGATCGACTACGCCAACATGGTCATCTCCCTGCGCACCGGCCAGCAGCGCGACCCGGAGGAGCTCATGCGCAAGCTCATCGACATCCGCTACGAGCGCAACGACATTGCCTTCGCGCGCAATATGTTCCGCGTCCGCGGCGATACGATCGACATTTTCCCGGCCTATTCCTCGGACCATGCCGTGCGCGTGGAGTTCTTCGGCGACGAGATCGACCGCATTTCGGACATCAACGTCGTCACCGGCGCGCCCATCCGCACGCTCAGCCACGTGGCGATCTATCCCGCGTCGCACTACGTCACGACGCACGAGAAGATGGAGCGCGCCATCAGCGAGATCCGCGCCGAGTGCGACGCGCGCGTGAAAACGTTCGAGCAGCAGGGCAAGCTCCTCGAGGCGCAGCGCATTCGCCAGCGCACGGACTATGACATTGAGATGATGCAGGAGCTTGGCTACTGCTCCGGCATCGAGAACTATTCGCGCATCATCAGCGGCCGTGCCCCCGGCAGCGCGCCGATGACGCTGCTGGACTATTTCCCGAAGGACTTTCTGCTCTTCGTCGACGAGAGCCACGTCACGCTGCCGCAGGTGCGCGCCATGTACCGCGGCGACCGTGCGCGCAAGGACTCGCTCGTCGAGTACGGCTTCCGCCTGCCGAGCGCGTATGACAACCGCCCGCTGAAGTTTGAGGAGTTCGAGCAGCGGGTGCATCAGGCCATCTACGTCTCGGCCACGCCGGGCGACTATGAGCGTGAGCACGCGGGCCAGATCGCCGAGCAGATCATCCGGCCGACCGGCCTGCTCGACCCGCAGATCTTCGTGCGGCCCATTGAGGGACAGATCGACGACCTCATCGGCGAGATCAACGCGCGCATCGCCAAAAACGAGCGCACGCTCGTGACGACGCTCACGAAGAAAATGGCCGAGGATCTCTCGGCCTACCTCACGAATGCGGGCATCCGCTGCCGTTATCTGCACCACGACATCGGCGCGATCGAGCGCATGGAGATCATCCGCGACCTGCGCACCGGTGCGTTTGACGTGCTCGTCGGCATCAACCTCCTGCGCGAGGGGCTTGATCTGCCGGAGGTGTCGCTCGTGGCGATCCTTGATGCGGACAAGGAGGGCTTCCTGCGCAGCGAGACGAGTCTCATCCAGACGATCGGCCGCGCGGCGCGCAACGCCGAGGGCACGGTCATCATGTACGCCGATCAGGAGACGGCCGCCATGCACGCGGCCATCCTGGAGACGAACCGCCGCCGCGCCAAGCAGGCGGCGTACAATCAGGCGCACGGTATCGTGCCGAAAACGATCGTCAAGAGCGTGCGCGAACTGCTTGAAATTTCGAGCGACGTCGAGGTGCCCAAACGCGCCGACGGCGTGAAGATGACGGAGGCCGAGCGCCGGGCCGAGATCGCGCGGCTCGAGGCGCAGATGAAAAAGGCGGCCGAAATGCTCGAATACGAGTACGCCGCCGTGCTGCGCGACCGGCTCATTGAGCTGCGCGGCCAGTGACGTGCAAGGAGGACACCCAAATGAAACTCATGATTCTCGACGGCAACAGCATCGTCAACCGCGCCTTTTACGGCATCCGCATGCTCAACGCGCCCGACGGCACGCCGACGAACGCGGTCTACGGCTTTCTGACCATTTTCCAGCGCATTCTCGAGCTCGAGCAGCCGCAGGCGGTGTGCGTGGCGTTCGACGTGCACGCGCCGACGTTCCGTCACGAGCAGTACGCGCCCTATAAGGCCCAGCGCAAGCCCATGCCGGAGGAGCTCGTCGTGCAGATGCCGCTGCTCAAGCAGACGCTCGACCACATGGGCATCCGGCGGCTGGAGCTGGCCGGGTGGGAGGCGGACGACCTGCTCGGCACGGTCGCCAAACGCTGCGAGGCCGCCGGCTGGGCGTGCGAGATCGTCACCGGCGACAAGGACAGCCTCCAGCTCATCACGGATACCACCCATGTCTGCCATGTCAAGACCCGCATGGGCCAGACGGAGACGATCGAATACACGCCCGAAGTCTTCCGCGCCGAGTACGGCTTCGACCCCATCCACATGATCGACCTCAAGACGCTCATGGGCGACAGCTCGGACAACATTCCCGGCGTGCCCGGCATCGGCGAAAAGACGGCGAAGGATCTGCTCGTGCGCTTCGGCACGGTGGCGGATATTTACCGCGATCTCGACACGCTGGACATCAAGCCCGGCGTGCGCAAAAAGCTCACGGAAGGGCGCGAGAGCGCGCAGCTGTCGTTCGACCTCGCCACCATCCGCACGGACGCGCCCATTGATTTCGCGCCCGAATCCGCCGTCTGGGATCGGGACTACCGCCCCGAGCTCTATGACTGGTTCCGGCGGCTGGGCTTTTTGAAGCTCTCGGAAAAGTGGGGGCTGCAGCCGGCTGACGGCGCGGCCGCGCCGGAAAATGCGCTGCCGCCCCTGCCGACCGTCGACGTGACGGACAGCGCCGCGCTGCACACGCTCGAGCAGGCGGTCACGGCGGCACCGTATGTCGCGGTGCTCGCGCCAGAAGGGCTCGACGCGCTCACGCTCTGCGACGGCAAGGCGTGCTATGCGCTCGCGTGGGCGCAGCTCGGCGATGATTACAATGCATTTCTGCGTCTGCTGTTTTCTGACCGCGTGCATAAAGCGGGCCACAACATCAAAGACCTCATGCGCGCGCTGCTCGCCGAGGGCCTGCCGACGGACGGGTTCGTGTTTGACACGGCGCTGGCGGCCTATCTACTCGACGCCACGGCCGGGAACTATGATCTCCCGCGTCTCGCGCAGGCGTATCTCGGCGGGGAAGCGCCGGATGCGCAGACCGTCTGGGCGCTGCAGCCGGTGCTGCTGGAAAAGATGGACGCGCTCGGCATGCTGCCGCTCTATACGGACATCGAGCTGCCGCTGTGCCCGGTGCTGGCGCGCATGGAGCACACGGGCTTTCTCGTGGACCGCAAGGCGCTGTATGATTTCGGCGAGAGCCTCACGAGCGCCATCGAGCAACTGCAGCAGAGCATTTGGGCCTGCGCGGGCGAGCCGTTCAATATCCAGTCGCCGAAGCAGCTCGGCCACGTGCTGTTTGACCAGCTCATGCTCCCGGCCGGGAAAAAGACCAAGACCGGCTGGAGCACGAATGCCGCCGTGCTCGAAAAGCTGCGCGGCAAGCACCCGATCATTGACCAGATCCTCGACTACCGCATGCTCACGAAGCTCAAGTCCACCTATGCCGACGGGCTGCTCAAGGAGATCTCGGCCGACGGGCGCATCCACACGAACTTCCAGATGACCGTCACGGCGACAGGACGCCTGTCGTCCACCGAGCCGAACCTGCAGAACATCCCCGTGCGCCGCGAGCTCGGCGCGCAGATCCGCAACATGTTCGTGGCCTCGCCCGGCAAGGTGCTCGTCGACGCGGACTACAGTCAGATCGAGCTGCGCCTGCTGGCGCATATTGCCGATGATGAGACCATGATCGCGGCCTTCCGCAGCGGGGAGGACATCCACGCCGTCACGGCGTCGCAGGTGTTCGGCGTGCCGCTCGACGAGGTTACGCCGCTGCAGCGCTCACACGCCAAGGCCGTCAATTTTGGCATTGTCTACGGCATTTCGGCCTTCAGCCTCGCGCAGGATATCGGCGTGTTCCAGAGCGAGGCCAAGGCGTATATGGACAGCTATTTTGCCAAGTACCACGGCGTGCGCGACTATATGAAGCGCATTGTCGAGCAGGCGAAGGCCGACGGTTACGTCACGACGCTTTTCGGCCGCCGGCGCGACCTGCCGGAGCTGAGATCGTCGAATTTCAACCTCCGCAGCTTTGGCGAGCGCGTGGCGCTCAATATGCCCATTCAGGGCACGGCGGCGGATATCATCAAGGCTGCCATGGTGCGTGTGGACGCGCGTATGCGCGCCGAAGGACTGGAGGCAAAGCTCCTGCTGCAGGTGCACGACGAGCTCATCGTCGAGTGTCCGGCGGCGGAGGCCGAAACGGTCCGCGCCATCCTCATCGAGGAGATGGAGCACGTGGTCGATTACCGCGTGCCGCTGCTCGTGGACGCAAAGATCGGCGCGAGCTGGGCGGAGGCGCACTGATGGACTACACGATCTGCGACGCCGCGGCGGCGCACCTGCCGCAGCTCGCCGCGCTCGAGCGCGCGTGCTTTTCCGCGCCTTGGACGCGCGCGCAGCTGGCCGGCCAGCTGCCGGACGACCGGCACGTGTTTCTCATCGCGGCTGCGGGGGAGACGGTGCTCGGCTACGCAAACTTTCTGCACGTGCTCGATGAGGGCGACATCGGCAATGTCGCCGTTGCGCCGGAGCACCGGCGGCAGGGCATCGCGGACGCGCTGCTCGACGCGCTGTGCGCGCGGGCGGCGGCGCTCGATCTCGCATTCCTGACGCTGGAGGTGCGCGCATCCAATGCGCCCGCCATCGCGCTGTACCGCAAGCACGGGTTTCAGACCGTCGGTCAGCGCCGAAATTACTATCAGAAGCCGGACGAGGACGCGCTCCTCATGACCTGGTTCCGGAGAGAGGCAGAGACGATATGATTATTCTTGCGATTGAATCCTCCTGTGACGAGACGGCCGTCGCCGTTGTGCGCGACGGGCGCGAGGTGCTGACCGATCAGGTCTTTTCCCAGGCTGACCTGCACGCCATTTACGGCGGCGTCGTGCCCGAGATCGCCTCGCGCTCGCACGTGGAGGTCATCTCCCAGCTGGCCGACCGCGCGCTGGCAGTGACCGGTCTGACCCGCGGTGACATCGACGCCGTGGCCGTCACCTGCGCGCCGGGGCTCATCGGCGCGCTGCTCGTCGGCGTGAACTTTGCCAAGTCCGCCGCGCTCGCGCTCGGCGTGCCGCTCATCCCGGTGCACCATGTGCGCGGCCACATCGCGGCCAACTACATCGCCTACCCGGAGCTGAAGCCGCCGTTCGTGTGCCTGGCTATTTCGGGCGGCAACACGCTCATCTGCGACGTGCGCGACTATACCGACCTGCGCATCCTCGGCGCCACGCGCGACGATGCGGCCGGCGAGTGTTTTGACAAGACCGCGCGTGTGCTCGGCCTGCCATACCCCGGCGGCAAGCCCATCGACGACCTGTCCAAGACCGGCGACGACCGGAAGTACAAGCTCCCCATCGGCCACGTGGACGGCTGCCCGTATGACATGAGCTTCAGCGGTCTGAAAACGGCCGTCATCAACCTTGCCCACACGGCGGAGCAGAAGGGCGAGCCGCTCGATAAGCCCTCGCTCGCCGCGTCGTTCTGCCGCGCCATGAGCGAGAGCCTCGTGCCGCGCACGATGGCGGCGGTCCGCGAGCTCGGCTATGACAAGCTCGCCGTGGCGGGCGGCGTCGCGGCCAATTCCCGCATCCGCGGAGATTTTCAGGCCGCGTGTGACGCGGCCGGCATCCGCCTGTTCGTCCCGCCGCTGAAGCTCTGCGGCGACAATGCCGCCATGATCGGCTGCCAGGCGTATTATGAGTATCTGCGCGGCGCGCGCGCCGGCAGCGAACTCAACGCCTGGGCCAATATGGAGATCTCCGAGGTGCCGTTTTATGGGCGTGCATGACGGCCACCGCGCCCGTATGAAGGCGCGCTTCGTGCGCAATGGGCTCGATAATTTCGATGACCACAGCGTGCTCGAGCTGCTGCTGTTTTACGCCGTGCCGCGGCGCGATGTCAACGAGCTCGCGCACGCGCTGCTGGATCATTTCGGCACGCTCGACGCGGTCTTTGAGGCAAGCTGCGAGGACATGATGCGCGTGCCCGGCGTGGGGGAGAACGTGGCCACGCTCCTCACGCTCATCCCGCAGGTCGGTCGCCGGTACCAGATGGCCAAGCGCCGCCAGCAGACGATCCTGCGCTCGAGCGAGGACGCCGGGAACTATCTCGTGCCGCTGTACCTGTATGAGCGTACGGAGGTCGTCTACCTCCTGTGTCTGGACGCCAAGTGCGGCCTCATCAGCTGTAAGGAGGTCGGCCGCGGCGTGGTCAATGCCGCAGAAGTGTCCGTGCGCGCCATCGTCGAGACGGCCCTGTCGCAGAAGGCGGTGTCCGTCATCCTCAGCCACAACCATGTGGACGCTTATGCGCTGCCGTCGCGCGAGGATGAGCTCACGACGCGCCGCATCCGGGACGCACTTTTGCTCGTAGGAATCACGCTCGCGGATCATATCATCGTCTGCGGCGAGGATTATGTGTCGTTTGCCGACAGCGGCCTGCTCTGAATCATCACCAGCGGCACAAATCTTGCATTTTGCCTGTCAAGCTTTTTTTCAAATCTCTCGCGGCTGCGAGAGATTTGTGTTATGGTAACAAAATCGGTTTTTGCGAAATCCACAAAGTCCGTTTCCACCGTTTCCTTATTTATGCAGAATCGGAGCAAACACTTGAAATAGAAAAGAAAATCCGGTGTTGAAAAGTCGGTTGAAAATGTTGATAACTCACAGCAAACAGGAAGTCGGCAAAAAGTTATGTAAACATATTGTCACGGAAATGTAAGAACTTTGATCTTCTCCGCGGGCGGGAAAGCCTGAAACAGCGCGTGTTTTTCGGGGGGGTGTAACAGTGCAAATTCTGCACAACTGACAGGAAGCGAAAAAAATCGACAACTTGTGCAGAAATGCGACATTTTTTCATGCATGAAAACAAATAGTAATCGTCGAACTTTTTTGTTGACATCCATTGAGACATGTGATAGAATGTGCAAGCTGTAAGAAATGTGCTAGTGTAGCTCAGTCGGTAGAGCAGCTGATTCGTAATCAGCAGGTCGTGTGTTCGAGTCACATCACTAGCTCCAGAAACGCCCTGTGGTCTTTGGCCGCAGGGCATTTTTGTACTCTGCCGCTTGACGCGGCGGCAGGGGCACGGTATAATAAAGTATACATAGAGCCGTTTGGAACGGCGCTTTTATTTTCCTACTAAATTAGATACATCTAACTAAAAACGGGAGGTGCGGCGCAATGGCCACAGCAAAACAAAACGAAACTTTCGCGGACACACTGGCGACGGTGCTGCATCAGGATGCCGAGCACACGGTCTATCGTCTCGGCGGCGCCGATGGGGAAGTGGTGCAGACGGTCTACCCGGTTTTCCCGGGCATTGAGATCGTGTATCACGACGTGCACGCCACGGCCTGCGCCATGCAGCGCACACGCGCGCCCGGCTGTCTGGAGATCCACCACTGCCGCGAGGGGCGCATCGCCTACCCGTATGGCGACGCGTGCTTTTTCCTTTCGCCGGGCGATCTGGCGATCGTGCAGCGCTCGGCGGCAGCGGCCCCGGCGCGCTTCCCAACCGGGCACTACCACGGCATCACGGTGTCGATCGACCCGGCACGCGCACCGGACTGCCTGTCGTGCTTTCTCGAGGATGTTGAGGTGCGGCCGAGCGCACTCATCGAAAAATTCTGCGCGGACTCAGCCTGCTTTGTCACGCGCTCGTCACAGGGCGTGGCGCACATTTTTGCCGAGCTCTACTCCGTGCCGGAGGCCATCCGCAAGGGCTATTTCAAAGTCAAGATCCTGGAGCTGCTGCTGTTTTTGAGCGCGTTCCCCGTGCAGGCGGCCCAGCCGCAGCACAGTTACCCCCAGTCGCAGGTGCAGCTCGCCGAGCAGATCGGCGCATATCTGCTCGAGAACACGGAGCGGCGGCTGACGGTCGCGGAGCTCTCGCAGCGCTTCGGCGCCTCGGCCACGCTCATCAACAGCAGCTTTCGCGGCGTGTACGGCATGTCGCCGGCGGCGTTTCTGCGCGCGCAGAAAATGCATGGCGCTGCCCGGCTCCTGCGGCAGACCGACCGCACGGTGCTGGATATTGCCGGCCAGTTTGGGTATGATAACGGCAGCAAGTTCGCCAAAGCGTTCCGGGATGTCATCGGCGTCTCGCCCAACGCCTACCGCAGCGGCATCGACTGCGACAGCTGCGCGCCGGAGGCGCCGGCGGTCTGACGGTGGGGCGGACGACATTTTTCATTTTGGAGCCATGTTCCGATGATTTGGAGCGGATGCCGGGTGTATCATGCAGTATCATAGCATCAGAAAGCAACGAAACGCGCAGCTTTTCACACATGAGTTAGGCAACTTTAACTATCAATCGCGCAGCATTGCTCACTGCGCGAAAACCGGTAAACAACCACAGATAAGGAGGCAAGCCATGTCGGAGGAAAACGTCGTACGGCTCTGCGCGCCGACACTGGCCGGGATCAAGACCGGCAGCCTGTTCCCCTGTCCGTATGAAAACCGGGAGACTTTGCTCATGGAGATCCGCCAGTATAACCAGGTGCTGGTTCCCAAAGGACTCTGCCTCCTCCCGCTGCGATTCACGGACAAGAGCGCGCTGCTGTATCTGTACCGCCCACGCGATCTGGAGCGGGATCTGCAGGACCAGTTGGCAGCAGAGATCCTGCGGCACGCAGGCTATGTCTGCGGCAGCAGCGAGCAGTGCCTGATGAAGCTCATCGAGCGGCTGCGCGCGTACGACGAATTCCCCCACGAGATCGGCCTGTTTCTGAGCTATCCGCCGGAAGACGTCAAAGGATTCATCGAGCACCACGCGGCTGATTTCAAGTACGCCGGCCTCTGGAAGGTGTACGGCGACGAGCAGCGGGCGCGCGACCTCTTTGCAAAATACCAGCGGTGCACGGAGATTTATTGCCAACGTCTGCACGCTGGCTCGAGCATTGCGCAGCTCGCCGTGAACGTGCAGCAGCGAAATACAGCACAAAATGAAAGGATGTTACCATCATGAAAAAAGCAGCAGTCATCTATTGGAGCGGCACCGGCAACACCGAGGCCATGGCCAACGCCGTGCTCGAGGGCATGAAAAGTGCCGGCGCGGACGCGGTGCTTCTGACCGCCTCCGATGTGGATGGTTCCGCCGTCGGCGGATATGACGCCGTGGCGCTCGGCTGCCCGGCCATGGGCTCTGAAGTTCTGGAGGACATGGAGTTCGAGCCGATGTTCGACGGCTGCAAGTCCAGCCTGAAAGGCAAACGTGTCGCCCTGTTCGGCTCTTACGGCTGGGGCGGCGGCGAGTGGATGCACAACTGGGAGCGCGACTGCCGCAGCTCCGGTATCCAGCTCGCGTGCGACAGCGTGATCTGCAACGAAGCGCCCGATGACGCGGCCCTCGCGGCCTGCCAGGCGCTCGGCAAGGCGCTCGTCGGTTAATTTCTTCCGATCGTACCCGGAATCTCTCCGGTTACCGATACCAACAACAGACGCATCAAGCCAAATCACCTCACCTCTCTTCTCTTCCCCCATTCCCTGCAGCGGTGTGACACCACGCACTTTGCCTGTGCGTGACCGCTGTCCCCAACAAAGAATCGTCCGCCGGATTCCCCTTCCGGGCGGACGATTTTTTTGCTGCCCGCGCTTGACAACGCGGCGCATATCTGCCTATCATAATTCAGAATGCAAATCCGGGAGGGACGTCCATGCGCATACATGAATTCGGAACCGAACACGAAAAGACTGTCCTGCTGCTGCACAGCGCCTGCCTGAGCTGGCGGATGTTCCAGCCGGCGGCAGAGCGGCTGCAGACGCAGTACCATCTCATCATACCGGCGCTGCCGGCGCATGACCCGGACGAAAAGACGCCCTACACGAGCGTGGAGGCCATCGCGGCCGAACTGGGCGACTGGCTGGAGCAGCGGGGCATCAGCGCGCTCTGGGGGCTGTACGGCGTGTCCATGGGCGGTGCGGTCGCGCTGCGGCTGCTGGCAGACGGGAAGGTGGCGGTGCGCACGTGTGTGCTCGACGCGGCCATCACGCCGTACCGCGCGCCGCGGTGGCTGACGCGGGGCTTTTCCCTGCGCAACTATCTCGTCATCCGGTTTGCGCAGCGGCACCTGGCGCTGATCCGCCGGGCGTTTCCGGCGCAGCGCTTCGGTCAGGCGGCGGTGGAGGATGTCTGCATGATCTTGGGGCGGATGGACCGGCGCGATGTCTGGCGCGTGTTTGACTCCTGTTTCCACTATCCGCTGCCGAAGCGCCTGCAAACGGCGGCGCGTGTGTCGTACTGGTATGGGAGCAAGGAATATTTCCAGCGTGCACTGAACATCCGCCATGTGCGCCGCCTGCTGCCGGAGACGGCGTTCGTCGCGTTTCCGGACTGCGCGCACGCGGAGTTTGTCGCCGGGCAGCCGGAAGCTTTTGCCGCGCGGCTGGCCGAGACGCTCGAGCTGGACGGAAGCGATATCTAAAGAATCAGCGCCCTGTACAGGAACGTTTTCCCGCACAGGGCGCTGTTTTCGCTTTTCATTGTGCCGTGACGGCAGCGGCAATCTGCTCTGCGCCGTTGCGCGGCAGCCAGGCGGCCTGCGCGGCCAGCATACGTTCGGCACATGCCGGGTCATAGATGAGCCTGTCGGCAAAGCGCGCCGCCTCGTCCACGCTGCGCGCGAAAAACGACAGGCCGTGGCGCGCGAAGAACGCGGCGTTTTCCGTCTCCACACCGGGGATGGCCATCGTGTGCACGAGCGGCACGCCCAGCATGGCGGCCTCGGAGCTGGAGATGCCGCCGGCCTTGCTCAGCAGCACGTCGGCCGCGTGCATATAGGCCGGCACCTGATCCGTGAACGGCACGGTCAGCACGCCCTGCCCATGATAAGCGTCCTCGAGCGCCTGCCGCAGCGCCTCGTTCCGGCCGGGTAGCACGCACAGCAGCGCGTTTTCATCCGGCACGCGGCGGATCGCGTCGCACAGCGACACGGCGTCGCCGCAGCCGATGCCGCCGGTCATGATGAGGTAGATCTTTTTGTCTGCCGGCAGTCCCAGCGCGGCGCGCGCGGCGGCCTTGTCCATCGGCGCGAGAAAGCGCGCCGCCACCGGCATGCCGGACACGATGAGCTTTTCGGCCGGCATCCCGGCCTGAATGCACAGCTCCCGCACCTCGCTGTGCGGCAGAAAGTAAGCGTCGAGGTCGGTCTCGGCGAGAAACGGGATGCACGTATAATCCGAGAGGATGCCGCAGCATTTCACCTCGCAGCGCTCCCACCGGCGCAGGAACGTGAGCGTTTCCATCGGGAACAGGTGCGAGCAGACAACGGCGTCGTAACCGTTGTCGCGGATGTAGGCGTTGAGCTGCCGTGCGTGGCGGATGTTGGCCATGTAGACCGGCGAGGTGACGCCGGTCGCGCTGTACATCGCACCCGCGTGGTACATCATGCCGAACACGTCCGGCGCCTTGGTCGAGATGCGGTTGAGGATTTTGTCAAAGCTCAGCGGCCCGGGGGCGCCGAACATGTGCAGCATATCGAGGAAGGATGTCTCGTGTCCGCGCGCGTCGAGCGCCTCCTTGACGGCGAGCGCGCAGTGGTTGTGCCCCTCGCCGGTGCTGCAGCTCAAAAGCAGGATTTTCATACCGTTGCCTCCTGTGTGTTTCGTAGCGTGCTCGCCGTCAGCGGCCGGCGCAGCCGAGGTTACTTGCGGAAATGCCCAGAACAGAGGCGGCGAGGCATTTGCCGCTCGCGGTTTTCATGACCGTGTCCATGAAGTGCATGACGCTCTGCTTGCTGTATCCGTTTTCGGATGCGTTTGCGATGTAGTCGGCTTCGATGAGGATCTGGTAGTCCGGGCCGTGAATGTTCCGCAGCGTGTGGTGATGGCCCACAAGGTAGGCCACGCGCGCGATCTGCGCCTCCGTCATGCCGGTGTCGGCCAGAAAGCTGCGCACCAGCACAGCGCCTTCCTGCTCCTGATATTTTCCGTTGGTGTTGCCGTATTTCTCGCGGCAGAGCGGGCAGGCAATGTCGTGCGTGATGGCGGCGACCTCCAGAAGATACTGCGTCTCCGCGTCCAGCCCCTCCAATTCGCCGATCGTGCGGGCGTAGGCCCAGACGCGCAGGAGGTGGTCAATGTCGTGGATATTGCCATTGGATGCGGCAATCATTTTGCTGAGAATTTGTGCGATGGTCATGGGATGCCTCCGTTGGATGTCAGTTAAAATGCCCGTCGTTGGCGGCGAAGAGCCGTGCGCACTGGGCGCGCAGCGCCGCGTGCTCGGGCGCGGAGAGCGTCGGGTCGGCGGCGAGCACCGTGCGGGCCGCGTCGCGCGCGTCGTTGACGGCGGTCATGTTCGTGCCGAGGTCGGCAATGTGCAGCGCCGGCAGACCGTGCTGCCGGTTGCCGAAGAAGTCGCCCGGGCCGCGCTGGCGCAGGTCGGCCTCCGCGATCTGAAAGCCGTCGGCCGTGTCGCACAGCACCTTCAGGCGCGCGCGCGCTTCGTCCGTGTGCGCGTCCGACACGAGCACGCAGTATGACTGAAACGGCCCACGCCCGATGCGCCCGCGCAGCTGGTGCAGCTGCGAGAGGCCGAAGCGCTCGGCGTTTTCGATGATCATGAGCGCCGCGTTCGGCACGTCCACGCCGACCTCAATGACCGTCGTCGAGACGAGAATGTCCGTCTCTCCGGCGGCGAAGGCGGCCATGCAGGCGTCCTTGTCTTTGGCCTTCATGCGGCCGTGGATGCAGGCCACGCGGTGCTGCGGAAACGTCCGCTGCAGCACCTGCGCGTGCTCTTCGGCGGACTTGAGATCGGACGGAACGTCGTCTGTCTCCTCCACCTTCGGGCAGACGACGAACACCTGCCGCCCCTCGCCGATGAGCTTGTCGATGAAGGCGTTGAGCCGCGCGCGGTAGCGCTCGTCCACGCACACGGTCTGCACCGGCTGGCGGCCGGGCGGCAGCTCGTCGATGATCGACACGTCCAGATCGCCGTACACCAGCAGTGCCAGTGTGCGCGGGATGGGCGTCGCGCTCATGACGAGCGTGTGCGGCTGCTCGCCCTTGCGCACAAGCGCGGCGCGCTGCTCGACGCCGAAGCGGTGCTGCTCGTCCGTGATGACGAGACCGAGACGGAAAAACGTCACCGAGTCGCTGATGAGCGCGTGTGTGCCGACGACGACGTCGAGCAGGCCGCCGGCGAGCGCCTCTTTTACTTCACGCTTCTGCCGCGCGGTCATTGCGCCCGTCAGCCGGCCGACGCGGATGCCGAACGGCTCGAGCAGTGTACGCAGCGTGTGTTCATGCTGCTCGGTGAGGATCTCCGTCGGCGCCATGAAGGCGCTCTGGCAGTCGTTTTCGTGCGCAAACCAGATGCACGCCGCGGCGACGAGCGTCTTGCCCGAGCCGACGTCGCCCTGCACGAGGCGGCTCATCGGCACGCCGGAGATCATATCCTGCACGGCGGCGGCGACGGCGCGCTGCTGCGCCCCGGTGGGCGAGAAGGGGAGCGTGCGGTAAAATGTCTCGAGGTCGGCGGCTTTCATACGGATGCCGCCCTCGGCGCGCCGCTGCGAGCGGATGCGCGCCATGGCGGTCGAGAGCACGAACAGCTCCTCGAACACCAGCCGCTTGCGCGCTGTGTCGAGCGCCTGCGCATCGGCCGGCTGGTGGATGTTCTGCAGGGCATAGTCCTGCTGTGCGAGGTGATAGGTGCGCGCAATGTCCGCCGGGATCACGTCCTGCAGCTGCCCGATGCAGGCGTGCAGCGCGGGCGTCATGGCCTTGCGGATGTCGTTTTGCGTCACGCCGGTCGTCAGCGGGTAGACCGGGTAAAAGCAGTTGGTCACGCTGCCGCAGCGCGCCGCCTGCTCGCAGACGGGGTTCGTCATCGTCTTGCGAAAGCCGTTGGCTTCCACCTTGCCGTAGAAAATGTACGTTTCGCCCGCGTGCAGATTGTTTTTGCGGTAGGGCTGGTTGAAGTAGGTCACGTCCAGCGCGCCGGTGTCGTCCGCGATGCGCACCTTGACGAGCGTGAGCCCGCTGCGGACATACTGCGCGCGCGGCTCGGCCGCGACCGCGGCGCGG
Source organism: Clostridiales bacterium (assembly GCA_025757645.1). NCBI lineage: Bacteria > Bacillati > Bacillota > Clostridia > Eubacteriales > Clostridiales bacterium. Next base: position 1,166,482 of record CP107216.1, read on the forward strand.
ATGCACACGGCCTCGCCGGGCTGTGCGTCCGCGATCGTGCGAAACTGCGTCCGGTCCTCGTACCGGCGGGGGTATAATCCCGCCAGATCGCGCAGCGTCGCCACGCCGAGCTTTTGAAATGCCTGCGCTTTTTTCGGCCCGATGCCGGCCAGCGCCTCGAGTGGGGTGTCCGGTGTGTAGGTCATGTGCAATCCTCCTGTGCGCCGCATTTCCAGCGCCAGAGCCGCGCCTGATCCTCGGGCGCGGCATAGCCGATGCCGACGCGCGTATCGGTCTCGAGCGCGAAGTGCCGCCCGTCGTCCTCGATCCAGAGTTCCGGGCAGGTTGTGATATCGCCGTCGTTGAACGCCTTGTCGATCTGCAGTCGCCTGGTCAGCTTGCCGGGGCCGTTCGCGCCGTCTGCGCACGCGCGGATGAGCACGGCCTGCGGCTCGTCCACGTGCCCGGTCACGATGTTGAGCATCCAGTGCATGCCGTAGCAGAGGTAGACGTAGATCGTGCCGCCGTCGTGATAGAGCACCTCCGTGCGCTTTGTGCGCCCGTGACAGGCATGACAGGCCGTGTCCTGCGCGCCGCGGTAGGCTTCCGTCTCCGTGATGCGCGCACGCAGCAGCGTGCCGTCCGGCAGCCGGCGCACCAGAATGCGCCCAACCAGGTCCGGCGCGACGCAGAGTACGTCGCGCCGGAAAAATTCCCGATCTTGCAGTTTCCTATCCATCAGCTTTCATACTGGACGACATAGTTGTCGCCGTTGGGCGTGAATTTTCCGTACAGGCCGTTGGTGAGGATGACATGGCCGTCGGACTTGACGAGCACCATCTCAAACCCGCCGTAGGTGCGCCAGTAGTTGAGCGCTGCCTGCGGCCCGAGCACGAACATCGCGGTCGACAGGCAGTCGGCCATGGTGCCGTCCTCGCACACGATCGTCACAGACAGCAGGCCGTTGTTCACCGGCAGCCCGGTCTTGGGGGAGAGGATGTGGTGGTATTTCTGCCCGCCCTCGGTGAAAAAGCGCTGGTAGCTGCCGGAGGTGATGACGGCCGTCTCGCCCACGGTGAGGTAGCCGAGATAGCTGCCGGTGTCGTTCGGATCCTGCACGGCGATGTTCCAGTCGCTGCCGTCCGGCTTTTTGCCGAGCGTCTGCACGTTGCCGCCGAGGGACACCACGCCGCTCGTGACGCCGGCGGCGCGCATGGCCTGAATGGCATAGTCCGACGCACAGCCCTTGGCCACCGCGCCGAAGCTCAGCGACATGTCCGCCGGCATGGTCACGAGCGAGTTTGCGCTGTCGTCCGTGCTCGAGAGCTGTACCTTGCTCATGTCCACGCACGGGAGCAGACGCTCGATCTCCGCGTCCGACGGCACGCGGTAGTTCTGGTCGATGAAGCCCCAGAGCTTGCTCAGGGGGTAGGTCGTCAGGTCGAGCGCGCCGTCCGAGCGCTCGTATACCGTCTGCGCCGTGCGCAGCATCTTGGCGATCTGCTCGTTGACGACGACGGAGCCGCCCATGGCGTGGTTGATCTCATAGGTCTTGCTGCGCTCGTTTTCCGGGTCGAGCAGCGTGTCCATGCTGTTGATGATGCTGATGGCGGCGTTGATGCCGTCGTCGGCCTTCTTGCCGTAGGCGGTCAGGTCCATGACGGTGTCCATGGCAAAGATCTGCTGCGTGGTGCTTTTGTCCTCGCCGCAGGCGCTCAGCGGCAGCACGAGCGCACAGCACAGCAGCAGTGCGAGCAGGCGGGTATGCAGGCGTTTATGGTTCATAGAGGGTGTGTCCTTCCGATACAGGTTTCTTGCGACCAGTATAGCATATCCACCGTCAAATGGGAACAGAAAATCCTGCTTTACATTTTGTCCGGACTTTGCTATAATATCTCCTGCTGAATATGCGCCCGTAGCTCAGCTGGATAGAGTGACAGACTCCGACTCTGTAGGCCAGCGGTTCGAATCCGCTCGGGCGTACCACAAAGGAAGCATCCGAACCGGATGCTTCCTTTTTCATATCGTGCATAATGACAAGCGCCTCAGAGTTTGACTCTGAGGCGCTTGCGTATCTGAGATGCTGTAAGGGGGGGATTACAGCAAAGCCTGATCGGTGACGGCGCGGCCGGCGATGCGTCCATAGAACAGGGCGCTGCCGATCGACGTGCCGCAGGTCGGGTACTGCGTGCCGTACATGCCGGTGCCGGCAACTTCGCCCGCGGCGTACAGGTGCGGGATCACGGAGCCGTCGGGCTTCATGACGCGCGCGGAGACGTCCGTCTCGAGGCCGCCGAACGTGACGGTTACGCACGGGTGCATGCGCAGGGCCACGAACTTGGGCCCCTTGATCGGGTGCAGGAACTCGGCCGGCTTGCCGAAGTCTTCGTCGACACCCTTTTCGACCAGCTCGCAGTAGCGGTCATAGGTCGCCTGCAGCGTTGCCGGGTCGCAGCCCATCTTCTTGGCCAGGCCCTCGATGGAGGTGGCGCAGGGATCTTTGGACTTGCCGGCGACAGCGGACTTGTAACCGTACTGCACGCCGCCGTAGGGCTCTTTGCCGCTGGTGATGTACCAGCCGCAGTTGCTGCCGGAGCGGGCGATGGCGTCGCTGACCGTGTACTGATAGCTCCACTCGTTGACGACGCGCTCGCCGCGGTCGTTGACGATGAGGCCGGACTCGTCGTTGATGCCGATGCCGCAGGTTAGGCTCGTGTACACGACCTGCACGGCGGGATGCTCGTAGTTGAGCGCGCCGATCTTCTCGGCGGCCGTCAGACCGTCGCCGACGTTGCCATGCGGCACGTTGCTGAAGTAATGTGCGACGGGGTAGCGCGCGACCATTTCCTTGTTGCGGGCATAGCCGCCGGTCGCAAGGATGACGCCCTTTCTTGCGTAGAGCGTGAGCTTGGCGCCGCCCTTGCGCGTGCACGTCACGCCGGTGACGACACCCGCCTCGTCCGTGAGGATCTCGTTCATGGCGGTGTCGTAGATGATCTCGCCGCCGAGGTCGTTTTCATAGTACAGCGTCAGGGGCGTGGAGATCTCGCCGCCTTCGCCGTTGGTCTGTCCGCCGCCGCCGGGGGAGTTGTGCACGCGCCACGGCTGCAGGCTGACGTGGATGGGTTCGACATCGAGCACGTCAAAGTGCGTCTTGAGCACGCCGTCCTTTTCCACGGGCTTGGACAGCGGCTGCCACGGCTCTGCGAGCACTTCCGCGGGGTCGCCCTTCACGGTCGCCTCGATGGAGGTGAGCCAGTCGAGCGTCTGGTTGAGGTGATCGACCAGATAGCGGTTTTTCGACTCGTCCATGAACTTGCCGTTGCGGTTGCCGACGTCCATGAGGTAGTCGTAGACCATGTCCGTGTTGTCGTACAGGCCCTGCTTTTTCTGCCACTTCGTGCCGGCGCCGAGGAGCTTGCCGCCGCTTCTCGCGGTGGCGCCGCCGGTGATGCCCTGCTTTTCGACGATGACGACTTCCGCGCCGGCCAGCTTCGCCTCAATGGCTGCGGCCAGACCGCCTGCGCCCGCGCCGCACACGACCACGTCGACCGTGCGCACTTCATCCTGGTACTCCGGCGCCTTCGGGGCGGGAGCAGCCTTGAGCGCGGCAATGTTCTCCTTGGACGCACCGGCAGCCTTGAGTGCTGCCGCCGTCGCGTCGAGGATGGCGGCGCACGTCAGATCTGCGCCGTCGACCGTGGGGATGTTCAGCGTCTGGTACTCCACGATCAGCTTGGGGTAGCGCTCTATCGGCGTCGTGTTCAGGCCCCAGGCAATGCCGCGGTATTCCTTGTGCTGCGTCACTTTTACGGATTCGATCCGGTTTTCCGATACCGTCACGCTGACGATGAGCTTACCGCCGTAGCCGCGGCCGGTGCCCTCGTAGGTTCCGGGATTGTAACTAGCCATATTTGGAACCTCCGTTTTGATTTATGGTTATATGGTTATAGGATGCTTTTACAGATCCAGCTTTTCGGCCTGGTCGTCTCTCCAGAAGAACTGCCAGTCCTTGAGGTGCCACTGGATGGCTGTCTCGCGTGGATCCATGGTCGCGGTCACGCCCTTGGCGTACATGTCGTCGATCTGCGCTTCCGTGTAGCCGAGGAACTCCAGCACCTCGCGGCTGTGCTCGCCGAACGTCGGCGCGGAGGCGACGATCTGCGCGGGGTTCTTCTTGAATTTGTTCGTGATGCCGATGCCCTTCATCTCGCCGTAGACGCTGTCGGTCCAGGTGGCGATGTCGTGGCGGGCGGCGTACTGCGCGCTCTTTTCGATGTCCGCGGGGCCGAAGGCCTTCTGGTTCGGGATGCCGGCCTTGTTCATGATGGCCTCGACCTCATCGACGGTGCGCTCGGCGCAGAACTTCGTGATGGCCGCCTCGATGCGCTGGCCGCGCGGCAGGGACTTCAGCGAGCCCGTCATGCCCTCGGGGAAGTCGGGGTCCGTGCCGTCGCCCGGCGTGGGCAGACCGACGAGCGGGTAGCCCTTTTTCGTGTTGCCGGCGCCGACCATGCCGATGAAGATCGTGCCTCCGTCCTTGCAGTCGTAGAACGAGAAGCCTGCCGCGATGTCGCTGACGTTTCCGGTGCGGTACTTGACCGGCTCGCCCGGGCCGGGGTAGCCCTTGTTGAACCACTCGGCCGGGTAGCTGCCCAGCAGGCGGAACATTGTCTCATACTGCGACACGTCGCATGCGTCGCCCTCGCCGGTGATGCGCGCGTTGGTCATGATGGACAGCGCGCAGATGCAGGCGTTGTAGGCGGTGGCATAGTCGGACAGGTACGGGTTGACCTTCAGCGGGGGAGACGTGGGGCTCGTGCCGTTCATGTACATGTAGCCGCCCATGGCCTGGCCGGAGACGTCGTAGGCCGCCTTGTTCTTGTCCGGGCCGGTCTGGCCGTAGCCGGAGACGTGGACGATGGCGAGCTTGCGGTTGATCTTCCACATATGCTCGTCGCTCAGGCCGTTTTTGGCATACGTGCCGGGACGGCCGGACTCGATCCAGATGTCCGCCCACGCGATCAGCTTCTCGAGCACCTCTTTGCCCTTGGCGGTGCGGGTGTTGAGCGTGATGGAGTACGTGTTGCGGTGATCCTGCGAGTAGCCGTAGTTGCCGCGGGTCTGGCAGGGCATGTTCGGGGACTCGACCTGCACGACCTGCGCGCCCATCTCGGCCATGATGCTCGCGGCGAAGGGGCCGGCGATGTTCGTGCCCGTCATGAGCACTTTCACGCTCGAGAGAACGCCGAACTTCGGGAACTGACCGAACGGCATATGGGTGCCGTAGTAATCTTTATAATGCGTCGACATAGTAGCGTTTCCTTTCTCAGCAGATGTGGGCGGTTACATGTTGAGCCAGCCGGCGTCGACCTTCAGCTCCGCACCGGAGATGTAGCGAGCGGCAACGTCGTCGGCCAGGTAAGCGATGGCGTTGGCGCAGTCTTTCGGCTTGCCGAGGATGGGCTTCTTCTCGCCGGGCTTCGTGATGGTGTGCAGCGGAGCAGCCTTGCCGGCGCGCATCTGCCATTCGAGGATGCCGATGCCCTTTTCGCGCGGCACCTTGTTGATCTCGGTGAGGATGTTCGCGGGCTCGATGCAGTTGCAGCGGATGCCGCGCTCGAAAAACGAGGCGGAGATGTTGCGCGTCAGGCCGAGCACGGCGTGCTTGGTTGTGACGTACATCGCGCCGCCCTTCAGACCGCGCAGGGACGCTGCCGAGGCGACGTTGACGATGTTCGCCGGCGTGCCCTGCTCGAGGAAGATCCTGATGGCGCGCTGGCAGCACAGGAACACGGCGCGCTGGTTGGTCTCGTAGATCATGTCGTAGACCTCCGGTGTCGTCTCATGGATGGGGAGCTGACCGTCGAGCACGCCGGCGTTGTTGACGAGGATGTCCAGATGGCCGAACTCCTTGAGGCAGGTGTCGAACATGGCCTCAATCTGTGCCGGGTCGCGCACGTCCGTCTTGACCGGCAGGATGACGCCGGGGGCGTTTTCCGCCGCGACCTTATCGCGCAGGTCTTCCAGCCGTTTCAGGCGGCGCGCCGCGGCGACGACCTTGGCGCCCTCCATGGCGAACAGCCGCGCGGTCGAGCGGCCAATGCCCGAGCTCGCGCCGGTCACGATGACGACCTTGCCTTCAAAACGCATCTTTTCCATGGTATTTGTCCTCCTTATGAAACGGAATGTTTGATGACCCTTGAACGGGTGTGACTTGATGCTCGTCTTGTTAAAATTGTATCATTTTTATAGAGCGCAGTCCAATATCGTTTTATGACCTTGTCAGAAGAAAAAGTTATGGATATAATAAAAGAAAGCAATATTTCGCTGCTGAGCGTTGCTTATTCGACAAGGAGTGTGGAAACTGTGAGCATTCAGCGCCTTCCGGTGTTCTTATCGGCTGCAGAGCACCTCAATTTCACCCGTGCTGCCGAGGAGCAGTGCATCTCGCAGACGGCAGTCAGCCAGCAGGTCAAGCTGCTCGAGCAGGAGCTTGGCTATGCGCTGTTTGTGCGCGGCAAGCGCGGCGTGAGCCTGACGCCGGCGGGCGAGGTGTTCTACCGGCAGTGCCGGCAGCTCATGATCCGCTACAACGGCGCCGCGGCGCAGGGCAAGAAGGTTGCGCTCGGCAACGCGACGGATCTGCGCATCGGTTATGCCGGGGCCTATGAGCTGTGGACCATCGTCTCGCAGATCCGCAAATATCACCGCCAGCACCCGGAGGCGGAGATCGAGTTCCAGCTCGGCAGCAATCAGAGCCTGCTCGGCGCTCTGGCCGAAGGGCAGCTGGACATGGCCGTGCTCTCCGGCTTCGGTGTGGAGCTCGGCAAGGAGCTCGACAGCCGCGTCACGCTCTCGGATCCGTGCATGGTCATGATCAGCGCTTCGCACCCGCTGGCGGCGAAAAAAGAGATCCACCCAAGAGAGCTCAAGGGCATGCCGATCGTGCTCAACCGCGCGCAGGACAGTCAGCCCTCGGCCGGGCTGATCGCGGGCATGTATGCCAACATGGGCCTGCGGGAGAATAAGCGCATGTATGCCGACGATTTTTACAGCATCGCCCTCATCATCAACACCGGCATCGCCTTCAGCATCATGCCGGCGAGCGTCGCCTGCTGGGGGATCGACGGTGTGGTGTTTCGCCCGGTGCAGGGCTTCAAGGCGAAGGCGCGCACGCTGCTGGTCTATCCGCGCGGCTCGCAGGATACGGGCATCCGGTCGTTCGTGTCGCTCATCAAGCCCAAGCGCTGAATAACAGAAAACCGGGGCGTCCGCGCACATTGGTGCGGGATGCCCCGGTCGTTTATGGTTGTTCTGCGGCGAGATAGCGCGCGAGCGCGTCCTGCCAGTCAGGCAGCGGCCGGAAACCGGCGGCTGCCAGCTTGGCCGTGTCCAGCCGACTGTTGTGCGGCCGCACGGCAAGGCTGCGGCCATATTCCTCGGTCGTCACCGGCAGCACGGTCATGGGGATGCCGGCGGCGCGGAAGATCTCGCAGGCGAAGTCATACCAGCTCACGTAGCCGCCGCTGTTGACCGCGTTGTAGCGGCCGTATCGGTCGGTCTCGACCATGTCGGCGAGCAGCCGCGCGAGATCGGGGACATAGGTCGGCGTGCCGACCTGATCGCATACGACGCGCAGCGTATCGTGCGTGCGGCTCAGCTGCAGCATGGTGCGCACGAAGTTTTTGCCGCCCGCGCCGTAGAGCCACGAGGTGCGCACGATGAAGTGCTGCGCGAGCGTGCCGCACACGGCACGCTCACCGTCGAGCTTGCTCTGCCCGTAGACATTCAGCGGGGCAAAGTGGTCGTAGTCCGCGGGGTAGGGGGCGGGATACGTCCCGTCAAAGACATAGTCCGTCGTCACATACAGCAGCTTGCAGCCGTGGTCACGGCTGGCCTCGGCCACGTTTTGCGTGCTGTCCCGGTTGACGGCAAACACCTGCTCGCGGTTTTCCGGCAGCTCCGCACCGTCCACGTCCGTCCATGCGGCGCAGTGGATGACCGCGTCCGGCTGCACGCCGACAAAGAGCGCCTGCACAGCCGATGCATCGCAGAGGCCTGCCTGCACATACGCCGCCGCGTCTGTGCTGCGGCACTGCGGCGCGCGCCCGACGGCGATGCCGTGATGACCGCGCCGGCGCAGTTCCGTCATAACGGAGCTCCCGAGCAGGCCGTTTGCACCGGTGACGAGTATGTTCATGATCTCACCTCCGCAGCGCTTGTTACATCACAGCTCGATGCCGAGCGCACGCAGCGCCGGCCAGTTTTGATCCTTTTCGCTGAGGATGGGCGTGTCCTGTCCCGGCCAGACGATGCCGATGTCCGCATCGTCGTAGCGCAGACCGCCCTCGTCCTCAGGGTGGTACACGTCGCCGCACTTGTAGGCAAAGACCGCCTGCTCGCTCAGCACCTGAAATCCGTGGGCAAAGCCGCGCGGGATGTAGAGCTGGCGGCGGTTTTCCGCGCTGAGCACGACGCCGACCCAGCGGCCGTAGGTCGCGCTGCCGCGGCGCAGATCCACGGCGACGTCAAAGATCTCGCCCGAGATCGCGCGCACGAGCTTTGCCTGCTGGTGCCGCTTTTGAAAGTGCAGCCCGCGCAGCACGCCGCGGTGCGAGCAGGACTGGTTATCCTGCACGAACGCATCCGTGATGCCGGCAGCGGCAAAGTCGGCCGCCCTGTAGGTTTCCATGAAATAGCCGCGCGCATCGCCGAAGCTCTTTACGTCGACGATCTGCACGCCGGGAATATCCGTGGGCGAAAAGGTGAAATTGCTCATGGCTGCTTCACCGTCTCGTAGGCGTACTGCGCCGGGTCACCGTAAAAGTCGAGCAGCATGTGCGCGAACTTGTCGTGCACGCCGTGCTTGGCCGGTGCCTGCACGATGTTCATGCCGGGGTTGTGGTTGCCCTCGATGAGCTCCAGTTTGCCGCCGGGCAGAATGGCCACGTCCCAGCCGACGACACGCAGGCACGGCAGCGTCTGCGCGGCGCTGCGGCAGAAATCGCAGATCTCCTCCCACTGAGGGATCACCTCGCCCCGGAAGGGCACGCCGGTCATCGGGTGGCAGAGATAGCTGTTGCCGTGCTCGTCGAGACCGTCGGTCATGATGACGCCGGTGGCCGGGTCGATCTCGCAGAAGATGCCGCCGCCGTGGGCGTTATCGACGTGCAGGCCGTTGTTGCCCACGCGCAGGCCCGCGCCAAAGACCTCAAAGCGCTCGCCGCGGCGGAACGTGATCACGCGCAGCGTGTTGAGCGACTCCGGGTGAAAGCGCGCGAGGGAGGCATCCGACTGGATGAATTCCTCGGCCAGATACTTGCCCGCGCACAGCTCGTCAAACAGCGCCTGCCGGTCGGGGGCTGCGTTCCACTCAGCCTCCGTCAGCTTGCGGAAACCGATGCCCCAGCTGGAATACTGCGGCTTGAGCGCGATGCTGTGGTACCGGCGCACAAAGGCGTCAAAGGCCGCAAGATCGCTCTCCGGCAGGTACAGCCAGCCGCGGCTGACAAACTGCGTGAAATTTTTCAGGAATGTTACCTTACTCTTGAGATACGGCTCGGCGGCGCTGTTGTACGGGCGCATGAGCAACGTCGCCTCCACGTCGGTGAGGTACTGCTTTTGCTGCGCGGTCGTCAGGCCGTAGAAGCCGAAGATCATGTACTCGGACATGGACACGCGCTTTTCCGGGTTGCTGCGTCGCACCTTGAGGTAGTCGTGAAAGAGCTGTTCGGCCGTGAAGCCCTCCGGCAGTTCACGGACGCCTTTGACGTAGTCGCACCAGCGCTTGTGCAGCACGGGGTAGGCGCGGAGATTTTTGACCAGTTTATTTTCAGTGAGGATGTTCTTCATCGGTTTCACCTGCACAGTCCCGGAGCAGCGGATATTTGCCCACTCCGTCGAATTGAATGATGTTGCCGCCCGGCCAGTGCCAGTTGCCCTCAATGAGCTCCGGCCCGTCGGGCGTGACGGCGATGTCCCAGCCGACGTAGCCCATGCCGGGCACGCGGTCCATGGCCCGGCGCACGCACGCGGTGAGCTCGGGCCAGAACGGGATCTGGAACCCTGGCAGATACGCACCCGATGCCGGGTGGCGGGTATAGTCGCCGAGATCGGTGTTGTTGCGGCCCGGGCCGGACACGCGGCCGGACGCCAGCTCCAGCGGGTAGGCGATGCCGCCGGTGTGGAAGTTGTCGGTCGCGGCGCCTTGACCGCCGCACTTGAGGCACGCGCCGATGAGCCGGACGCGGCCGCCGCGGCCGCGCGCGGCGTTGACGCGCACACTGTTGACGCACCCGGGGCTGAGTGCCTCGAGCGCGGGGTGCTGCCGGATGGGCGCCTCGAGCAGCAGCCGCTGCGCCCGGCAGTCGTTGTAAAATGCGGCACGGTCGGGGATGGCGGCGCTGCGGCGGCGCTCGATGCCGCGGCCCATCGTGCCGCCGACGGGCTTGAGAAAGAACGTGTCGTTTTCATCCAGAAAGGTGCAGAAAGCGGCAAAGTCCGCTTCCGGCGCGTAGACGTGTGCCCGCCGGACATCGGGCGCGAACACCGTGAGAAAGCGCGCCTTGCTTGCAAGGGCTTCCTTTTCCGCCGCCGCGGCATTGCGGTTGAGCGCCCGGTCGAGCGCACCGGAGCGGCCGGATGTGAGGAAGGCCGCACGCTGCCAGTCCGGCAGGGCAAAGAAGCGGAGCACAAAGTAGTTTTCCGGCGATGCGCCGTGCCGCACACTGCACCACAGCGCGTCGAGCAGATAGCCCGTCCGGCTGCCGCCGCGCTGCGCGCGTAGGCGCGTGCACATGCGGTAAGTCTTTTTCAGTGCGTTCCAGCGGGACATGGTTCAGCGCCCCTCTCTGCATCGTCCAGAATGGCCCGGATGTTGTCCCGGCCGAGCCGCTCGATCGTGCGGCCCTGCGCGCGCAGGTCACAGCCGAGCGCCGCCGAGGCGATCTCGATCAGCGACGAGCACACCGGCGTCGGCACACCCAGCGCCGCACCCAGCGACTCCAGCAGGCCGAGCCCCTGCGGCACATCCTCCATGATGTAGCGCGAGCGCACGGTCAGCGGCCCTTTTGCCCGCTCCGGCATGGCGGCGTAGGCGAAAAAGACCTCCTTCGCGTCACGCGCATCGTCGAGACTGTTGCGGAATTTACACGCCTCGACATACGGCACGGGGTCGCAGCCAAGGTGCTCGAGCACGCGCATTTTCTCGCCGTCGAGCGCCTCGAGCAGGTTCCAGGTCGACGGCGTGAACGCCTCGTGGTACATGCAGAAGTCGCCGTGCGTGGCCTCGATGCGCGGGATGCTCATCACGGCGCCGACCGTGTGCACGATCATGTTCGGGTTGTGCAGCGCGGCCTCGGCCACGCTCCTGAGATACACAAACGGCGTGCCCAGCCGGTCGAGCACTTCCCGTGCCGCCGGGAGCGCGTTGTGCGGGTAGACGCCGATGGGGTTGCGCACGTTGCGAAAGCCCACCTGAAACTCGCCCGGCGCGCCGATGCGCCCGTCGATGAAGTTGCTCTCCGCCTCGGCGAAGATGACGCCGTCGGCCGGGTGCAGCCCGAGCGCATAGGCGGTGGAGAGGTAGCCCGGGATCATCAGCAGGATCTGCCCCGGCGTCAGAAACGGCACGACGCGCCGCAGCACGTCCGGGTGGTAGCCCGTCTGCGTGCACAGCAGCACGATGTCCTTGCCGCGCACATCCGCCACGTCGCGCGACAGGTGCGCGATCACGCAGTCCGTGTCCGTGCCGAATTCGTGGATGCGCATCCGGCCGCCGGTCGCGCACAGGTGCGAGAAATTGTCGTCGTGCAGGCTGTGCGAGGTCTTGATGAGCGTGACCTCATGGCCGCGCGCGGCGTAGTCGGCCGCAAGTGCGCAGCCGCTGTTGCCCGCGCCGAGAATGGCAATGTTCATAGTGTTTCCTCCATCCTGCGGCCAAAGCGCAGGTCGGTCTCCGGCAGGCGCTTGTTGTCCAGCGCGGCCGCCGGGGTGAATGTCAGCTCACCGAAGCGCACGCCGCGCGGCGTGAGATACAGATCCACGCGCACGAAGTCAAACGGCTTGCTCAGCCGGTCGGCAATGGCAAAGGCTTCGTCCAGCCCTGCCGGCTTCGGCAGCGTGAAGTCCTCGGGTGCGGCCTGCGAGTCACGGTTGATGCGCAGGAGCCGGAAGTCCCGGTCGAAGAAATAAAACCTCGGCCAGCCCTCGTCGCGCCCCACGCAGAGCATAACACAATCCGCCCGGCCGTGGAAGCAGTAAAATTTATAGTCCTCCGGCAGCGTGCCGTCCGCGCTGCCGATGTACTCCTCCACGAGCAGCTTTTTCTCGACATGGCGGTACTGGAGCTCGGAGTAATACGCCCAGAACGGCTCGCGCCCCCAGGCGCGCAGCTGCTTTTCGGCGGCGTTCGTGTCGAGCGCGCTTTTGTCCGTGCAGATGAGGTTGTAGCCGCAGCCGAAGTTCCACTTGACGGCGAAGCGCTCTGGCAGCGCGTCCCAGTCGATGTCCTCCGGCCGGTCGTACACGGCGAGCAGGCGGTTGAGCGTGCCGCCGCAGCCGCAGCCGTCCACATAGTCGCGCACGCGGTATTTGTCCGCGCACTGGCGCACGACGGGGTCCGTGCCGAAGCGCTCGAGCTTTTGCTTGAGCAGCTTTTCGTTGAGCGTCTGCGGGTGCTTCAGATCCGGCAGACGGCCGAACTTGCGCAGGTATAACAGTTTGGTGTTCCACCGCGGCGAGAGGTAGGACAGCCCGGCGTAAAACGCCCGGGTCGCGCGGCGGGTCTTTTTCTTTTTCATGGCGCGGTGCCGCCTTTCTGCGCGCTCAGGCGTCCGCGAGCGCGACGGTGTTTACCGGCTGCGCTGCCGCGGGCTCTGCCGTCTCGGATGCAAGGATCAGCTCCTCGGCCGCATCGAGCGAGTCGAGCAGGCAGTCGATGACGAATTTTGAGCGCCGCACGATCGAGCGGTACTCCATCTTCGAGGCCACGTACTGATAGTGCAGCACGGAGATCGACGGGTCGTAGCGCACGACGCTGCCCTCCTGGCGGCAGATCCAGTCGAGGATCTCCATCTCGTAGTACATGAACGTTTTCGGGTAAAACGGCTCGGGGTGGCGGGCAAGATAGCGCTGCGAGAAGATCACGCACGAGCCGTGCAGCACGACGCCCTCCGCGGGGCGCGTGGTGTCAATGTGCTGTTTTTTCCGGTTGCGGATCTGCACGAGCCGCCAGATGGCGGGGCTGTTTTTCTCGCCGCTGCTCAGCAGCAGGAGGATGGGATTTTTGCTGCGCGCAACGCACGCACGCTTGTGCCGCACGCTCTCGAGCGTGCAGCCGTGCAGCGTTTTCGGGCTCTGGTGAATGCCGGAGAACACCGACACAATGTCCGGCCCGAGCAGGTCGAACGGGTGCTGCGCGTAAATGCGCGCGATCTGGGGAATGAAGTCGTGCTGCGGGATCTCGACGTCGTTGTTGAGCACGACGGTGAAGTCCGCGTCCAGATGCTCGTACACCCAGCGCGTGCCGACGTTGTTGCCGCGGGCAAAGCCGTCGTTCTTGCCGTGCAGCAGCACGGTCACGTCCGGGCTCGCGGCGAATTCCTCCGCCAGAACAGCGCCCGTGCCGTTCGGGGAGGCGTTGTCCACGATGACGATGTGCTTGTCGCCCGCGAGCGCGCGGATGCTCTTGACGCAGCTGCGGGTCGTGTCGATGGCGCGGTAATGCAAAATGACGAATGCGGTCATGGTGTCTGTCCTTTCTGCTGCCGGCGGGCGCGTAGGCAGTTGGCGAGGTAATAGCTCAGGTCATAGGGATTGTGGCTGAGCCGGAAACTTTTGCGGAAGTGCGCGGCGGCGCGCGCCGGATCGGTCGGGTGGCTGCGCTTGCCGAGACGGCGGTTCATCACGGCGTCGCTGCGCGGAAAGCGTTGGTAGAGCGCTGCGTGCTTTTCATACAGCCGCAGCAGGTGGGGGTAGGATTTGACGACGGCGGAGATGCTGTCGCCGCCGACCTCGGACTCCACCAGTGCCTCCGGCAGGTACACGAGTCGGAAGCGCTCGGCCGCCCGGATGGCAAAGTCCCAGTCCTGATAGCGGCGGATGGTCTCGTCGAAGCGCACGGTCTCCCACACGGCGCGGTGCATGAGCATGGTCTGGGTGCTGGCGCGGTTCTCGGCCAGAAAATCCTCCAGCGCGCGGCCGGGGTGCGGCGCGTGCACGGGATAATAAAACGAGCTGCCGTTTGCGGCGACGCGGTTCATGCCGCAGTAGCACAGATCGGCCCCGGTGGCCGTGAGCAGATCATACTGCTTTTGCAGCTTGTCCGGGTGCCAGAGATCGTCGCTGTCCTGAAAGGCGAGGATGCTGCCGCGTGCCTGTTGCGCGCCGAGATTGCGGGCATAGCACGCGCCGCGGTTGTCGCCGTAGCGCACGTAGTGCACGCGCGGGTCGGTGCTGCGGTCGAACAGGCGCTCCGTGCCGTCGGTCGAGGCGTCGTCCACGACGATGACCTCGATGTTCCGGTAGGTCTGCGCCAGCACGCTTGCAATGCACGCCGGCAGCTTGTCCCTGCGGTTATAGGTCGGGATGACGACCGAGATCAGATCATTCATAGGCTGCCTCCATTCACGGCCGGGTAGGGGAAAGCCGCGCGCATCTGGCGCTTTTTCTCCTCGACCTGCTCCGGCCGGATGCGCCAGCCGTCCCGGATCTCGGCGATGGCGGGCGCTGCGCTCACGCGCAGGTCGCGCGGCGAATGCTGCACGCCATAGGCGGAATAGTAATCATCGAACTTATACCCGTCGCCGAGCGGGCGGTCGGAAAAGACGATGTGCAGATTCGGGATGTGGAAGCTGTCGGCCGCGATCAGCCCGTGCAGACTGCTCGAGAGGATGCAGCGGCACTGCGCGATCTCGGTCAGCACGGCGATGGGGTCATCCTTGACGTTGATGAACTTCGCGTTTTCGTACCGGCCCAGCAGATCCGTCACGGTGGGGTCATTCAGGTCGCAGACGTGCGGCACGATGCCGATATCATACCGTTTTTCGGGCAGCGTGTCCAGCAGCTCGTCTGCGAGAATGCCACCGTCGCCGGTCGGAATGTCGAGCGTGCGGCCGGTCATGCGCTCGACGCTGCGGCGCGTCAGCTCGCCGCGCACGGCGTGAAAGCGCATGTCGCGCTTGAAAAAGCGTCCGCGCGCATCGTCGTAGTTGATGAATCCGGAGCCCCAGACGTCCACGTGCGGGTGCGTCCGGCCGTTGATGCACTGCTGCAGCTTCATGAGCGGATTGCCGTGCAGCTTATACTGTGCCAGACCGCTGCCGATGGCGCACAGGTCGCCGGTGAGAAACGAGCAGCGCTCGACCCGGTAGCCGAAGCAGCGCTCGATGATGAGCGGGTTGAGCAGATCGCCCATGTTGGCGATGCGGGCATAGTACAGATTCAGCGTGTCCGACATGGCGGTCACCTCCGGGGAAGATCACAGCGCGCGGCTGTAGGGAATGGCATAGAAAAACAGGAAAAACAGGCCCACACACAGGCCAAATACGAGGTACACCCGCCACAGCCGCCGGTCCTTTCGGCAGGCGGCGGCCTCCTCCGGGCCGGTGGGCGCATCGAAGAGCCGTTCGCGCGCGAGCTGTTCTGCCTGCGTCGGCGGCCGGAGCGCAGAGCCGATCACCGCGCCGAGGATACTCAGCACGATGCCGATGAAAAACGCATCCGCCCAGACCGGCGGCGTGATGCCGCGCAGGGCGTAGATCGCCTTCGCGCCCACACAGCCGAGAAAGCCGAGCAGCATCCCGAGATACGCGCCGCAGCGGCTCAGGCGGCGACTCCACACGCTGCCGAAAGCCACGAGACTCCACGCGCCCGCGATGACGGTGCCGCCGAAATACATGATGAGGAAGATCTGCGGTGGATTGAGGTAGGCGAGCGCGAGCACGACAAGACTGACCGCCAGCATCGCCCAGCGGGAGCGGGTGAGCTTTTTGCGGTCGCTTTCGGCCTCGGGCAGAATGTCGTTGACGACGGAAAACCCGATCAGCGACAAAAACGTCGACGCCGACGAGATGCCGGCGGCGCTGATGCCGATGAGCAGCAGCATGCCGATGACCGGCGGCAGCACGTGTGTGGCGGCCCAGATCATGGCCTCGCTGCCCGGAAGGCTGCCGTTGATGTTGCGCACGAACGCGGCGGAAAAGTACAGCGCGATCGTCACGACCATGACGCCCATGGACGACCACACGGATGAGCGCAGGACGACGTGCTCGTCCTTTGCCATGAGGTAGCGGCTCGTCTGCCATGGACTGATGGCCACAACGAGCGCCCAGACGATGCCGTAGGTCACCGCCCAGGCGGTGTTGCTCACGCCGTCAGGATAGAGGTAGTCCGGGTTTCCGGCCCAGGAGAGGATGCCGGGCATGGTGTCGCTGTTGGCGAGCGCCTCGATGCCGGCGAACCAGCCGCCGCCCGCACGGATGAGAAACGGGACGGCGACGAGCGCGGCCGCGAGAAAGACGAGAAACATGATCGTGTCCGTCAGCAGCACGCCCGGCGAGCCGGAATAGATCGTGAAGGCGGTGAACGCCAGCCACACGATCACGGCGCACAGGCGGTAGTCATAGCCCGTGATGCTGCTCATGAGCGTGGCCACGCCCTGAATGGCGCTGAGCAGATATGCGCTCACGGACACGAGCAAAATCACGGCCGAGAGTCGGCGCAGATGCTTCGAGCAGAAGCGGCGGCCGAAATACTCCGGCAGCGTCGTCACCTCGCTCCGGCGGATGTACCGGCCGAAGAAGCCGGCACCGTAGATATAGCCCGTCGCCTGAATGACGCCGACGGTCACGATGCCGATGAAAAAGCCGGAGTAGACCTCGCCCGTGTCGCCGAGAAACGCGCCCGTTGAAAGAAACGACGCGATGAGCGACCCGACGATCAGCAGCGTTGGCGCGTTGCGGCCGGAGACGTAGTAGTCGTTCGTATCCTTGACCATGCGCCCCGCGGCGATGCCGACGGCGAAGAACACGACGAGCGCAGCGAGAATTCCCAGGAAATACAGATTCATTTTTTCCGCCCGTCCCCGCGTTTCGGGCCCGTCACGGCCCGGTAGACAAATGCGGTGATGACGATCCAGACACCGAAAGCGACTGAGAGAACAGCTTCCATACCGGAACCTCCGTGAGATGTTAGTCGAGCTTCAAGAGCACGCGCGCATAGTGGTCGTTATTGACGAACGGGCGGCCGTTGAGCTCGTCGAACAGCGGCTGATAGCCATAGCCGTCCGTGACCCAGGCATAGCCGCGGTACTGCGCGGTGTTGAAGCCCGGAATGGTGTTGGCCTCGATGATGAGCGGGCCGTCCGCGGTCATGGTCACGTCCCAGCCGATGTTGGAGATCTTGCTGGCCAGCGGCACGGCGCGGCGCATCATGTCAATGGTCTCGGCCCAGAACGGGAGCTGCAGGCCGGGGAAGGGCACGCCCGTGACCGGGTGCGTATGATAGTCGATGAAATTGTTCTGATCCACGGCGTCCGTGAGAACGACACCGGTGCGGATGTCGATCATCGCGGTCAGTGCGTCCTGGCAGCCGTTGGAGATGTCCTTTTCGATGGCGGTCGTGAGCACCGGGGCAAACAGATACGTCCCGGACGGCGCGGTCACGGTGTAAAAGCGCACGATGCTCACGGCGCCGGGGTTGAGCTGCGCGAGCGTCGGATGCTGCTGGATGTATTCTTCCACGATGCCGCCGGAATTTGCGCGCAGATACGCGAGTGCGTCTGCCTGTTCGGCCTCGGTCGCTGCCGGGAGGATGCGCACGCCCGTGCCCTGACCCTTGCAGTTGGGCTTGTAGACGACCTTCCCGGCGTCACCGGCGAGCGCGCGCAGCAGCGCCGCGTCCACGGCGGACGCCTGCACGCAGCGGCGGCCGTAAAAGTCGGAAAAGACCTTGGAGAAGATGTATTTGTTCATCAGGATCGCAATGTAGCGGCGGTCGGTGAAGTTCTTGCGGAACTCCGCGCGCGTCCAGAGCGTGGACATGGTGCGCTTTTGCGCCTCCGTGCGGTCGTGATAGCCGACCCACTCATATTCGTTGAGCGAGATGTGGTTGCGCTTCTTGGCCTGCAGGATGTCCTTTTCGATCTCGGCGGCGTTCTCGCCGTGCCGGGCAGCGTAATCCGCGGCGAAGTCGCGGATGTATCTGCGTGCGGAGATCCAGCTGCCCAGTGTCCGTTTTTGTTCCATGTTGCATTCTCCTGCGTCAGATTTGGAGCTTCCTCAGCTTTTCAAAGGCATTCACCGGGGATGCTTTTGAGAAAATGAGGCGGCAGGGAAGCCGCACGAATGTGCGGCTTCCTCGTTTGCTTAGTAGTTTGGTGTGTCCCATTCATCCGGCACCCAGTCCTTGGGTACCATGGTGCTGCGGAAGCTGCCGTCCATCTCGCGATAGGCCATGCGCAGCTTCTGGATGCGCCACGCACCATCGCTGCCCTTGACAAAATCGTCGCAGTAGACCAGCCAGCCCTGCAGGACCTCGCTGTCATCATAATAGCACATATGGTCCTCGTATTGGAATACCCCGCGTGCGTGCGTGTCGTCGATCAGCCAGATCATTGGCTGATGGCCCATGTGCATCGTCTGCATGTCCTTGTTGCACCATTTGGCGTTGCGCGCCTGCAGGAGCTTGTCCTTGACGGCGAGATGGCCATTGAGGTAGTAGCGGAAGTCGTCCGTAAACAGCTCCATCACATACTCTTCTTTTTTCATGTCCATGCACCACCAGTAGAAGTACTTGCATTCGATGATCTTCTGGAGCTGGCACAGCTGCTCAGGCGTGTATTCCTGACGGCGGACGTGCTTGATGACATCGAGCACCATGTCGCGGACTTTGTCCGGGAATGGGATGTTTCTCGTCGCCATGGCGGGATTACTCGATGGTCTCGAAGTAGTCGTAGGACGGATCCTTGACCTTGTCGCGGCCATTGTTGTAGTCAGGCGCGAAATCGGGGTGCAGGATCATGGTGTTGTCGCCGGCGACGGTGCGCTTGACAACGAGCCACTTGCCGTCGCGCTTCTCCCAGAGGTCGATGTCACGGCAGCGTGCCACGACGACCATGCCGTTGCGATACTTGCAGGCGGCGTACATGTAAGCCTCGGCGGCGGCCTTGGTGCCGTCCTCGTTGAGCTTGATGAGGATGTTGGTCATGACGTGGTGCGTGGAGACCATCTTGCGGTGCATCTTGAGCATCATGTCGATGAAGCCGTAGCCGGTGCCCTTGTAGGTCGGGCCGTAGTCGACCTGCGCGTCCTCGGCGAACACGGTCTTGCCGAGCGGGTTGTCGATGCGGTCCAGTGCGCGGGCGTAAACGTAATACTGGTCACGGATTGCGTCTTTTTCTACGAGTTTTTCAAGTTCAGTCATGGTTTTTTCTCCTTTCGATGTTGTCCTTGTTGGCTTCCTTTGCTTATTTACAGCAGTGGCGTCACATCTGCGCGATGAGCGCTTCCAGTTCTGCCTTTCTGCCGGTTTGTGTGATGATCTGCATGCCGCCCATCTGCGCGGTGCAGTTGGCCTCGACCATGCACCAGCCGTGTGTGCTGTAGGCAAGGTCCCAGCCGCAATAGTGATTTCCGGGCACCATGTGCGCCGCCGTTGTGACCATGGCAACGGCTTTGTCCCATTCCGGGAGGCGGTAGCCGTTAAAGCGCACGCCGGTGTCCGGATGGGCCGCGTAGCGGCGGCCCTTTTTGTCCGCGCCGTCGGAGCAGATGCACCCGGTCTCGGGGTCGATGAGTGCGCTGATGCCGCCGGCGCTGAAATTGTCGATGATGCCGTCGCCGCGTCCGACGCGCAGCGTGGGGTGAAACAGCCGCACCTCACCGTCGGCCAGGACGACTGTCGGGATGCGCAGCGTGTTGACCGACTGCGGGTGGATGCGGGAGAGCGCCTCGCCCTGCTCGATGATCTGCTCGAGGATGGCGCCGTGCGCACTGTAGGCGGCGTGCGCAGCCTCGAGATAGGGGTAGTCGCGGATGGACTCGGTATGTACGCCCTTGCCGAAGGCGGCGTAAATGGGCTTGACGATATAATCCGGGTGCGCCTGCGTGAAATCGCGCAGTGCCTCGAGCGCGGCGGGCGTGGGCTGCGCGCCTTTTTTGATGCGCAGCACATCGCGGCCGTAAAAGTCGCGGAATTTCTGGTACGTCAGGTACTTGTTCTCGAGCAGGTTCGTGTTCTTCGGGTCGTTCATGCGCGGGTAGTAGCTCATGCGCACGCCCTCGGTGATGAAGCTGTCGCGGTAGGCGGCGTCCTTCCCCTCGTAGCCGAAGAGGAAATATTCATTGTAGTACGAGCCGTACCGGAACAGGCTCCGGATCATGTCGCGCCGCAGACGGTACAGGCGCTTTTTGTCGCTCAGTACATCCACGCCGCGGTACTGGGCGATGGTCTTGTCCAGATCCCGCCGCTTGCGGTGGTAGTAGTATGCCTTGCGGTACCAGGTCTGAAAACGGATCTTTCGGTAGACTTTGCGCCGCAGTTTTTTCAGCACGGGGATCACGCTCCGTTCGCAGGGATTTTTTCACTCATTTTGGTTCAAGCCGCCATACATCGAATGTACGACGGCTTGAATAAAGCGGGTTTCTTTACTTTTTCTTGATGACTTTCTTTTTCTTCGGGCGGAACATGTTGATGCGGATGCGGTGCGTGTTGTCGCGCTGGAAGGATTCCTCATACACGCGCAGGTAGCCGGTGTCCTCGATCAGCCACTCACCGTCGACCTTGACATACTTGTCGGTGTAGATGGCAGAGCCCTGAATCTGCGTGCCGCAGTAGGGGTTGCCCTCGGCGAAGATCAGGTTGTCCTGCAGATACCACTTGCCGTAGGCGACCGTGTCGCTTTCAAACCAGATGACCGGGTTGTGACCCTGATGCAGGGTGATCTCGGTGTGGGGCATGGACTCCTTGAAGTAGTTGGTGATCTCCTTCGGGCCGTGGAAAACGAGCTTGCCGTTGGAGTAAGCCGTGGAGATGTTCGGGGTCATGGTCGTCTCCAGCTCGTCCCAGTTCTTGGTGTCGAGCGCGCGGAAATACTTGCTCTTGAGCTCCTTAATGGCCTGCACGTCCTTGAGACGCTGCACTTCTTTCTCGAGTGCTTCGAGACGTTCTTCAACTGTCATAATGATAACCTCCTGACTTGTTATCTGTGTTTGACGTTTGCGATCAGACCTTCATGGCGGCGGCGTAAGCGTCGGCGGTGGCTTCGATGCCCATGTCGGCCTTCTTGGCGCTGCCGATCACGTCGCAGGGGATGCCGAGCTCGCTGCACGCATCGGTCAGCTCCTGCGTCGGGCGGGAGTGCATGCCGGTGGCGATGACGAGGGAATCAAAGTGGCGGGTCTTCTCAACGGTCTTCTTGGCCTTGTTCGTGAACGCGTAGGTGATCTCGTGGTCGCCGATGTTGGTGACCTTGGAGTTGCGGCTCTTCTTGATGGTATCGCCGGGGTACTCGATGTCGAGGAACATGGTGCGCAGCATACCCATCTTGTTGCCGACGCGCTTGGAATCCATCACGCGCACATCGGTGACGCCGTGCTCGATGAGGAACTGCGCGGTCTCGCAGCCAACGCCGCCGCCGCCGAGGATGATGGTTTCACCGTGCGGCATGGCCTTGCCGGCCAGCACGTCCTCAGCCACGTAGACGTCCTTCGCGGTGTCGAGACCCGGGATGTTCGGGGCGACAAAGTGCGCGCCGGTGGCGACGATCACGTGATCGGGCTTGACTTCCTTGATGAGCTCGGGCGTGACGGTCACGCCGGTCTTGATCTCGATGCCCATACGCTTGCACTCCTCAGCGTCCCACATGACGGCGTCGGTGAAGGCCTGCTTCTTCGGGGCCTTTCCGGCGAGCACAAAGTGGCCGCCCGGGGCGTCGGTGGCTTCATAGACGGTCGGATTGTGGCCGCGAGCCTTGAGGTACTCGGCTGCCATCAGACCGCCGATGCCGGCGCCGATGACCATGACGTTCTTGGCTTTCTCCGGCTTCGGGAGGCCCTTGTACTCCAGGCAGAGCGCCGGGTTGCGGGTGCAGGTGATGTGCTTGGCCTTCGGATCGATGACCTTGTCATAGCAGCCCTCGGTGCAGCCGATGCAGCGGCGGATCTCCGCCTCGCGGCCTTCCATGGACTTGTTGCACCATTCGGGATCGGCGAGCTGCGCACGGCCGACGGCGACCATGTCGATCTTGCCCTCACGGATGAGCTGATCGGCCAGAGCGGGGTCGACGATGCGGCCGACGCCGATGACCGGGATGTTCACGCGCGCCTTGATGGCGGCGATGTTGTCCATGTTGAAGCCGGGCTCCAGATTGTAGGGCGGCACTTCATACACGGTCGCAAGGCTGCGGGCGTTGCCGCGGGACAGGTCGATCGCATCGACACCGGCCTCGGCGGCCCAGTTGATGAACTGCACGGTCTCGTCCTGCGTGGTCACGGCCGGGAGCATCTCGTCGATGGCGTCCAGGCGCATGAGCAGCGGCATGTCTTCCGGCATGTTCTTGCGCATCTCGCGGATGACCTCGAGATTGAAGCGGCAGCGGTTCTCCAGGCTCTGGTTGCCGTACTCGTCGGTGCGCTTGTTGAGCGAGGGGTTCATGAATTCGTGCGGCAGATAAGTGTGTGCGCCGTGGAACTCGAGTGCGTCAAAGCCGGCCTCGACAGCGAGCTTGGCGGAGTAGCCGAACTGCTTGACGATCTCGTGGATGCGCTCGACGGTCAGCGTGTCAGGCGTCTCAAGCTTGTTGGTCTTGTCGAAGAACTCTTCGGGCACGAAGCCGCCGTGCCAGATCTGCACGCCTGCTTTGCCGCCGGCCGCGTGGATCGCGTCGGTGATCTTGCGCAGCTGGTCTCTGTGGTGCTCATTATAAAGGCCGAGGTACAGGTATGCATGGCACTCGGGGCAGATGGAGACGAGCTCGACAATGTTCAGGCCGCAGCCGCCGGCTGCGCGCGCCGCATGGTAGGCGGGCAGATCCTCGCCCACGTCGTTCTTGTCCTTGACCATCTTGGTGTTCATACCCGGCAGGACCACACGGTTTTTCAGCTCAAGCCCTCTGAGCTTGATGGGAGAAAACAATGCATCGTAACTCATGAAATACACCTTTCTTCATTGGAATGAATCCGAATCTGATTTCCTACACGTCTGCCTGAGAGCGGAGTTCCTTAATCATGTCCGACGGACCCGGGAATGATCCGGCGGAGACCGGCCGCTGGTGGCCGGATTCCGCTCTGCATCAGCTATTGTAGAAATTTTAACACTAGGCCGCAAAACGTGTCGGAAAGAATGTGGCGTAATCATGCGCGGGAAATGTACAAAAACTTCAGTTTTATTGTCACATGGCGGACGAAGTGTGGCGTAATATACAAAATCGGCTGCGATTTCTTGTGCAGTTTCGCTTCTTTCCACAGAGAACGCCGGGGGATCGCTGCGCTTTTTCGGCATGTTATCGACGGACAATTTCGACAAAATGGGTGCAAAATGTAGTGAAAACGAAAAAAGTGTCTGCCTGCGCGCCATCATTTTCTGAAATTCTTTTTGAAAATGTGGATTATTTAACAAGAAAATGTGCGACATGGCCGCGCCGTTTCCTTTATACTGAAAGCACAAACCATCCGGAGCACCCATGCGCGCCCTCCGGCCGGCATGTCCGGCGGGCGGCCGTTGCGTGGGATACACATTTAATAATCGTTCAGGAGGCAATCACATGATAACCGATATGAAAGATGCGAAAATCTTCTCGCCCCTGCAGCTGGGCAGAACGACGCTGAAAAACCGTATCGCCATGGCGCCGATGAGCATGCACTATGAGGCGACCAACGGCACGGTGCCCAAGCAGCTCGCGGATATCTTTGTGCGCCGCGCAGAGGGCGGCGCCGGCTACGTCGTCATCGACGCAGTCACGGTCGATCATAAGTATTGGTACATCGGCAAGACGACCGCGCTGGACAAGGACTCCCTCGTCCCGCAGTTTGCCGCCTTTGCCAAGCGCGTGAGCGATGCCGGCAGCACGCTCTTCCCGCAGCTCATTCACCCCGGCCCGGAGTCCATCTGTGCGCTCAAGGGCATCACGCCGCTCGGCCCGTCCGTGAACACGAACGCCAACGGCGCTGTCAGCCGCCCGATCACCATTGACGAGATCCACAAGGTCGTCAAGCAGTACGGCCAGGCCGCGCGCCGCGCCGAAGAGGCCGGCTGCGGCGGCATTGCCCTGCACGTCGCGCATGCTTACATGCTGCCGGGCGCATTCCTCAGCCCGCTGCGCAATAAGCGCATGGACGAGTACGGCGGCTGCATCGACAACCGCGCGCGCCTGATCCTGGAGATCATTGAAGAGTGCCGCCGCAACATCAGCCGCGATTTCCCGATCGTGCTGCGTGTCTCCGGTTCCGAGCGTGAGCCGGGCGGCAACTCCCTGGATGAAATGCTTTACCTCGCCCCGAAGTTCGAGGCTGCGGGCGTTGACATGCTCGAAGTCTCCGGCGGCGTCCAATATGAGGGCCTTCAGAACATCCTTCCTTCCCACAGCCAGAAGATCGGCATGAACGTCTACGAGGCGTCGGAGATCAAGAAGGTCGTGAACATCCCGGTTTTCGTTGTCGGCAAGATCAACGACGTGCGCTACGCCGCCGATCTGGTGGAGCGTGGTCTGGTGGACGGCGTGTCTATGGGCCGTCCTTTGCTCGCAGACCCCGACCTGCCGAAGAAAGCTTACGAGAACCGCTTCGATGACATCACGCCCTGCGGCTCCTGCGGCGGCCGGTGCATCACGCCGGAAGATCCGCATCATCCGGTCTGCAAGTGCCACATCAACCCGCTCGTCGGCCACGAGTATGACTATCCGTTCAACCCGACCGACAAGCCGAAGAAGGTCCTCGTCATTGGCGCCGGCCCCGGCGGCATGTACACCGCTGTCACGGCGGCCGAGCGCGGCCACGACGTCACCGTCTGGGAGAAGAGCAAGCAGATCGGCGGTCAGCTGAATCTGGCGGTCGTCTCTCCCGGCAAGCAGGAGATGTGCAAGTGGCTCACGCACCTGAACTACCGCGCCAAGAAGGCCGGCGTGAAGTTCGAGTTCAAGAAGGAAGCCACGGTCGAGAACGTGAAGGAATTCGCGCCCGATGCCGTCGTCGTCGCCACCGGCGCGACGCCGCTCATCCCGACCTTCATCAAGGGCGTCGGCGACTATCCGATCATCACCACCCATGATATCCTCAGCCGCAAGGTCACCATCCCGAAGGGCACGGTCTGCATCCTCGGCGGCGGCGAAGTCGCCTGCGAGACGGCCGAAATGCTCATGGCCGACGCGCGTCCGAACTCCTTTGCCACCACCGGCAGCATCGGCGACGTGGAAGTCACGCTCGTGGAGATGCAGCCGCAGCTCATGACCGGCGTCTGCCTGCCGAACCGCAACATTGCGCTCGCCAGCCTGCGCCGCGAGGGCGTTAAGAGCTACATCAACTCCAAGGTGCTCGAAGTGACCGAGCACGAGGTCAAGATCCAGCACAAGGATGGCACGGAAGAGTGGCTCAAGGGCTTTGACTACATTGTCCTCGGCCTCGGCTCCCGCAAGTACGATCCGCTGTCCGAAGAGCTCAAGGCGTTCGTGCCGGAAGTCCACGTGATCGGCGACGCCATCAAGCCGGGCCAGTCCAGCGATGCCATGCATCAGGGCTTCCACGTCGGCTACGAGCTGTAAGTCAGCGTCAATTCTCTTTGCTATTTTTCTTTTCATCCTCTTACTCCTTTCAATCTTATCACAGCGCGAAGGCCCGCCGGATGCACACCGGCGGGCCTTTTGCCACTTTTCGCTTTTTGTAACACAACGGGGAAAATGTTTAAAAGTTTGGAATTCGTTCACTTGTTTTTTGCACAAAAAGCTGTTAATCTATAAACAGAAGTATTGTCGGTTGCCGGTTTGCAAGCCGTATTGTTACCACGAATGGGGGCTAAGCACGTTGAAGAGAAAAAACAGGCCGCTCTGCGAGACACCGCGCAGCGGGTATTTTTGCGGGCCGGATAAGTATCTCCGTCTTCAGGAGCACACCATTAGTGAGGAGCTGTTCCCCGTTATGGAGGTGGACAGCTATTTTGTGCTTGTCCGCAGCGGCAGCGGCAGCTTTATCATCAACGGGGAGGAATTCCCCGTGCAGGCGGGCTGCGTTGCCTGGATCCAGTGCTCGCAGGTGCTGACGATCTGCCCCGAATTCGGGGAGACGCTCACGCTCTGGGTCGCCGCGTTTGATTATCAGCTTTTGAGCTATTATATGTTCAATCAGATCACCAACCTGCGAGAGGTCGAGATCGTGACCGGCCTGCCGGTCATCGGGCCGGAAGGGGACGATGTTCGCCAGATCGCGCGGCAGTTTGAGCAGTTTCGCCACCTGAGCGCGAAAAACAGCTGCGGCTCGGCTGTGATCCGCAGCTCCTTCCTGCGCAAGATCGAGCTGCTGTATAACCGCGCCGCCGCACGCCGCAAGGAGCAGTACTCGCTGCTGGATATGCCGCTCGGCCGGCGCGCCAGCCTCTATATCGCCACGCACAGCACGGCGGAGCTCACGGCGGCCTCGGTCGCCGAGGCGGTCTCGTCCGACGCGGATGAGACGGCACTCAACCATGCGCTGCTGATTGCCACGGGGCTGAATTTCAGCCAGTATGTCAACCGCGTGCGATTGATCCTGGCCATGTCGTACTTCCTGTATGACAGCCTGCCGTTTGACTATGTGTCGTCCATCTCCGGCTTTCATATGAGCATCACGTTTTTCCGCCGCTTCAAGGCGCTGACCGGCATGACCCCGCAAGGGTACCTCAACGATATGCTCAGCGACGGGAAGGACGGCCGGGTCTACCGCGGCATGATCCTGAGTGAGACGCTTATCTCTGCCATCAGTTATCTGTATGAAAATATGTCCGAGCCGATCGACGCGGAAAAGATCGCGCACGATCTCTACACCTCGGAGAATATCCTGCGTGTGCAGCTCAAGACGCGCCTGAACTCCAGCTACAAGCAGATTCTGTCGATGTTCCGTGTCCGCTATGCCGAGGCGCTGCTCACGACGACGGAGCTGCCGACAGTCGACATCGCCATGGAGACGGGCTTCGGCTCTGACCGCACGATGGGCCGCGTGTTCTATGCGCTCAACAAGATGTCACCAGGCGAGTTCCGCAAGCAGAGAGGACAGGGGAGGAAGCAGCATGGCTAACGAACGTTCATCCGGCACGGCATTTTTCAGCTCCAAGGACGAGAAGTCCGTTCTGGCCGGCGCGCATGACTATTTTGTCAACAATGTCCTGCCCAGCGATATCAAGGCGTGCGTGCGCAAGATCAAGGCGCCGACGCTCTATGTCAATAATCACGACGAGACGTTCCTGCTCGTGCGCAGCGGCCACGGTACACTCACGGTCAACGGTCTGGATTACCGCCTCAAGCCGGACACCCTCGTCAACCTCGGGCCGTTTCACCGCTACCGCTATCAGCCGGACAAGGGGGAGACGCTTGAGATCGCCGAGAGCCGCATGAACAGCGGCACATATGTCTACCTCGTGGCGAACCCCTATATGAAGTTCGAGCAGTTTTATGTCCCGTCCGAGCCGCCGGTCGTGGCGCTGCACGGGCTGTATGCCGAGATCGCGAATGATGCCATGGACGGCATTCTCGCGGAGACGGAGCGGCAGTCGCCCGATCAGCTCCAGCTGTGCTTCTGCTATATGATGGATCTGCTCGGTATCGTGACCGAGAAGATGCCGCGGGAATATTTTCACCAGATACCCGGTCGAAAGTGAGAATTAACAGAAAATATCGTCAATGTGGACAAAGCCTCAAAAGCGACAGCGGTCGTCTTTTGAGGCTTTGCCAGTTTTGCCACGAAATCTGTTGTGAAATCTTATTTTTTGTCGTTTTTAACGATAGCAAAACAGGAGGCAACGCCCGGAAGAAAATCGAATCTAATGTTAAAATATTATCGTTCCTTAACAAAAGCATAACTGCTGGTGTGTGTCCGGGGTGACGGGAAAGCTCCGGAAAAGGTCAAAGATTTGCGTTAAGAAAGGACAAAGAATCATGTTTGAAAATGAATTCAAAGGTAAGGTCGTTCTTGTTACCGGTGGTAGTCGCGGCATCGGCTTCGCGGCAGTCAAGGGCTTTCTCGCTGCGGGTGCCAAAGTGTACTTCCTCAGCCACTATGAAGAGACCGGTGCCAAGGCTCTAGCAGCGCTCAAGGAGATCAACCCCGACTACGAAGTCATGACCAAGGCCATCGACCTGTGCGACTACAAGGCCGTTCAGGAACTGTACAAAGAGATCATTGCCAAGTGGGGCCGTCTGGACGTGCTCGTCAACAACGCCGGCACCGACAACAGCACCTGGCTGACCAGGCTCAAGCAGTCCGAGTGGGATGCCGTCTGCAACCTGAACATGAAGGCCCCCTACACCATGATGAAGTACGCGATCCCGCACCTGGTCAAGACCAAGGGCTGCATCGTCAATACCGCTTCCGTCGCCGGTGTCTATGGCTGCCCGACCGGCCTGCCGTACCCCGCCAGCAAGGCTGCCCTGATCGCCATGACCAAGTCCGTCGCTTATTCCTTCGCCAACAAGGGCGTGCGTGTCAACGCGGTCGCTCCGGGCGTTGTCAACACCGACATGGTCGCCAATATGCCGCAGTTCGCCAAGGACTCCGTCGGTGATACCATCCCGATGAAGCGCTTTGCCGAGCCCGAGGACATTGCCAACGGCATCCTGTTCCTGTCCTCCAGCGCCGCGTCCTACGTCACCGGCGTCTGCCTGCAGATCGACGGCGGCTACCGTCCGAACAACCTGCCGAAGTAATTTTCCAAAGCCGCTGATCCCGCCCGCTGAGGGCGGGCGGGATCGGCGTATGCAAAATTCAGTGCTGTCAGGAAGTGATGGAGATGCGCACGCAGCATTTTAACATTTTCAATACCGGGACGGAGAGCTTCTTCACACCCGGCACACAGCTGGCGAACATCGCCGCCGTGAAGCCGGATGCGCCGGCGGTCATTTACGTTTCCCCGGAAAACAAGGAGTCCGTCATGACGTGGCGGGAGCTCCACGAGCTCTCGAACCGCATTGCCTGGTACCTGCTCGGTCAGGGCGTCGGCCCGGGTAAGAGCGTGCTCGCCGCGCTGCCGAACATCCCGACGCACATCGCGCTCGCGTTCGGCATCTGGAAGACCGGCGCCTGCTACGTGCCGGTGTCCAACCGCGCGCCGCAGCGCAATCTGATGGAGATCTGCGCGTGTGTGTCTCCGGCGCTCGTCATCACGAACCGCAAAAAGCCGGACGGCTATCCCGGCCTGAGCACGGCGGAACTCAGAACACTGTGTGCCGACTGCCCCGCGGACATGCCCCCCGATGTGCTCGCCATCCCCAATCTTGCCAACTGCTCCGGAGGCACGACGGGGAAGACGAAGGTCATCGAGCAGGACATGCCGGCAGGGGAGAGCGACGAGGGTCTGCGGACCTGGTTCGCCGTGTCCGGCATGCGCTTTGAGATGCGCCAGCTGCTCGCGGGCCCGCTGTTTCACGGCGCGCCGCACTCGGCGGCCTTCAACGGCCTCTACTGCGGCAACACGCTCATCATGCCGGCCAAGCTCGACGCCGAGACGATCGTGCGGCTCATCAAAAAGTACCGCATCGAGTATGTCCAGATGGTGCCGACGCTCATGCAGCGCATCAGCCGCATGCCCGGCTTCCGGAAGGAAGACCTTGCGAGCCTCGAGGTGCTTTGCCATACCGGCGGCGTCTGCTCGCAGGATCTCAAGCGCGAGTGGCTTCAGATCATCCCGCCCGAGCGGCTCTACGAGATGTACGCCATGACCGAGTGCATCGGCATGACGTCCATCCGCGGCGACGAGTGGCTGCGCCACCCCGGCAGCGTCGGCAAGATGCACTGCGGCCGGGTGTCCATCCGCGATGAGGACGGCCACGAACTGCCCACCGGCGAGATCGGCGAGATCTTCATGTCCTGGGGCGACAACAGCCCGCGCGTGATATATAAGAACATCCCGCCGCTGCCGACGGACAGCGAGGGCTTCCGCAGCGTCGGCGACATGGGCTATGTGGACGCGGAAGGCTACCTGTACTTTGCCGACCGCCGCAGCGACATGATCGTCACCGGCGGAGAAAATGTCTTTGCCGCCGAGGTCGAGATGGTGCTCAAAAAGCACCCCAAGGTGGTCGACGCCGTGGTCATCGGCCTGCCGGATCCCGATTGGGGCCACCGTATCCACGCCATCGTGGAGACGAACGGCCCGGTCGGAAATAAGGACCTGATCCGCTTCGCACTCAATTATCTCCCCCCGTACAAGATTCCCAAATCCATTGAATTGGTGGATCACATCCCCGTGAACGAAAACGGGAAAGTCGTGCGCAGCAAGCTCGTCGAGGAAAGCCTCGCCAAAGGCTATTGAGCACGCAGAAGAAACCAACTGTCACACGGCTTCGTGCCGGAATCACTAGACAGGAGAATGTACTCATGGAAAACAACAAAAATTATATGAAAGGCTTTGTGCCCTACGCTATTGCGGCGGCGATCCTGAGCCTTTGCGGCGGCTTCACCGCTTCGGTGCCGACCGCGATCTCCACGGCCTGGGATGCCGACTCGTCCCTGACCTTCATCACGCTGGCTTACTCCCTGGCTGCCGCCGCCATGGCGCCGATCCTGGGCAAGCTCGGCGGCGTGATTGGCCGCAGAAAGATGCTGCTGAGTGCCATGGGCCTTTACACGGTCGGCCAGGCTCTCATCGCCATCTGCCCGCAGAACATCCCGCTGCTGCTCGTGTTCCGCTTCATGGTCGGTATCGGCGCTGCCGGCATCGCCCCGGTCGTCATGTCCTACATCATGATGGAGTTCCCGCCCGAGAAGATGGGCCAGGGCTTCACGGTCTACATGGCAGTTGCCTGCGGCATGGTCATCTTTGGACCCACCGTCGGCGGCATCATCATGAAGGTCATCGGAACGGCCAATGCATGGCGCATCGTCATGTGGGTCTGCGTCGCGCTGTGCGTGATCACGTTCCTGATCTGCTTTGCAAAGGTCAAGGATAACCCGAACATCCCCAAAGGCACCATGCAGGGCTTTGACTGGGCAGGCGCCGTGTTCGTCCTGCTCATGTTCGGTGCGCTCGTCTGCGTGCCCACCTTCGGCCAGCAGAACGGCTGGGCCAGCGCTGCGACGCTTGCGTCCATCGGCGTGGCCGTCGTTGGCCTCATCGTCCTCTTCCTGGTTGAGAAGAAGGCCTCCAACCCGATCCTCAACGGCAAGTTCATGGCTCGTAAGAACTTTGTGCTCCCCGTGCTGGTCATGCTCCTGACCCAGGGCCTTATGACCGCCTGCCTGACCGAGATCATCCGCTTCGGTTATGCCATCGACAAGGCCACCGTCGCTGCGGTTGCCATGAGCATTGAGTACCTCGGCATGGCGATCGGCACCGTCGTCCTCGGCCCCATGGCCGACAAGAAGGAGCCGAAGGTCGTGGCTGCCATCGCGCTCGTGTTTGTCGCCATCGGCTCTCTGATCATGCTCTTCATCGGCGAGAATGCCGGCATCCTCATGATGGGCGGCGCTCTGTTCTTTGTCGGTCTCGGCATCGGCGGCAACGGCACCATCTTCATGAAGGTCGCCCTGTCCGGTGTTGCTCCGGCTGAGTCCTCCTCCGCTTCCGGCACGTACAACGTGTTCCGTGATATGACTGCTCCGTTCGGTGTTGCCATCTTCGTGCCCATGTTCGTCACGGGCATGACCAAAAAGGCCGCCACCGGCATGGCAGTGCCCGCAGCTGCCGCCAGCGCGCTGCACTCCGTGGCGCTCGTGCAGCTCATCTGTGTCATCGTCGGTATCGTGGTCTGCTTCCTGATCCCGAGCGTGCACAAGAAGGCAGAAGCTGCCAAAGAGTAATTTCTTCCGACCAATCAACCTCATTCAGTGCGATACGCACAGAAAGGATTGTCATCCTAACATGAAAGAAATCGACAACAAACTGACTCAGAAATTCGACGAGTATCCTTCCTTCGGCGTTCTCAAGGGCGTCAAGGTCTTCGTGACCGGCACGAACATCGCCGGCCCCTTCGCCGGCTGCCTCATGGCCGAGATGGGCGCGAAGGTCCTGCAGGCCGAGGCTCCGACCATCGCCTGCCAGACCCGCGGCACCCTCGCGTGGAGCCAGAACCACCGCAACGAGTACTCCATCACCATCAACTCCGCCAGCCCCGCCGGCAAGAAGATCTTCCTCAAGTGCGTCGAGTGGGCTGACATCTGGATCGAGGCCGGCCGTCCGGGCTCCTATGCCAAGCGCGGCCTGACCGACGAAGTCTGCTGGAAGCACAATAAGAAGCTCGCCATCGTGCACGTGTCCGGCTACGGCCAGTTCGGCCCGGCCAAGAACAAGCCCTCCTACGACGTCTCCGGTCAGGCCATGGGCGGCTACATGTACATGAACGGCGTCTCCCCGACGTCCGGCCCGCTGAAGGTCAACCCGTACCTGTCCGACTACATCACCGCTTACAACGCCTGCATGGTCGCGCTCGCCGGCTACATCAACGCCAAGAACAGCGGCGAGGGTGATTCCTGCGACGTCGCGCAGTACGACACCATGTTCCGCCTGCTCGACAACTACCCGGCCAACTGGTTCAACAAGGGCTACCCGAAGCAGGGCGAGCCCGTGCCCTTCCGCACCGGCAACAAGAGCGACCAGGCTGCCTGCTTCTCGTTCTACGACACGAAGGAAGGCAACGCCATGTTTGTCGCGATCGTCGGTCAGGGCCCTGTCACCCGCGGTTACCCGATCATCGGCATGGGCAAGCCCGGCGTCACCGAGGGCATCCCGAAGAACTGCACCGGCTTCCCGCTGTTTGACCCCCGCGGCAAGAAGGCGGACGAGCTGTGCGCGAAGTTCTGCGCCGAGCACACCTGCGACGAGATCGAGGAGATCTTCAACAAGGCCGGCATCCCGTGCCAGCGCGCTTACGGCCCGGCCGACATCGAGAAGGATCCGCAGTACGAGGCCCGCGAGAACATCGTCGAGTGGGATGACCAGTGCTTCGGCAAGATGAAGGGCATCGGCGTCACGAACATCTTCAAGAAGAACCCGTCCCAGATCGTGGCTTCCGCGCCGTGCTTCGGCGAGCACAACCGCGAGGTTCTCAAGGACTTTGGCTACACCGACGAGGAGATCGACGCGCTCTACAAGAAGGGCGAGCTCGCGACTTGGACGCCGGCGGACACCGCCCGCATCAAGAACTTCGTTGAGTGGCACTTCTTCTGGGATCCGGAGCGTCAGGCCAAGCGCATCGGCCTGGAGTATCCCCCGAAAAAGTAAATCTTAGCGCAAATAGACGGTAAGCTGTCAGCATGGGCTTTTGCCCATGTTGGCAGCTTATCTTGAATCCGGAGGAATCTGTAGAAAAACACAACAAAAAGGAGGCACAGCATACATGAGTTTCAAAAAAATTGACTGCAACCTCACGCAGAAGTTCAGCGAATACCCCGACTTCGGCGTTCTCAACGGTGTCAAGGTCTTTGTGTCCGGCACGGCCATCGCCGGCCCCTTTGCCGGCTGCCTGATGGCGGAAATGGGTGCGAAGGTGCTCCAGTCCGAGGCGCCCAAGATCTCCTGCGGCACGCGCGGGACGACCAGCTGGTCGCAGAACCACCGCAACGAGTACTCTATCACGTGCAACCCGCGCACGCCCGCCGGCAAGAAGATCTTCAAAAAGTGCCTCGAGTGGGCCGATATCTGGATCGAGTCCAGCAAGGCCGGCACCTATGCCAAGATGGGCCTCACCGATGAGGTCTGCTGGGGTGTCAACAGCAAGCTGTGCATCGTGCACGTCTCCGGCTACGGCCAGACGGGCCCGTATAAGTCCAAGGCATCCTACGACGTTTCCGGTCAGGCCATGGGCGGTTATATGTACATGAACGGCGTGTCCCCGACGGATGTGCCGCTGAAGGTCAACCCCTATCTGTCTGACTATGTCACGGCCTACAACGCCTGCATGACCGCACTGTCGGCTTACATCCACGCGCTCAAGACTGGCAAGGGCGAGTCCTGCGACGTTGCGCAGTACGACACCATGTTCCGTCTGCTGGATAACTATCCGGTGCTCTGGTACAACAAGGGCTACCCGAAAGACGGCGAGCCCGTGCCGTACCGAACCGGCAACCACTCCGACCTTGCGGCCTGCTTCTCATTCTACACCACGAAGGACAACAAGCAGCTCTTTGTCGCCATCAATGGCCCCGGCCCGGTCGAGAAGGGCTATCCCATCATCGGCGTCGGCACGCCGGGCGTGACGCCGGGTCTGCCGAAGGGCATCCCCGGCTTCCCGCTCAACACCCCCATGGGGCAGAAGGCGGATCAGGCGCTCACGGATTTCTGCGCGAAGCACACCTGCGCCGAGCTCGAGGAGATCTTCAACAAGGTCGGCATTCCGAACCAGCGTGCCTATGAGCCGGGCGATATCGAAAACGACCCGCAGTACGCCGAGCGCGAGAACCTTGTCGAGTGGGAAGACCAGATCTTCGGCGAGATGAAGGGCATCGGTATCACGAACCGCTTCAAGAACAACCCCTCGCAGATCGTGGCATCCGCGCCGTGCTTCGGCGAGCACAACCGCGAGGTGCTGCAGGAGTTCGGATACACCGATAAGGAGATCGACGACCTCTACAAGAAGGGCGAGATCGTGACGTGGACGCCGGCGGACACCGCCCGCATCCGTCACCTGCCCGATTGGGGCTTCTTCTGGGATACCGAGCGCCAGTGTGAGCGCATCGGCATGGAGTGGCCGCTCAAGGACGAGTGATCCCAACATACCGGACGGGCTGCGGCTCACACAGCCCGTCCGCCGCATTCTATATCAGCAAAGGAGAAACAAATGGGTAGACTTGATGGAAAAGTCTGTTTCGTCACCGGTGCCGGTTCCGGCATTGGCGCCAAGACTGCCGAGCTCTTCGCACACGAGGGCGCAAGCGTCATCATGGCGGATATGCATGAAGAAAACCTCAACAAGGTCGCGGCCAACATCCGGGCTGCGGGCGGCGAGGTCATGACGGCTGTCGTCAACATCACCGACAATGACGCTGTGAAGGCGGCGTTTGCGGCCGGTGTGGAAAAGTACGGAAAGATCGACGCGCTGGCCAATATCGCAGGTGTGCTCGATGTCGCCATGCGGCCGATCGACGATTTTCTTACCAGCGATCTCGACACGACCCTGACCGTGAACGTCAAGGGCACGATGTACGTTACCCGCGCGGCTGTCAAGCAGTTCATCGCGCAGGGCTACGGCACGATCGCGACCGTCGCCTCCGTCGGCGGCGTGAACGGCAACGGCAGCGCAGCCTACACGGTCTCGAAGGGCGCGGAGGTCGCGCTGACCAAGCACATCGCGCTGCGCTTTGCCAACGGCGAGCAGAAGATCCGCGCCAACTGCGTGTGCCCCGGCACGGTCATGACCCCCATGACCACGCGCGCCATGAAGGCCAGAGGCAAGTACACGAAGGCCGCCAAGGCCATGCAGGCCTCCACCGCAAAGCATTCCACGCTCGACGTGGGCACGTGCTCGGATCTCGACATTGCCAAGATCCTGCTGTTTTTGTGCAGCGACGATTCTGCGCCGCTCAACGGTCAGGCGCTCGTTGCCGATTACGGCGCAAACCTCTGATACGCTGCGCCGGTGCGCGCACACCGGCGCAAAGCTGCAAAACCGCGCACACAAAATGAAAGGGAGTGTACTGTTATGAGTAACCGTTTGGAAGGAAAAGTCGCGCTGGTCACGGCGTGCACCCGCGGCATCGGCCGCGCGATCGCAGACCTGTTCGTCGATGAGGGCGCGAAGGTCTACTATGCCTGCCGCAACATGGAGACCGGTAAGGCTGCCGTTGAGGCCGCCAGAGCCCGCGGCGGTCAGGCCGAGCTTGTCTACTTTGAGGCACACGACCCCGCCACGCACAGAAGCATGATCGACGAGTGCATCGCCAAGGAAGGCCGCCTCGACGTGCTGGTCAACAACTTCGGCGAATCCAACCCCCGCAAGGACCTCGACATCACCAAGTGCACCTACAAGGAGTTTGAAAAGACCGTCTGCGTGGATCTCTCGACCGTGTTCAACGCCTGCCAGCAGGCGCTCAACAAGGCCATGATCAAGCAGCACTCCGGCAGCATCATCAACATCGGCTCCGTCGCTGCCGTGTGCCCCGATCGCACGCAGGTCGGCTACGGTGTCGCCAAGTCCGGCATCAACCACCTCAGCCGCCAGATGGCGCGTCAGGTCGCGCACGCGGGTGTGCGCGTCAACGTGCTCAACCCCGGCATCATCGCCACGGAGGCCGTCGCCAAGCATCTCACGCCCGAGACGCAGTCGCGCTACACGACCAACTGCATGATCAAGCACCTCGGCGAGCCCATCGACATTGCCTACATGGCGCTGTATCTCGCCTCCGACGAGTCGAAGTACGTCACGGCGCATGTGATGAATGTCTCCGGCGGCTGGATGTAATGTCCGCTTTGTCTTCTTTTTATATCCTCTCATTCCAGCGGAAAAGAGCCCGGCGTTAGCCGGGCTCTTTTCCGTTCCCTTCCGAGAAAACGAACCCGCACACGGCGCAGCCGTGTGCGGGTTTTTCAGGGAAGGAAGCGTGAATTTGATTTACATAATGTTTGAAACCGGTTTACATAATCGGAATTTTGATCTTCAGATCGCTCAGCGGGTAGGCTGAGCAGGCGTGGAACCAGCCGAGTTCCTTGTCCATGGCGCGGCGGCCGTCGCCGATGGGGGACACGAAGATGTCGCCGCCGAGCAGCTGGCTGCGGCAGAAACCGCACTCGCCGTTGCGGCAGTGGGTATCGACCGGGATGGCGCTGCGCTCGAGCGCGACGGCGACGGATTCGCTCGCCCTGGCATCGATCACATCTTCGTGAATGCCGCGCACGACGGTGATGCGAAACGTTTTTTCCTCCGTACCCTTCGGGTAGCCCGGCAGGGTGGAGATATCGGCCGGGTTATTCACCACGTCGTGGCGGAAGCGGCGCTGCGGCACGCCCATGTCCTCGAGCGCCTTGCGCACGAACCGGAACATGGCCAGCGGGCCGCAGAACAGGAACGTGCTGTTGGGCGCGGCGTATTTTTCGATGATCTCGCGCGTGATAAAGCCGTGCTCGCCCGGCCAGTCGGGGTCGTCGGAGAGCACATGCACGACTTTGACGTCCGGACATTCGGCGCAGATCTGATCCAGCTCATCCTTGAGCACGATATCGTCCGACTTGACCGAACCATAGAGGATCGTCAGCCTGCAGCCGTGCATCTTGCCGTGGGCGATCTCCTTGGCCATGGCGTAAAACGGCGTGATGCCGCTGCCGCCGGCCAGCGCGACGAGCTCGGTCGTGTCGCGCAGCGGCTCCCAATAGAACGTGCCGAACGGCAGCGCGCCCGTGAGCACATCGCCGACATGGACGTTTTCAAAGAAGTAGTCCGGCACGAGGTACGGCACGTTGCGGCGCACGGTGATCTCGAAAAACGGGTGCTCGCCGCGCGCTTCGTACGGCGCGGAGGAGATCGTATACGGCCGCGTGAGCAGGCTCTCGCCGATCTTCAGGCGGAAGTTCACGAACTGGCCGCACTGGAACACCGGAATGTGCCCGTCCGCGGCCTCGAAGCGGAACGTTTTTGCCGTCGGGGACGCATCGCGGATGTCCGTGACGCGCAGCTGCATCTCACTCGGGTGTAGCTTGCCGGCCAGATCCCGGATGGGGTCTTTCGGATCCGGCACGGCGGATGCGTTTTTCAGCTTTTCGCGGCGCGCCTCGGTGACGCGGCCCGCGCCGCCGACGTCTTTCAGAAAGCTCTTGACTCGAATACTCATTTCGCTGCCTCCTTTGCTGCCATCGCGTCGAGCACGGCCTTGGCCGCGGCTCTGCCGTTGGTGATCTGCGGGCCCTGCCCGTCGCCGGCCACGGCGTGTGCGCCGGCAAACTCCAGCCCGTCGATGAAGTGATCTTCCGCCATCATGGTCTTCTTGGCGACCACGTGGTTGTCCATGGAGTGTGAGTAGCCGTAGATGCTGCCCTTCCACGCGCCGACGTAGTGGGAGATCGTCATGGGCGTGGAGACCTCGATCTCGGCGATGCGGCCGCGGAAGTCCACGCCGCCGATCTTGATGTACTGCTCCATCATCTCATTGGCCAGGCAGCGCTTGAGATCGTAGTATTCCTCCTCCTTGACGCCAAGGAACGGGTCGACCGGCACCAGATTCGTGATCGACAGGTGCGTATAGCCGGCCGGCACGCAGTCAGGGTTGGCATAGTTGAGGCACACGGTCGTCAGGAAGTTGTACGGTTCGGTCAGGTTGCAGTTGTTGCGCCAGATGGCGTTCGTGTCCATCGTGTCGCCGGAGAAGGTGTTGTAGTTTGTGATGCCGTTTTCCTCGGGCGTGCCCTCGAGAATGAGCATGACCGACACGGGGCAGACATTCAGGCGGTTGCCGTTGACGAACCGGATGGCGCCGGCGGGCACTTCGCTCAGTGGCTCGATCATCTGCGTGTAGACGCGGTTCGGGTACGCGCCGCAGATGACATAGTCGCAGGCGATCTCGTCTCCGCGCTTCGTGCGCACGCCGCGGACCTTGCCGTCTTTGACGAGGATCTTTTCGACTTCTTGCCGCAGCTCGAACTGCGCGCCGTTTTCCTCGACCTTCTGCTGCATGCGCATGCTCATCTCGTGCGAGCGGTGGCGCGGCACATAGCTGCCGGCAAAATAGTCCGCCATGCAGTAGGCGTAGATCGTGAATGGGAGATTGTCCATCGGCTCGCCGACGTAGATCCAGTACGGCGTGAGCATATCGACCGCCTTCTGCGGCAGGTCAAAGGTCCGGATGACTTCCGAGGCGCTGTAGCCCGCCACGCGCACAAAGTCCGGGTGCTCGCGCAGCATGCGCAGCTTGCTCATCGGTGTCACGGATATGACGTCCATGCTGTCGTACACGCGGCGGCAGAGGCGGATGAATTCCAGCACCTTGTCGTAAGTGCCGGGGCAGGCGGCGTCAATGTCGCGCGCCATGTGCTCGTAGCCGTCGTGCAGCACGGTGTCGATGCCCTCACCGGGCACGACGACGCGGTACGGCTCCGGCACCGGCAGCCAGTCGATGTCAATGCCCATGTCGTCAAAAAACTGGCCGACCTTCAGCCGCTTACCTTTCGGGCCGATGGACATCATCTCATGCAGCGAGGCCTCCATCTCAAAGCCGTCGCGCATGTAGTCCGTGGCGACACCGCCGGGCATGTTGTGCTTTTCGAGGATCAGAATGTCCCGCACGCCCTTGGCCTGCAGCTGCAGGGCGGCCGCCATGCCGGCCAGTGCGCCGCCGATGATGACGACATCATAGTGGTCTTTGTAAAAACGCAAGTCAATTCCTCCTTCTGTGTTTGAATCACTGCGAAAAGTATATGTCAAGAATTCTACAAGTCAAGAATCGACTTGCTTTTTCGTCACTTTTTTGGTACTATTTTCTTGTGATTCTGATTCAATCACAAATACAAGGAGGACTGCGTATGCGTTTTCAGACCATCGTTGCGCCAACAATCACGGAGTTGTTCGAGCGGCAGATCCAGGGCATGATCCTCTCCGGCCAGGTGGAGCCGGGGGAAAAGCTGCCCACGGAAGCGGAGCTGGCCGAGAATATGCACATCAGCAAGAGCGCCGTGCACGCCGGCATCAAGAATCTGGAGCGGATGGGCTTTCTGCGCGTGTCGCCGCGGCACGGGGTGTATGTTGCCGACTGGGCCGAGTGCGGCAACGTGGACACGCTCATCTCCATATTAAAATACCGCGACGGCAAG
Organism: Clostridiales bacterium; assembly: GCA_025757645.1. NCBI lineage: Bacteria > Bacillati > Bacillota > Clostridia > Eubacteriales > Clostridiales bacterium. The sequence goes on from CP107216.1 coordinate 1,206,367, forward strand.
CTCGACATGGCGACGACGGCGTCGCTGCTGCAGACGCGCAATGTCATTGAGGGGCTCGCGGTGCGGCTGTTCGTGCCCAAGCGCACGGACGATGATATTGCGGTGCTGCGCACGATCATCCGTGATTTCCGGCAGGCCGCGCAGCAGCCGCGCGCGGACGTGGACAAGCTCGCAGAGCTGGCCTGTTCGTTCCACCGGTATATCTGCTTTAAGAGCGGCAACAACGTCGTGCCGCTCATCGTCAACGGTTTCCATGATGTGAATATCGTCCTCTGGGCGCAGTGGGTGCGCTCGGTCGGGCCGCGCGCCGCGGGCGATGTGCTGGAGGATTTTCTCTATTTCGTCACGCAGGGGGACGCCGAGGGCGCCATCGCACTCTTCGATACGAATACGGACGAATTCGTCTCCCGGCTCGTGGACGTGTGAAGCCGGCGGGCGATTGTTTTCGCTCTTTTCACAAATACCCCCTTTTCATCCGGGCGGTTTTATATTACAATAAAACGACGAATATGAAAAAGTGAGGGGTAGTTTTATGGAAACAGGACCCAAATATAAACGCATCCTGCTCAAGATCAGCGGCGAAGCGCTGGCCGGCGAGCAGAAGACGGGGCTGGATTTCGGCGTCATCGGGCAGGTGTGCGATGTCATCAAGTCCTGCACCGAACTGGGCGTGCAGGTAGGCGTCGTCATCGGCGGCGGCAACTTCTGGCGCGGCGTGAAAAACGGCGAGGGCAAGATGGCTCGCTCGCGCGCCGACCACATGGGCATGCTCGCCACCGTCATGAACTGTCTGGCCGTGTCTGACGTCATGGAGCAGAAGGGCATCCCCGTGCGTGTGCAGACGGCCGTCGAAATGTCGACATTTGCCGAGCACTATACCTGGGAGCGCGCCGTGGCGCATCTGGAAGAGGGCAAGGTCGTGCTCTTCGGCGCGGGCAGCGGCTGCCCGTATTTTTCGACCGACACGGCCGCCGTGCTGCGCGCCGCCGAGATCGGCGCGGACGCGATCCTGCTTGCCAAGAACATCGACGGCGTCTACAGCGCCGATCCGCACGTCGATCCCGGTGCCGTGAAGTACGACGCCATCACCTATGACGAGGTGCTGGCAAAGCATCTGGCCGTCATGGATCTGACGGCGACGTCGCTGGCCATGGAAAACGACATTCCGGTCGTCGTCTTCGCGCTGGCTGATCCGCAGAATATTGTCCGTGCCGTGATGGGCGAGTCCGTCGGCACGGTCGTGACCAAATAAAATCAAATTTGAAAACCCGATAAGGAGGATACATCATGTCTACCGATTATACCGAGTTTGAGTCCAAAATGAAAAAGACCGCTTCGGTCCTCACCGAGCAGTATGATTCCGTCCGCGCCGGCAAGGCCAACCCCGCCGTACTCGACCGCATCACGGTCGATTACTACGGCTCTCCCACGCCCATCCAGCAGATCGCATCCGTCAGCACGCCGGACGCCCGCTCGCTGCTCATCCAGCCGTGGGACGCATCCGTGCTCAAGGGCATTGAAAAGGCCATCCTGGCGTCGGATCTGGGCCTGAATCCCCAGAACGACGGCCGCACCATCCGCCTGATCTTCCCCGCGCTGACCGAGGAGCGCCGCCGCGACCTCGTCAAGCAGGTCAAGAAGTACGGCGAAGAGGCCAAGGTCGCCGTGCGCAACATCCGCCGCGACGCGATGGACAAGTTCAAGGCGCAGAAGAAAAAGTCCGAGATCACCGAGGACGACCTCAAGATCATCGAGAAGGATCTACAGAAGCTGACCGATGATTACATCAAGGAAGTCGAGCGCATCGCCGACGAAAAAGAGAAGGAGCTCATGGAGATCTGAGCGCCCGCACCCGCAAATGTGATACGGGGGGATTTTTCATCCCCCCGTTTGAATATCCTGTCTACAGACGCCGCCGATCCGGGCGGCGCAGGAGGAACTATGGCAAACGATAAGACGACCGCGCCGCAGGTGGATTTCTCGCGCCTGCCGCGCCACGTGGCGATCATCCTCGACGGCAACGGCCGCTGGGCCAAAAAGCGCGGCCTGCCGCGCACGGCCGGCCATGCCTACGGTGCGGAGGCGTTTCGCCGCATCGGCAACTACTGCAAGGCCATCGGCATCGAATACCTCACGGTCTACGCCTTTTCCACGGAAAACTGGCGCCGTCCGCCCGAGGAAGTGCGCACGATTATGAGCATCTTCGATAAATACATGAAGGAAGCGCTTTCGATCATGGAGCGCGACAAGTTCAAGATGCGCTTTTTCGGTGAGCGGTCCGGCCTCTCGCCGGAGCTGCAGCGCCTCATGGCCGCGGCCGAGGAAAAGAGTACGCACTACGACGGCTGCCAGATGAATCTGTGCATCAACTACGGCGGCCGCGACGAGATCCTGCACGCCGTGCGCCGGTATGCCGAGGCCTACAAGGCCGGTACCGCGCCGGAGCTCACGGAGGATGTGTTCAGCGGCTATCTGTATTCGGCCGGCATTCCGGACCCCGACCTCATCATCCGCACGAGCGGAGAGCAGCGCCTGAGTAACTTCCTGCCCTGGCAGGGCGCGTACTCGGAGCTGTATTTCACCGACGTGCTCTGGCCGGACTTTACCGAGCGCGACATGGACGCGGCCCTGGCGGAGTTCCAGCGGCGCGACCGGCGCTTTGGCGGCGTGAAATGACCGCTGCACCCGAGAGAAAGACAAACGGGAGGGACCAATCATGAAAAACAGACTGATCGTTGCGGCCATCGGCATCCCGGCGCTGCTGGCCGTGATCTTCTTCACCCCGATCTGGGGTTGGGGCATCGTGGTGGCCATCATGGCGGCGTTCTGCGCCTGGGAGCTGCTGCACACGGCCATGCCGAAGTTCGTGCCGCGCTTTGCGGTGTATGCCGGCGTGTGCGGCGCGGCCATCGTGCTCGGCGCGGCGTTCGGAAAGTCTGAGCTCGTGTTCAAGATCGCGGCCTACGTGCTGTTCGTGACCATGTTCGTCGAGATGATGATCTCGTTTCACAAGTCCGAGCGCATCCCGTTTCAGGATCTGGCGCTCGTGTTCACGGCGGGCATTATCATCCCGTGGATGCTCTCGTCGCTCGTGCGCCTTGGCCTGAACGACCCCAAAGCGCCGTACCTGCTGCTGCCGTTCGTCATCACGTGGCTGAGCGATTCGGGCGCGTTTTTCGTCGGCCGCAGCCTGGGCAAGACCAAGCTCGCCCCGGCGCTGAGCCCGCATAAGACGGTCGAGGGCTGCGTCGGCGGCTTTGTGTGCGCGATCGCGGCGGCCATGCTCTACGGCCTCGTACTGCACCTGTGCGGCTACCGCGTGCAGATCGGTCTGCTCGCCATCTACGGTTTCTTCGGCAGCCTTGCCGGACAGACGGGCGACCTGGCGTTTTCCGCCATCAAGCGCGAGCACGGCGTGAAGGACTACAGCAATCTGCTGCCCGGTCACGGCGGTATGCTCGACCGGTTTGACAGCACCATCTTCACCGCGCCCATGCTTGAGCTGCTGGTGCTGCTGGCACCGGCGATCGCGGTCGTGGCGCAGTAAAGGAGCATAACTATGGTACATTCGATTTCCATTCTCGGTTCTACCGGCAGTATTGGCCGGCAGACCGTTGCCGTCGCGGAGCATCTGGGGCTGAACGTCCGTGCGCTGACGACGAACCGCAACATTCAGCTCGCCGAGGAGCAGGCGCGCCGCCTGCATCCGGCGTTCGTCGCCGTGACGGATGAGGCGTCTGCCAAGGCGCTGCGCATCGCGCTCGCCGATACGGACATCGCCGTCGGCGGCGGAGAAAACGCACTGTGCGAGGCGGCGGTCATCTCCGATACGGACGCCGTCGTCACGGCGGTGTCCGGCGCGGTCGGTCTGCGGCCGACGCTCGCGGCCATTGAAAAGGGACGGCGCATCGCGCTGGCCAATAAGGAGACGCTCGTGTGCGCGGGCGACATCGTCATGCGCCGCGCCAGAGAATGCGGTGCGGAGATCGTGCCGGTCGATTCCGAGCACTCGGCCATTTTCCAGTGCCTGACCGGCCGGGAGGGCGAGCTGCACAAGATCCTGCTCACCGGCTCCGGCGGCCCCTTCCGCGGCTGGACACGCGAACAAACGCGCGACGTCACGCCCGAGATGGCTGTCCGTCACCCGAACTGGAGCATGGGCGCGAAGATCAGCGTAGACTCCGCGACCATGATGAACAAGGGCCTGGAATTCATCGAGGCCATGCACCTGTTCGGCGTCACGCCGGACGATATCCAGGTGCTCATCCACCCGGAGAGCGTCGTGCACTCGATGGTCGAGCTGCTTGACGGGACGGTCATCGCCCAGCTCGGCGTGCCGGATATGGGCCTGCCCATCCAGTATGCGCTCACGTATCCGGAGCGCAAGCCCAGCCGCAGCGACCGGCTGGACTTCACGGCCTATCCCGGCGGGCTGCATTTCTACGCGCCCGATCTCGAGGCGCTGCCGTGTCTTGCGCTCGCCATGCAGTGCGCGCGCACCGGCGGCACTGCGCCGACGGTCATGAACGCGGCCAACGAAGTCGCCGTGCACCTGTTTCTGGACCATAAAATTGGGTATCATTCCATTTATGAGAGCGTGGCGGCGGCGGTGGATGCCATCACGCCGGCCGCAGCGCCCGATCTGGACGTCATCCGCGCGGCCGATCAGGAGGCCCGCGCGTTCGTCCGGTCATATTTCCATTTCTGAAAGGACACCTGCATGTATATTCTGCTCGCAATTCTCGTCTTTGGGATCCTCATCGCCGTGCACGAGCTCGGCCACTTCCTTGTGGCCAAGGCGTGCGGGGTGCGTGTGGATGAGTTCGCCATCGGCATGGGCCCCGCCATCTGGAAAAAGCAGAAGGGGGAGACGCTCTACGCCGTCCGCTGCCTGCCGATCGGCGGGTTTTGCGCCATGGCGGGCGAGGACGAGGCGATCGACGACCCGCGCGCGTTCACGAGCCAGCCGGCATGGAAGCGGTTTCTGATCCTCTGCGCCGGTGCGTTCATGAACTTTGTGTTCGGTCTGCTACTGCTTCTGATCGTGTTCGCGCAGGCGAAGAGCTTTTCCACGCCGACGCTCACGGACTTCATGGACGGCTGCCCCTATCAGGGGGAGAACGCCCTGCAGGTGGGCGATACGATCTGGAGCATCGACGGACACCGCATCTATTTTACGACCAATGTCAGTGAATATCTCGCCCGCGGCGGCGACACGCATGACATCGTCGTCAAGCGTGACGGTGAAAAGGTCGCGCTCAACGATTTTTACCTCGTCGCGCGCGAGTATCCGGGGCAGGACGGCAAAATGTACGGCTTCTACTTCGGCACGAAGCCGGCGACGTTCGGCGCCAAGCTCCAGACCACGTGGTACAGCGCGATGGACTTCGTGCGCATGGTCTGGATGGGGCTGAGCGATCTGTTCGCGGGCGCAGTCGGCGTCAAGGATCTGTCCGGCCCGGTCGGCATCGTGAGCATGATGAACGAGGTCGGCAAGGAGTCGGCCACGAAGGCGGCCGCCTTCTCGAACATCGCCTATTTCTCGGCGTTCATCGCCGTGAACCTTGCGGTCATGAACATGCTGCCGCTGCCGGCGCTCGACGGCGGGCGCGTGTTCTGCCTGCTCGTCACGTGGATGCTCGAGCGGATCAGCCGCAGAAAGATCGACCCCAAATATGAGGGCTATATCCACACGGCGGGGCTGGTGCTGCTGCTGGCACTGATGGCCTACGTCATGTATAACGACATTTCCAAACTTGTCACCTGATCCGGGGCGGATCTTTCCGCCTCGGGCTTTTGTGCGTTTTCAGGCTTCTCGGAGATACAGGAGTGTTTATGAAAAGAACCCAGACAAAACAGATCCATGTCGGCCCCGTTGCCATCGGCGGCGGCGCCCCGGTCGCGGTGCAGTCCATGTGCAACACGCACACATCGGACGCGCGCGCGACCATCGAGCAGATCACCCGGCTGCATGACGCCGGGTGCGAGATCATCCGCCTTGCCGTGCCGGATCAGGCCGCGGCGGATGCCCTGCCCGAGATCGTGCACGCCTCGCCCATCCCGGTCGTGGCCGACATCCACTTTGACTACCGCCTTGCGCTCGCAGCGGCGAAGGCCGGCGTGCACAAGATCCGCATCAACCCCGGCAACATCGGCGAGCCGGACAATGTCCGCAAGGTGGCCGAGGCCTGCCGGGAGCGCGGCATCCCCATCCGCATTGGCGTCAACGGCGGCAGTCTGGAAAAGCGTCTGCTCGAAAAGTACGGTCACCCGACGCCGGAGGCGCTCGTCGAGAGTGCGCAGGGGCACATTGACCTGCTGCACCGGTATGATTTTGACGACATCGCCCTGTCGATGAAGAGCTCTACCGTGCCGCTGACGATCGCGGCCTACCGGCTCGCGGCCGAGCGGTTTCCCTATCCGCTGCACGTCGGCGTCACGGAGACCGGCACGGCCTACAACGGCATCATCCGCTCCGCCGTCGGCATCGGCACGCTGCTGTCCGAGGGCATCGGCGATACGATCCGCGTCTCGCTCACGGCCGACCCCGTGGAGGAGGTGCGCGCCGGCATCGCCATTTTGAAGGCGGCCGGGCTGCGCCGCGAGGGCGTACGCTTCGTCTCGTGCCCGACGTGCGGCCGCACGCAGATCGACCTCATCGCGCTCGCGCAGGAGGTCGAGCAGCGGCTTCAGGGGCTGGAGCGCGAGATCACGGTCGCCGTGATGGGCTGCGTCGTCAACGGTCCCGGAGAGGCGCACGAGGCGGACTACGGCATCGCCGGCGGCAAGGACTGCGGCCTGCTGTTTCGCCGCGGCGAGATCCTTGGCAAGTACCCCGCGGACAAGCTGGCCGATGCGCTGGTGGACCTGATCCTGAGCGAAAAGTGAGGAAGCTATGAGCGAAAAGATCCCGTTTCTCGATATGTTCCCGGACTGCGTGTCCCTGCAGGATAGCTGCGGCGGACTCGACAAGGCCGAGGTGCTCGACGTGCTCATCGAGCGCGAGAGCATGACGATGCAGCTGCACACGTGGTTTGCGCGTATGCCCGCGCCGGTCGAGCGCACGAATATCGAGCAGCTGCTCGCGGCGCAGTTCCGGCTGCGCGGCGTGCAGATCCAGGCGGAATATCCCGCCCCGGAGCAGAAAAAAGAGGAGAAGAAGGCCAAGGCTAGGGTCCTCATGGGCAAGCCCATTCCGAAGCGCTCGGACATCACGCCCATGAACGAGCTCACGCTCGAGAGCGGCAATGTCACGCTCGAGGGCGAGGTGTTTGCCGTCAACAGCCGCGAGATTGCAAAGTACGGCTCGGCCGTGCTCTCGTTTGACATGACCGACAGCACAAGCAGCGTGCGCGTGTCGCGCTTTCTGCGCTCGGACGACGATCAGAGCATCGTCGGCATGATCCACGAGGGCATGTGGCTGCGTGTGCAGGGCAAGATCAACTACAGCAAATACGATGAAGACATGGTGCTCGAGCCGCGCAACATCGTGCAGGGGGAGAAGGTCATCCGCCCCGACAACGCGCCGCAAAAGCGCGTGGAGCTGCACTTACATACCCGCTATTCGGCGCTCGACGCCATCTCCGACCCCGCCGACCTCGTGGCCCGCGCGGCCTACTGGGGCCACCCGGCCATCGCCGTGACGGATCACGGCGTGGCGCAGGCGTTTCCGGATATGTGGAAGGCGTCGAAGAAATACGGCGTGAAGATCATCTACGGCGAGGAGGGCTACCTCGTCAACGACGTGGACGGCACGCTCGCCGTGCACGGGCAGAGCGACCTGCCGCTCGACGCGGAGTTTATCGCCTTCGATATCGAGACGACCGGCCTGCACCTGGACACAAACCGCATGACGGAGATCGGCGCGGTGCTCTTCTCCGGCGGCGAGATCAAGGCGGAGTTTGACACGTTCGTCGACCCGCACATGCCCATCCCGGCCGAGATCACGCGCCTGACCGGCATTACGGATGCCGATGTGGCCGGCGCGCCGGACGAGGCGGAGGCCATGCGCCAGTTTCTCGACTTTGCGGGCGGACGGCCGATCATCGCGCACAATGCCGACTTTGATACCGGCTTCATGAGCGCGGCCTGCCGCCGGGCGGGCATCCCGTTCGAACCGGTGTATCTCGACACGCTGGTGCTCGCGCAGTACCTGCTGCCGGATCTCAAGCACCACAAGCTCGACCAGGTCTCGAACCGCCTGAGCCTGCCGGACTTCAACCACCACCGCGCGTGCGACGATGCAATGGTCGTGGCGCGCATCATGGACAAGTTCCTGCCCATGCTCGCGGCGAAGGGCGCAAAGACGATCGGCGACTTCAACGATCTCGTGCGCGGCGGCCTGAAGGAGAAGCGCCGCACGCACCACATCTCCATTCTGGTGAAAAACAAGACCGGCCTGAAAAACCTCTACGAGATCATTTCCCGGTCGTATCTGAAGTATTTCAAGCGCAACCCCACCATCCCCAAGAGCCTGCTTATGGAATACCGCGAGGGCCTCATCATCGGCTCGGCCTGCGAGGCGGGCGAGGTGTTCGAGGCGGTGCTGCGCGGCAAGAGCGACACGGAGCTCAAGCGCATCGCGTCGTTTTACGACTATCTCGAGATCATGCCGCTGGCGAATAACCACTTCCTGCTCGACAACGGCACCGTGCGCAGCGAGGAATCCCTGCGCAACCTCAACCGCCGCATCGTGCAGCTCGGCGAGGAGCTCGGCAAGCCCGTTGTGGCGACGTGCGACGTGCATTTTCTCGATCCCGAGCAGGAGATCTTCCGCCGCATCCTGCTGGCGGCCAAGAAATTCTCCGACGCGGACAAGGCCATGCCGCTCTATTACCGCACGACGGTGGAGATGCTCGACGAATTTGCCTACCTCGGCCCCGAAAAGGCGCAGGAGGTCGTCGTCACGAACACGAACGCCATTGCCGACAGCGTCGAGGTGTTCGAGCTCCTGCCGAAGGATCTCTACCCGCCGAAGATCGAAAACTCAGCCCAGCAGCTCAAAGACCTGGTCTATGGCAAGATGACGGCCATCTACGGCGAAAACCCGCCGAAGCTCATCACCGACCGCGTCGAGACCGAGCTGCACGACATTCTCTCGCGCGGGTATGACGTCATTTACATGAGCGCACAGAAACTTGTCGCCAACTCCCTCGAGCATGGCTATCTGGTCGGCAGCCGAGGCAGCGTCGGCTCGTCGCTCGTGGCGTATTTCTCCGGCATCACGGAGGTCAACTCGCTCCCGCCGCACTATGTCTGCCCGCAGTGCAAGTATACGGACTTTGACTCCGGCGCGGGCTTCGGCTGCGGCGCGGATATGCCGGACAAGGTGTGCCCCAGGTGCGGGGCGAAGCTGCGCAAGGACGGTTTCGACATCCCGTTTGAGACGTTCCTCGGCTTCGGCGGCGACAAGGTGCCCGATATCGACCTGAACTTCTCGGGCGAATATCAGGCCAAGGCGCATAAATACACCGAAGAGCTCTTCGGCTCGGATCACGTGTTCCGCGCCGGCACGATCGGCACGCTGGCGGAAAAGACGGCCTACGGCTATGTCCTCAAGTACCTCGAGGAGCGCGGCAAGACCCTGCCGAAGGCGGAGATGAACCGCCTCGCGCTCGGCTGCGTCGGCGTCAAGCGCACGACCGGCCAGCACCCCGGCGGCCTCGTCGTCATCCCGCAGGACAAGGACGTCACGGATTTCTGCCCCGTGCAGCACCCGGCCGATGATCCGAACAGCGACATCATCACCACCCATTTTGAATACCACTGCATGGAGGCGAACCTCCTCAAGCTCGACGAGCTCGGCCACGATGACCCGACCATGATCCGCATGCTTGAGGACATGACCGGCGTCAACGCGCGCGAGATCCCGCTCGACGATCCGGACACCATGGGCATCTTCTGCAGCGCGGCGCCGCTCGGCCTGACGGACGACGACCCGATTGTCGGCAAGACTGGCACGATTGGCATCCCGGAGTTCGGCACGGGCTTCACGCGCCAGATGCTCGTCGACACGCAGCCGAAGGGCTTTGACATCCTCGTGCGTCTGTCCGGGTTCTCGCATGGCACGGACGTGTGGCTCGGCAATGCGAAGGATCTCATCATGTCCGGCACGGCGACGGTCAACCAGACGGTCGGCTGCCGCGACGATATCATGCTCTACCTCATCAGCCGCGGTATGGACGCCAAGCTCTCGTTCAAGATCATGGAGAGCGTCCGCAAGGGCAAGGTCAAGCGCGGCGGCTTCCAGGACGGCTGGGTCGAGACGATGCAGGAGCACGGTGTGCCGGAGTGGTACATCACGTCCCTGAGCAAGATCGCCTACCTGTTCCCGAAGGCGCACGCGGTGGCCTACGTCATGATGGCGTTTCGCATCGCGTGGTTCAAGGTGCACGAGCCGCTGGCGTTTTACAGCGCATATTTCTATCGCCGCAGCCAGAAGGATTCGTTCGACGCCGACATGATGACGCGCGGCCTCGATTACACCCGCCGCAAGATCAACGAGCTGCGCAACAAGCCCACGCTCACGGCCAAGGAGGAGGACCTGCTCGTGACGCTGGAGGCCGTGTACGAATTCAACCTCCGCGGCTTTGAGTTCGCGCCCATGAGCCTCTATGAGAGCGACGCGACGAAGTTCCTCATCCGCGACGGGAAGCTCCTGCCGCCGTTCGTGGCCATCTCCGGTCTCGGTGAGAGCGCGGCGTGGAATCTCGTGGCCTGCCGTGCCGACGGGCGAGAGTTCGTGTCGGTCGAGGAGCTCTCGGCTGCCTGCCCGAAGGTCAGCCAGACGCACCTGGAGCAGCTGCGCGCCATGGGCGCGCTCGGCGAGATGCCGGACAGCAGCCAGATGAGTCTGTTTTAAATTCGTCATTTTTTTGCAACTTTTGTTTGCATCATGCGCAAATCCCTGATATGATAAAACCGTATCCCTGTACGATTCGGCACGACCGAAAGAGGAGGTAATGCAATGAAACGTTTCCTGGCGCTGCTGCTGACGCTGGTCATGCTCGTGTCCGTCTGCGGCCTGCAGGCGTTCGCCGCTGACGGTGACACGCCTGCGGACACCGGCGACGAGCTGGTCGTCTACACGCGCTCCGGCGCAACGCGGACATTTCATGTCGGCGATACTTTTTCGTATACCTACTGGTTCCGGCTGACATCCGGCTCCGTCAACGAGATTACGGGCCATGTGCTGTATGACAGCCAGTGCCTGTCGGTCAATGCCGACGGCTGCAAGTTCCCGAACATGACCTCGCCCTCGACGAAAAACAACGCGGGCGACTTTGAGTTCCACGATACGTTCACGACATCGCAGGGCGGCGAGTTTGCCACCACGTCGCCGCAGACCATGGCGAACATTTCGTTCACCGTCACGCGCGGCGGTACGGCGTACCTGACGACGCTGCTCGAGGAACTGGAGATCCGCAAGTCCAACGGCGACAAGTCGCAGCTCGTCACGAATTTCAAGAACAAGAGCTGGTCGCCGACGATGTACTCCACGTTCGACTACCTGCAGGATGAAAAGCCGTCGCTGGCCTCCACGCCGCTGAGCGCCTCGTCCGACGTCGCGTGGTTCTATGCCGTCGACGCGGAGACCGGCGCGCCGATCCCGGCCGGTGTGACGTTTGAACTCACCGGCACGTCCGACAACGGCAAGCACATCGAGCGCACGGCCGTGTCCGACGCCTATGGCTTCGTCGGTTTCGGCACGGTGCCGTATGGCAAATCGTATTACATCCAGACGCGCACGGCGTCCGACGCTTCGGTGGCGTATATCATTAAGGACGGCGCGCGCATTTTGCCCGACGTGGAAAACGGCAAGCTGCGGCTCGATCACACGCTGCACTACAAAACGGCCGACCCGAGCGAGCTGCGCTCGATCACGGTCACGTTCGAGTGGACGAACGAGCAGATCGCACCCGATGAGGTCTATACCAAGGACCGGCCGACGAGCGTGTACATGGAGCTGAGCCGCAACAACGATGCCGTGGTCGTGGCGCACCATTCGTCCGATCCCGAGGACGGACAGGCCGTCTTTGACAACCTGCCCATCCACGATGATTACGGCAACGAGATCACCTATGTCCTGACGACAACGACGCTGCAGCATTACGATGCGCAGATCACGCGCACGGATACGGGCTTCCATATCAATTTCGCCTATCTCAATGACCATAACTGGGAGACGACCCGCACCGAACCCACCTGCACGGTGGATGGCTCCATTGTCTCTGTGTGCAAGGACTGCGGCGCGACCGACCGGGTCGTGCTGCCCATGACCGGCCACAAGCTGGTTTCTTCCGGGCACGATGCCACCTGCACGCAGGACGGTTATCAGCGCTACATGTGCACGCAGTGCGACTATTGGTATGAGAAAAAGACCCCGGCGCTCGGCCACGACTGGAGCGACTGGGATGTCCTTCTGGAAGCCGGCAGCAAACGGGATGGTATCAAGCAGCGCACATGCATGCGCTGCGGTGAGGTGGAGACGTATGCCATCCCGAGCGACCACCACGAGCACACCATGAAAAAGCACGTCGTCCAGCCGACCTGCACTGAGCAGGGCTACACGGAGTACCGCTGCATCAACAAGGCGGGTCTGCCGTGCGGCGAGCACTACATCGTCGAGGGCAGCCGCACGCCGGCGCTCGGCCATGACTACAGCGGCGACAGCGGCATCCGCACGATCGTCGAGCCGACCTGCACCACGAGCGGCCTGAAGGAATATAACTGCTCCCGCTGCGGCGACACCTATACGGAGATTATCGATCCGCTGCGGCACAATTACGAGCTCAAGCCGGAAAAAAGCAGAGAAGCAGACTGCACGCAGCCGGGCACGGAGTATTATGTCTGCGGCCGGTGCGGGGATGTGCATCTGGTGCGCATCCCGGCAAAGGGCCACGACTGGGGCGACTGGATTGTGGACAAGCAGGCCACGGACCAGACCGACGGCGCGCAGCACCGCATCTGCAAGGTCTGCGGCGAGCGGCAGGATGCCGCGATCCAGAAGCTGGATCATGTGCACAACCACATTCCCACGGTCATAGATCCGACCTGTGAGCAGCAGGGCTACACGCGCTACACCTGCGCCTGCGGCGATACGTATATTGAAGAGAGCAGCTATGTGCCCGCGCTCGGCCACGCATGGGCTGAGACTGCACGGCAGGAGCCGACCAGCAAGACCGTCGGCGTGATCACCTACACCTGCCAGCGCTGTGCCAAGCTGCGCTATGAATTCCTCCCCAAGACCGAACCGGTCGAGACATGGAAAAATCCCTACCGCGACGTGCGCAGCACCGCGTGGTACTATGAGGACGTGGCCTATGTCACGCAGAACAAGCTCATGGTCGGCACCTCAACGATGATGTTCTCGCCCAATGCCGTGATGAGCCGCGCCATGCTTGTCACGGTGCTCTACCGGATGAACGGCTCGCCGAGCGTGGCGGGCATGACCGCACCGTTCACGGATGTGCCGTCCGGTCAGTGGTACACGGACGCCGTCATCTGGGCGTATAACTGCGGCGTCGTCGACGGCACGAGCCCGACGCAATTTGCCCCCGCACAAAACGTCACGCGCGAGCAGATGACGAAAATGTTCTACGGCTATGCCGAATTCATGGATTACAACACCATGGCGGTCGCCGACCTGAGCGCGTTTGCGGACGGCGGGAGCGTTTCGTCCTGGGCGCAGACCATGATGGGCTGGGCCGTTGCCAACTCACTTATTAAAGGTGTGCAGGATGAAAACGCGACGTATCTGCGCCCGCAGGGCGTTGCCACGCGCGCCGAGGCGGCAGCGATCCTGCACCGCTTTGACCAGTGGCGCGTCAATGCCGTCGTCACGGGAAAATAAAACAGGAGGAGATCATACCATGGCCAATCTTGTCATTACAATCGGAAGAGAGAACGGCAGCGGTGGCCGCCAGCTCGGCAGCGAACTGGCAGCGGCGTTGGATGTCAAGTGCTATGACTCGGAACTCATCAACGAGACGGCGAAAGCGAGCGGCTTTGCCAAGAGCTTTGTCGAGACGCATGAGGAGCACCGTCCGGGCAGCTTCCTGTATTCGCTCGTGACGGGCGGCGGTGTTGTCGCCGACGAGCAGCCGTTCCCGGTGCAGATCTTTCAGGCGCAGTCGGAGGTCATCCGCACGATCGCCGCGCGCGAGCCGTGCGTCATCGTCGGCCGCTGCGCGGACTATGTCCTGCGCGACGATCCGAACGTTGCGCTCGTGAACCTGTTTGTGCACGCGCCGCTGGCTGCCCGCATCCGCCGCGAGAGTGCACGCACGAACACCACGCCCGCGGAAGCGGAAAAGCGCATCCGCCAGGTGGATAAGGAGCGCGCGGCGTACTATAACTTCTTCTCCTCCAAGCGCTGGGGCGATGCGCAGGCCTATGACCTGTGCGTCAATACCGACGGGCTGGAGATCAGCGACGTTGCCAAGCTCGTGCTCCGCTATCTGGAGCTGCGCGGTCTGCGCTGAATCAGCGGAATCATGATATAAGGAAAACCCGGCAGACGCTCAGGCGTCTGCCGGGTTTGTCATGTCGGGGAGATGGTCTGCGAGCTTTGCGTCCGGCACCGGCCGGATATCCGCCCCGGCCAGAGCGGGGCAGAGGTCGGGCAGGCACGCCGGATCTGCGATGAGCGCATCTTTCTGCGCGCGCGTCAGGCGCTTGATGCGCGCCTCGAGCTGCCGGGCGGTCGTGGCGGTGTCGGTCGTCAGCAGCAGCGCCAGCGCCGTGACCGGATGGCTGCGCGTGTACTTCGCGCAGCCGGGCAGACGCGCGACGTGCTGCCGCAGGCGGCGCGCAATGTCCGGCGTCATGCCCGTGTAGAGCGAGCCGTCTGCGCAGCGCAGAAGATAGACATAGTGGCGCTTATCCATGAAAAAGTCCCCGTTTCCCGTGTAAAATGCGTGAAAAGAGCATAGCACAAAACTGTCAATTTTTCAAACGCGCGCCTCTGCCGCATTGTGCAAAAGCGCGAATTCGGCTGCAAATATTCATTGATTCTCTGAATATTCGCGCGTTTTGTGAATATTCAAGGGAGAAATCCGAATATTCATGCACGAAAATGCTTGACAGCCTCACGCTCGCGTGCTATCATACGACCATACCAAACGGGGCGCGAGCCCCAATCTATTTTGTTTGAGGAAGAGGCTAATAAAATGAAGAAATTTGTTGCACTGCTTCTGGCAGTCCTCATGGTCGCATCTCTGTGCGCCTGTGGCCAGAAGGATACCCAGACGGGTTCGGACATCAAGACCGTGACCGCCGGCAAGCTCACCATGTCCACCAACGCGCAGTTCCCGCCGTACGAGTCCGTTGCGGACGACGGCAAGGGCTACGAGGGCACCGGCTTTGAAGGCATCGACATCGAGATCGCTTACGCTCTGGCGCAGAAGCTGGGCCTGGAGCTGGTCGTCGACGATATGGACTTTGACTCCGCTCTGAGCGCTGTCCAGACCGGCAAGAGCGACATCGTTGCCGCCGGCGTGACCGTCACGCCCGAGCGTCAGAACACCATGAGCTTCACCGACAGCTACGCCAACGGCGTTCAGGTCGTCATCGTGAAGGAAGGCTCCGATATCAAGAGCATTGATGATCTCGAAGGCAAGCAGATCGGCACCCAGCGCGGCACCACCGGTTATAGCTATTGCATCGATGATTACGGCGAGGACAGCGTGGTTCCCTTTGATGACGGCGCGACCGCCGTGCAGAACCTGCTCGCCGGTAAGGTCGACTGCGTCGTGATCGACAAAGCGCCGGCTCAGGAGTACGTCAAGGCGAACGCCGGTCTGACCATTCTGGACACCGAGTACGCCAACGAGGATTACGCCATCGGCATGGCTAAGGACAACACCGCGCTGCAGGAAGCCCTGAACAAGGCGCTGGCCGAGCTCAAGGCGGACGGCACCATCCAGTCCATCATCGACAAGTATATTTCCGCGAAGTAATCGCATCCAAAATGCAAACCACGTAAAGGGCGGCCAACTGCCGCCCTTTGCGCGTAGAAAGAAAGAGGTATCTACATGGGTAATTGGGCGCAGCTTTACGCCGACCTGACGGCGCAGCTGCAGGCCGGGCAGGCCCTCGGCTTCTGGGACAACGCCTTCGTCGGCTTTTACCAGAGCTTTGTGGCCGCCGGACGCTGGAGACTGTATCTGAACGGCCTGCTCACCACGCTCGAAGCGACGATCCTGGCGCTGCTGCTGGGCGTCGTGCTCGGCGTCGTCGTCGCGGTCATCCGCACGGCGCACGACCAGCAGCGCGCCGGGCACAAGAATGTGATCCTCGGCGTGTTCAACGCCATCTGCAAGATCTATACGACCATCATCCGCGGCACGCCGATGATGGTGCAGCTGCTGATCATGAGCCTCGTGATCTTCGCCAGCAGCCGCAACTATACCATGATCGGCATTCTGGCCCTTGGCATCAACTCCGGCGCTTACGTCTCGGAGATCGTCCGCAGCGGCCTCATGTCGGTCGACCCCGGCCAGATGGAGGCCGGCCGCAGCCTGGGCATGAACTACTTCACGACCATGCGCTTCATCGTCATTCCGCAGGCGATCAAAAACATCCTGCCGGCCCTCGGCAACGAGTTCATCACCCTGCTCAAGGATACGTCCCTCATCACCGTCATCGGCGGCAAGGAGATGACCTATGCGGCCAAGGCGGTCATCGCCAAGACGTATCAGGGCCTGTTCCCGCTGTTCGGCATCGCGCTGATGTACCTGCTGCTGGTCATGCTGTTTTCCAAGCTGCTCGGTGTGCTTGAAAGGAGGCTGCGTCAAAGTGATCGACGTTAAACATCTGTCCAAATCGTTCGGCGACCACCTCGTGCTCGATGATATTTCCGAGCACGTCAGCCCCGGCGAAAACGTGGTCATCATCGGCCCCTCCGGCTCCGGCAAGTCGACGTTCCTGCGCTGCCTGAACCTGCTCGAGCAGCCGACGGCCGGTACCATCACCTTTGCCGGCACGGAGATCACCGACCCGAAGGTGAATATCGACGCCATGCGCCGCCAGATGGGCATGGTGTTCCAGCACTTCAACCTGTTTCCGAACATGACCGTGCGCAAGAATATCACGCTCGCGCCCGTGCAGACGAAGCTCATGTCGCAGGCGGAGGCGGATGCAGAGGCGGACAAGCTCCTTGCCCGCGTCGGCCTGGCCGACCGGGGCGACAGCTATCCGTCCGCACTCTCCGGCGGCCAGAAGCAGCGCATCGCCATCGTGCGTTCGCTCGCCATGCACCCGAAGGTCATGCTCTTTGACGAGCCGACGAGCGCGCTCGACCCCGAGATGGTCGGCGAAGTGCTCGATGTCATGAAGGAGCTGGCGCACGAGGGCATGACGATGGTCGTCGTCACGCACGAGATGGGCTTCGCCCGCGAGGTGGGCGACCGTGTCCTGTTCATGGCCGACGGCAAGATCGCCGAGTCCGGCACGCCGAAGGATATCTTTGAGCACCCGCAGTGCGCGCGCCTGCAGGACTTTTTGGCCAAGGTGCTGTAAGTGACATTGCGACCGCGCAGCCTGACCGGCTGCGCGGTTTTCTGCGGAAAGGAGCCAGAATGCCGGAACTGACCTGTCCCGTCTGCGGCGGCGCGCTGCACCGGGAGGAGAGATCCCTGCGCTGCGGCGCAGGGCACTGTTACGATCTCGCGCGGCAGGGCTATGTGAATCTGCTGCGC
Source organism: Clostridiales bacterium (assembly GCA_025757645.1). Taxonomy (NCBI): domain Bacteria; kingdom Bacillati; phylum Bacillota; class Clostridia; order Eubacteriales; species Clostridiales bacterium. Next base: position 1,224,066 of record CP107216.1, read on the forward strand.
ACGAACCGATCCAAGGATAAGCGTCACGGCGACGATAAGCGCATGGTGGCCGCGCGCACCGCGTTTCTGGACGCGGGCTATTACGCGCCGCTGCGAGATGCCATCGCTGCCGCCGCGACGGAATACACCTCCGGAGATGCAGGCGTGCTCGATGCCGGCTGCGGCGAGGGATATTACACCGCCCACGTCCTGCACACGCTGCAGGCGCAGGGGGCAAGCCCCTCCGTGTGCGGCGTGGACATCTCGCGCGATGCGCTCATCTGCGCGCACCGCCGCGCGCCGGAGCTGACGCTGGCCGTGGCCAGCATCGCGCACCTGCCGGTCGCGGATGCGAGCTGTGACCTCGTGCTCAATGTCTTCGCGCCGCACGACGCGGCTGAGTTTGCGCGCGTGCTGCGCCCCCAAGGGGTGCTGCTGCGTGTCATCCCGCTCGAGCGCCATCTCTGGGGGCTCAAGCGGGCGGTGTACGACCACCCGTATGAAAACACCGTTCCCGACCCGGCGCTGCCCGGCTTCGCGCTCGCAGAGCAGCGGACGCTGCGCGGCACGATCACCCTGCGCACGAACGCCGACATCGAGGCACTGTTTTGCATGACGCCGTATTACTATAAGAGCGGCGCGCGCGACCAGGCCAAGCTCCACGCGCTCGACACCCTGACCACGGAAACTGAATTTGCCCTCCTGATCTACCGGAAAGCATGAAAAACGTTAGCACTCGAATCAAAAGAGTGCTAACGTTTACTTTTTGTTCATGATATATACTTTATTTATTCATAATTGTATAGTAATTTATATATCGTAAAGAGCGAGAGAAATAAATCGAACGCTCGAGAAAATGATTACCGTGTATAGAATTCTAGGAGGAATATAAAATGTTCGAAATCATGCCTTTTGACCGCAGAAGCTATCGTATGAGCTACAATCCGTTCCGCGAGCTGGAACAGATGGAGAAGAATTTCTGGGGTGACCAGCAGGTCAATCCGTTCCGCACCGACATTTCCGAGACGGCGGACGGCTATAAGCTTGAAGCCGACCTGCCGGGCTTCCGCAAGGAAGACATCCACATCGATATCGACGATGACATTCTGTCCATCCATGCCGAGCACAAGGACAGCAAGGGCGAAAAGGACGACAAGGGCGATTACATTCGCCGCGAGCGTTACTACGGTTCTTACTCCAGAAGTTTCAACGTGTCCGAGATCGACGTCGAGGGCATCAAGGCCGCCTATGAAAACGGAGTCCTGACGCTGACCATGCCCAAGAAGGCCCCGGCAAAGCCGGAGTCCAAGCACCTCGAGATCGAGTGATCGAGGGCCAAAATCGTTAAATCCTTTCATCTCTCATTTTCCTTTCATCCCCCTATCGAAAAGGCGTCCGGTGTCCGGCCGGGCGCCTTTTTCATGCCCGGCCGGACTTGACAGGGCGGGGGAGCGCTGTATAATAGGGTGACTTTGTCGGAATCGAGAGAACCGTTATGCAAAAACTCAGTCAAAAAACACAGGGCATCGTCTATGTCCTCATTGCGGCGTTCGGCTTTTCGCTCATGTCCATGTTCATAAAGCTGGCGGGCGATCTGCCGTCGTTTGAAAAGGCATTTTTCCGCAACTTTGTCGCGCTCATTTTTATCACCATCCTCATGCTGCGCAGCCGCACATCGTTCCGGCCGGAGCGGCGCAATCTCCCGGCGCTGTTCGGCCGGTGCTTTTTCGGTACGCTGGGCCTGCTGTGCAATTTCTATGCCATCGGCAAGCTGAACCTGCCGGACGCGAACATGCTCAACAAGCTCTCGCCGTTTTTCGCCATCCTGTTTTCGATCTTCCTGCTGCGCGAAAAGCCGAACCTTGTGCAGGTCCTTGGTGTGCTGGTCGCCTTCGGCGGCAGCGTGTGCATCATCAAGCCGAGCTTCGCTAATCCCCAGATGCTCCCGGCGCTGGCCGGCGTGCTCGGCGGGTTGGGCGCGGGCGCTGCGTATACGTTCGTGCGTTATCTCGGCGCGCGCGGGGAAAACGGCAGCCGGATCGTGTTTTACTTCTCGGCGTTTTCGTGCATCGTGTGCGTGCCGTTCGTGGCGCTGGATTATGCGCCGATGAGCCTGCTCCAGCTCGTGTATCTGCTGCTGGCGGGCGCGTTCGCGTGCGTCGGGCAGCTCGGCATCACGAAAGCCTATGTCTGCGCGCCGGCCAGGGAGATCTCGGTGTATGACTATACGCAGGTGCTCTTTGCCGCGGCGCTGGGCTTTTTCGTCTTTGGTGATGTACCGGACTGGCTCAGCGTCTTGGGCTATGTGCTCATCTGCGGCGCGGGCGTCGGCATGTTTCTCTATAACCGGCGGCACGACGCTGCCCATCCCTGAAAAAATCGGTTGACGCCGGATGTATGGGCATCCGGCGCCAACTTTTTTGCGTTTTTCATCACGGCGTGGAAAAGTGTTGAGCAACGCATCCCCCCTGGGAGCTTGTGCAGGAAGCGACTGGTGCGTTATAATCTTGTCATAAGAAACGAAGGGAAAGGGCGGTGCATCCTATGCATATGGCAGATGCGTTGCTCACGCCGGCGGTCGCCGGTGTGATGTACGCCGCTTCTGCGGTCGTTGCGGGGGCCTCGATCGTGGAGCTGCACAAGGAAGAAAAGCAGGATCTGACCTCAGCGGCCAAAAAGTTGCCGACCATGGCCGTCATGTCGGCGCTCGTGTTCGCGGGGCAGATGATCAACTACACCATCCCCGGCACCGGCTCGTCCGGCCATCTGTGCGGCGGCCTGCTGCTCACGTCCGTACTCGGGCCGTGGGCGGGATTTTTGTCCATGATCGTGATCCTCACGATCCAGTGCCTGTTCTTTGCCGACGGCGGTCTGCTGGCGCTGGGCGCAAACGTCTGGAACATGGCGTTTTACGGCTGCTTCGTCGGATATTTTCTCATTTACCGGCCGCTGATGCGCAGCCGCTGCTTTGCGCGGCGCGGCGAGCGGGCGGCGAACCGCCTCAAGATCACGCTTGCGTCCGTGCTCGGCTGCGTGCTGACGCTGCAGCTCGGCGCGTTCTCGGTCGTGCTGGAGACGACGCTCTCCGGCATCACGGATCTGCCGTTCGGCGCGTTCTGCGCCATCATGCAGCCGATCCATCTGGCCATCGGCCTGATCGAGGGCCTCATCACGGCGGCGGTGCTGCTGTTCCTCTATGAGGCGCGGCCGGAGCTGCTGCGCGATGTGCGCATGAGCGGCGAAACCACCGGCAAGGCCTCGTTCAAGGGCACGATCGCGGTCATCGCCATCGCGGCGGTGCTCGTCGGCGGCGGCTTGTCGCTGTTGGCCAGCGGCAACCCCGACGGGCTGGAGTGGTCGCTGTTCGGCAACAGCGACGCCGGCTACACGCAGAACATGGGCCTCGACGAGGACAGCTACGGCGTGCAGAGTAGCGCGGCCGACAAGGCCGGCACCGTGCAGGAAAAGACGGCGTTCCTGCCGGACTATTCCTTCGCCGGGAGCGATTCCGCGGCGGGCACGTCCGTGTCCGGCATCGCGGGCGCTGCCATCGTGGCGGCGGCAGCGGCGCTTATCTGCGGTGTCGGCGGCATCTGCCGGCATAAGAAAAACCATTCGCAATAATCAATAATCTCGATACCAGGCATCCAAATACGACCCATGCGGCAAGCTCCTCTCGGGGCTTGCCGCAATGGGCGTTTTTGTACAAACGGGGAGGTGAGCACACATGAACAAAGCGCAGCAAGCGAGCGTCGAGCTGCGGGCCATGGACGAGCTGGCGGCGCAGGATTCGCCGATGCACCGGCTCAGCCCGCTGTCCAAGCTCTTTGTGACCGTGCTCTACATCGTCGTGACGGTCTCGTTTCACAAGTACGATATCTCGGGCGTGTTCGTCATGGTGCTCTTTCCGCTCGTCGGTTATCAGGTCGGCATGATCCCGGTACATACGTGCTTTCACAAGCTGCGCGTGGTCATGCCGCTCGTGTGCGCGGTGGGGCTGTTCAACCCCTTCTTTGACAAGCGGATCGTGCTGTACATCGGCGCGGTCGGCGTCAGCGGCGGTGTGATCTCCATGCTGACGCTGATGATGAAGGGCATCTTCTGTCTCATGGCGTCGTTCCTGCTCGCGGCGACGACGAGCATCGAGGATATCTGCCGCGCGCTGCGGCAGCTGCACGTGCCGAAGGTGCTCACGTCGCTGCTGCTGCTCACATTCCGGTATATCTCCGTGCTGCTCGACGAGGCGGCCATCATGACGGATGCCTACCGTCTGCGTGCGCCGGGGCAGAAGGGCGTGCATATCTCGGCCTGGGGATCGTTTCTGGGCCAGTTGCTGCTGCGCAGCATGGACCGCGCGACCGCGCTCTATGAGAGCATGGAGCTGCGCGGCTATCACGGGGAGTTTCATTACGCGCAGGGCCGGCCGTCGAGTCGGGCCTCGTGGCCGTTTGCCATTGGGTGTGCGGCGCTGATCGTGCTGGCGCGGCTGTACAATCTGCCGGCGCTGCTGGGCGGACTTTTTGCCTGAGGAGGGGCGCATATGCTGTGTTTTGACCATGTTTCGTTTGCCTATCCGGGTGAGCGCACGATCTTAAATGACCTGTCGTTTTCCGTTTCCGAGGGCGAGCAGGTCGGCCTGATCGGCGCCAACGGCGCGGGCAAGTCCACGCTCATGAAGGCGGCGCTGGGGCTCATCACCGTCTCCGGTACGATCACGATCGACGGTCTGGAGATGAACCGTGACAACCTCGCGGACATCCGCCGGCGGCTGGGCTATGTCCTGCAGGACTCAGACAACCAGATGTTCATGCCGACGGTGTTTGAGGATATGCTCTTCGGCCCGCTCAATTACGGCATGCCCCGCCCGGAGGCGGAGGCACTTGTGGATCAAACGCTCGCAGAGCTGAACCTTACGCACCTGAAAAACCGCCGCAACCACAAGCTCTCCGGCGGCGAAAAGCGCATGGCCGCCATTGCGACCATCCTCGCCATGCAGCCGAAGATCATGCTCATGGACGAGCCGTCCACGGCGCTTGACCCGAAAAACCGCCGCACGCTCATCCGCACGCTCAATGCGCTGCCGGTGACGAAGATCATCGCAACGCACGATCTCGACCTCGTGCTCGAGACGTGCGACCGCGTCCTGCTGCTGCACGACGGGCAGATCGCGGCCGATGGGCCGGCGGGGGAGATCCTGCGCGACCGGGCGCTGCTTGAGCGGCACTCGCTGGAACTGCCGTTTTGCCTTGCCGGTGTGCCGGAGCGGGCAAAAGAATCGTGAAAAACGGCGCTTGAAGCCGTGGGCGCTGTCTGCTATAATAGCGCGTATTCCGGTGGAGAGCGAGGTCGATGTTTGCAATGAGCCGACAGCTCAAAGGTGCGCTAATGGCGGCGGGCGGCGGTGTGTGCTGGGGCATTTCCGGCACGATGGGGCAGTATCTGTTTACGCACGAGGCCATGCAGACCACGTGGCTGATCCCGATCCGTCTGAGCCTGGCGGGCCTGATTTTGTTTGTCTACTGGCTGGTGAAGGACCGGCGGCTGCTGTTCGCCCCGTGGCGGCAGCGGGATAGCGCGGTGATGCTCGTGCTCTATGGCATTTTCGGCATCAGCCTGAGCCAGTTTCTTTATTTTCTGACCATTCAGTTTTCCAACGCGGCCATCGGCACGATCATGCAGGATCTGTCGCCGGTGATGGTGCTGCTGGTCGCCTGCGCGACTGCGCACAGAAAGCCGCGCGCGTATGAGATCGTGAGCATCGTGCTGGCGCTGCTCGGCGTGATTTTGCTGACCACGCACGGCGACCTGACGACGTTTGCCGTGTCGCCAGTGGCGCTGGTCGCGGGTGTTGCGTGCGCGGTGTGCGTGACGGTGTATAACTGCCTCTGTCCGCGCCGGGAGCTGCACGATTATCCGGTCAGTCTGCTGCAGGCGTGGGCGTTTTTGATGGGGGCTGTGCTCTTCGAGCTGTCCATGCACCCGTGGACACTCGGCTATACGCCGTCACTGCGCGGTGTCGGCGGCATTTTGTTCGTGGTGCTCTTCGGCAACCTGCTGGCCTTCAACCTGTATATGACGGGCGTGAAGCTCATCGGCCCGGAAAAGAGCGTGCTCTACGGCTTTGCCGAGCCGGTCACGGCGGCCATTCTGGCCGTGACGCTGCTGGATACGCCGTTCACGGTCTGGGATGCGCTGGGCTTTGCCGCCGTGTTTGCCATGCTGGCGGTGCTGTCCGTCGGCGGAAAGAAATATGCCGAGCGGCTGGAAGTGTAAAATTTAAAAAGAAAAACGGAGCAGATACGGGGGGATGTATCTGCTCCGTTCCTGTTTATGAGGGATGGTCATTCCTCTCATAACGGTTGTCCCACGCGGTGTACCCCACAGCACCGGATGTACCTACGTAGTACAGGTTCATTATTTCACAGAAAACTTGCCGTGTCAACAAAAAACTGTTGCCTTTTCACGCTTTTCTGTCACAAAAAGCGCTAAGAAACTGCGCGTTTCTGTACAGGCCGTCCGGCAGACGCAGCATCCTCCTGCGTCCCTTTTTTACCCTGAGGGCGTGTGGTCGCTGCGAAATTTACCACCTCGGGCGGCGACTGTTCAAATCAACAGGCCGTACCGGCCGCACAGCGGCAGCAGCGCCGACTCCGGGAGCGCGCCCTCATACAGCGCGCGGCCCTGATAGGCGCGCAGTGCGGCCTCAAGCAGCTCCGCGTCGTCGCAGACGAGGCACAGCGGCTTGCTCAGCAGATACTGCACGTCGGTCAGTGCGTCGATGTCCTCCCAGGCAGCGACGCGCAGCGCAACCATGGGCTCGCTGCCGTCGAGCGCATCCGCCAGCCGGTCTTCGAGATCCGGCCCGGCGGTCAGCACAGGGCCGTGCCCGGCGTCCGTCGGCAGGTAGCAGGGGAGCTTCTCCGTCGCGGCCGGGAGCAGGTCCGTGTGCTTCGGTGCGGGCGGGACGAATTTCGCGTCCTTGAGGGCCGCGTGCAGCGCGGCGATATGCTCCGCCGTCGTGCCGCAGCAGCCGCCGAAAACGGCCACGCCGGCTTCCAGCATCGGCTGCACGAACGCCGTGAATTCCTCCGGCGTGCAGTCATATACGGTCTTGCCGCCGACGGTGATGGGCATACCGGCGTTGGGCTTTGCGATCAGCGGCACGCGGGCGTATTCCCGCAGGCGGCGCAGCTGCACGAGCATCTGTTCCGGCCCGGTCGAGCAGTTGAGCCCGAACGCGCTGATGCCCATGCCCTGCAGCACGGTCAGCGCGGCGGTCACGTCCGTGCCCGAGAGGCTGCGTCCGCTCTCGTCGCACGTGAAGGACACGAAGATCGGCTTGTCGCTCACGCTGCGCACGGCCAGCACGGCGGCGCGTGCGTCCGAGAGCGTCATCATCGTCTCGATGACATACAGATCGACGCCGGCCGCTTCGAGTCCGGCCGCCTGCTCGGTGTAGATATCGACCAGATCCTCGAACGATGCCTCGCCGAGCGGGGCGAGAAACAGGCCCGTCGGCGCGAGATCGCCCGCGATCCATGCCTTGCCGCCCGCCGCTTCGCGCGAGAGCGCGGCGAGGCGGCGGTTGTAGTCCGCCGTCTGGTTGAAGATGCTGCGCTCCTCGAGCTTCTGCCGGTTTGCGCCGAAGGTCGGCGTGTAGAGCACCTGGCTGCCGGCGGCAACGTAGCCGCGCTGGATGCCCACAATGACGTCCGGGTGCTCGAGCGTCCACTGCTCGGCGCTCACATCACCGCCGTAGCCGCGCTTTTGCAGTTCGGTGCCGGTCGCACCGTCGAGGATGAGGGGAAAACGGATCTCCATGGTCATGACCTCCGTGAAATGTTATGGTTGCGGAAACGACAGATCGTCGGTAAAGGCCGCGGCAAAATCTGCGCGGCCGGACAGCTCCAGATAGTCGCATGCCCGGGAAATATTCCCGATGCGCTGCCACTGCGCGGGGTCGAGCGTGAGCGCGGCCGCGCCGGCGAGCGCCGTGTTGCCGAGCGTGTGCAGCTTGCCCGCGCACGCGCGCGGGAGCATGCCGATGGCCATGGCGCTCTCGGGGTCGAGATAGCTGCCGAAGCCGCCGGCAAGGTACACGCCGTCCACCTGCTCCGGTGCGATGCCGCGCTGCTGCAGCAGCACGCGGATGCCCGCCGCGACGGCGGCCTTGGCCAGCTGTAAGTTGCGCACGTCCGCCGCCGTGAGAGATACCTCCGGCGTCAGGTGAAAGCGGCCGTTGCCGTCGTCATCGCGCGTCAGATAGCGGCGCAGGGGCATTGGTGCGTCCTCCGGCGGCAGCAGCCGCCCACCGGGCGCGATCACGCCGAGGCGCAGCAGCACCGCCGTCAGGTCGAGCAGGCCGGAGCCGCACAGCCCCTTCGGTTCGCCGCCGCCGATGACATCGTACAGAAAGCCGCGGTCATACCGTACGCGGCTGATGGCGCCGTCCACGCCCGGCATGCCGCACGTGATGCCCGCACCCTCAAAGGCCGGGCCGGATGCCACGGCGCAGCAGACGAACCCGCCGCGGCCGCCGAGCGCCATCTCGCCGTTGGTGCCGATGTCGAGAAACAGGTTCTCGCCCGGCAGCTCCGCCAGCCCGGCGGCCAGCAGTCCGGCCGTGATGTCCCCGCCGACGTAGCCCGCCACGCAGGGAGCAAAGTGCACCGGCACGCCGTGCAGCGTTTCGTCTCCGGGTGCTGCAAAGAGCGTCTCCGGCCGGAACGGCGCTGCGGCGATGCCGCGCACGGAGTATCCGGCGAAGAGGTGCTGCATGACGGTGTTGCCGGCGAGTGTGATCTCGCGCAGCGTGCCCGGCGTGCGGCCGCTGCGCGCGAGCGCGTCCGATACCAGCGCCCAGATCTGCTCGCGGATGCGCCGCGAGAGCTCCGGCAGGCCGTCCGGCTTCTCAAGCGTATACTGGATGCGGCTGATGACGTCAGCCCCATAAGGGGCCTGCGCATTCCAGCCGCTGCAGGTTTGCAGCTCTGTGCCGGACGAGAGATCGTACAGCCGCGCGACGACGGTCGTCGTGCCGAGGTCGACGGCGGCGGCGCAGCCTGTGCGTCCCGGTCGGCAGGCGGGCAGCGGCACGGTGCCGGTCAGGATCGTGCCGCCGGCGGTCTCTGGCAGCGTGACGGTGTCGCCGTCCGCCGGATAGACCCGGCAGGCGAGCCGGGGCACGCCGTTGACCGGTACGCGGCACTTGCCGCAGCGGCCCTTTCCGCCGCAGGCGGCGGGAATGGAATAGCCCGCGCGCCGCAGAACGGACAGCAGCGTCTCGCCGGCCGGCAGGGGAATGGTGCGGACATGGCCGTTTTGTTCAATTTGGATGCTTGACATGGCCGCCGCCCCCTTATAAGATATAGGCACATTCTAAGCAGTGAGACTTTGCTTTGTCAAGAGGCTTTGCATATGAACGATCCCGAGACGCTGGCCGCGCAAAACGGCTTTTCCCACTGGGCACAGCTGAATATGGCGGCGGCGGTGCCGCTCGAGGCGGTACGCGATATGTGCGCGTCCGGCCGCTGCGGCCGATACGGGCACAACTGGGCCTGCCCGCCCGGCTGCGGCAGCATCGAGGCGGCTGCGCGACGCATCGCAGGCTTTGACGCCGGCATCCTTGTACAGACGACCGGGACGCTGCGCGATGATTTCGATTACGAATCCATTGCGGCCACTGAGCGCGCGCACAAGCGCCGCTTTGCCGACTTTGCACGCCAGATGCGCCGACTCTGTCCCGGCTGCCTGCCGCTGACGGCCGGCAGCTGCACGCTCTGTGCCCGCTGCACGTATCCCGACCGGCCGTGCCGCTACCCGACCAAACGCCTGTCGTCCATGGAGGCGTATGGTCTGTTCGTGAGCGATATCTGCGCGCGCTCGGGCCTTGCCTACAACTACGGCCCGCGTACCATGACGTATACATCCTGCGTTTTATACAACAAGGAGTGAAAACCATGTCCACACCGAAAGAGATCTTCCTCGAGCTCATCCGGCCCGACGGCCAGCCGGAGCGCCAGCTGCGCCAGTATGAGGCGCTGCACATGTGCCTCACCGACCCGTGCAACACCTACCTGCGCGGCAACCGCAAGCGCGGCACGACGAGCGTGGACCGCTGGGGCACGACGATCCTGTTTCCCGAGGATGCACCCGGCCCGATGCCGGATACGCGCGAGGGCCTTGCCGTCTGCCCGGACGTCACGCGCTGGCGCGAGACGGTGCACGCGCCCGATCTGGAGGCCGCCTGCACGGAAGGGTGGGACACCTGCCGCGCCGAGGCGCGCGCCGCCTGCGGGTCGGATCACCTGTTGGCCGGGTTCATGGGCACGGGCATTTTCGAGCAGTGCCACTTCCTCATGGGCTTTGAGGACACGCTCACGAATCTCTACGCGCATCCGGACGAGATGCACGCGCTTATTGACTACATCACGGAGTACCGCCTGACGTATGTGCGCATGCTCATCGACCATCTGCAGCCGGATGTCATCTTTTCGCACGACGACTGGGGCACGAAAAACGCCCTGTTCATGAAGCCCGAGATGTGGCGGGAATTCTTCAAGGAGCCGTACCGCCGGTTTTATGGCTACATCCGTTCGCGCGGCGTCATTGCCATCCACCACGCGGACTCCTATCTTGTGCCGATCGTGGACGACATGGCCGAGATCGGCATCCAGGTCTGGCAGGGCGTCCTGCCGGAAAACGACATTCCCGCCCTGCAGGCACACTTAAACGGGCGGCTCACGCTCATGGGCGGCTTCGGCGCGGCCATCGACCGCAAGGACGCGACGCCCGAGGACATCCTCACCTATGCCCGCGATGTGCTCAAGCGCAACTGCCCCGGCGGGCACTACATCCCCTCGATCACCTACGGCCTGGCGGGCACTGTCTACCCGCACGTGGACAAATACCTCAACCAGGCGGTCGATGAATACAACGCAGCGCTGCATGTGCCGGTGACGCACCTGCCGCCCGTGCCGCGCCGGAGCGTGCACGCCGCGGCCGCGCCGGCGCAGAGCGCGCCTGAGGCCGAGCAGCCGCAGGGCGATGTGCTCTCGCGCATCGCGTCCGCGCTCGTGCGCGGGCAGCAAAAGCGCGTGCTGCAGCTGTGCTCCGAGGCGCTCGAGAGCGGGCACGGCGCGCAGGAGATCCTCACGGACGGCCTTGTGCGCGGCATGACCATCCTTGGCGAGGATTTTTCGGCCAACCGCGCCTTCGTGCCGGAGATGCTCATCGCAGCGCGCTGCATGGCGGCGGCGACGGAGCTGCTCAAGCCGTACATGACGGGGGAGAGCAGCGAGACGATCGGCCGCGTCTGCCTCGGCACGGTGCGCGGTGATATGCACGACATCGGCAAGAACCTCGTCAAGATCATGATGGAGGGCAGCGGGCTGGAGGTCGTGGACCTCGGCGTGGACGTCACGGCGGAGCAGTTCGTGGACACGGCGATCGAACAGCACTGCGACATCATCGCCTGCTCCTCGCTGCTGACGACGACGATGCCGGAAATGCGCGATGTGGTGGAGCTGGCGAAGGCCCGCGGCATCCGCGACCGGGTGAAGATCTTTGTCGGCGGTGCACCCATCACGCCCGGCTACAGCGACGAGATCGGCGCGGACGTCTACTGCCCGGACGCGGCCACGGCCGCGCGCTCGGCCGTGGCGCTGCTGCGCGGCGCGTAAGCGCATAAAAGACATAATGCAGGAATGTGTCTCTGCCGGACGAACATACGCCGGTCGGAGACACTTTCATTTTTTGGAAGGAAATTCAGCGAAATGGATAGAGAAAAATCGAAAGACCGGGATTATTTCAGGTTCTTGAATAATTGCTTTTCGGTGCCGCCGGATTTATAATCAAGGCGTTCCAACAAGTGAACACAGACACTTTCAGGTATAGGCGGGGAAGTCACATGGGCCCCGCGTCTCTACCGGGCGGCCCTTGAATTGCCCGACTACCGGAATGCAGCACGCACAGCGCCAAACCGCTGTGTGAGCTTTTCCGTTTCGGTGGAGGGTCGCAGATCGCAGACGCTCCGCCGTTTTTTTATTTGGATAGAGAGCGGAAACGCTTTTTATGGTTGATAGCAGCTTATGATTTCAGGGAGGGATTTTGATGCGTACACGCAAGGCAAAGGATCGCTCGCGCCTCATTCAGGCGGCCATGGGTCAGATCCCGTGCGATCTGACGATCGGCAACGTACAGTTTTTCAATGCCATTACGGGAGAAATCTATCCGGCCAGTGTCGACATACTGGACGGATTTGTTGTTTTGGTGCGTGAGGAAGGGCAGGAGGCAGTCCTGCCGTCCAAATCGTACTACGACGGTCAGGGCCGCTACCTGATCCCCGGCTACATCGACACGCACATGCACATCGAGAGCACGATGATGATCCCCGAAAATCTCGCCCGCGCCATTCTGCCGTGGGGCACGACGACCATCTGCACCGACCCGCACGAGATCGGCAACGTCATGGGTCTCGACGGCGTGCGCTTCATGCTTGAGAATGCGAAAAAGTCCAAGCTCCGCCAGTACGTGCTCGCTCCGTCGTGCGTCCCGTCCTTGCCCGGCATGGAAAACGCCGGCGCGGAGTTCCTCGCCAGAGAAGTCGGCGAGCTGCTGGACATGGACGACGTCATCGGCATTGCCGAGATCATGGACTACGTCGGCGTTATTCACGACAGCGAGCGTATGCACACCATCATCGACGAGGGTATCCGCCGCGGCATGTTCCTGCAGGGCCACGCGCCGTACTGCTTCGGCCGTGAGCTCGCGGCCTACCGCATCGGCGGCCCCGTGTCCGACCACGAGAGCGTGAACGCCGACGAGGTGCGCGCCAAGCTCCGCGCCGGCATGCACATCAACCTTCGCGCCAGCTCCCTCATTGATAACCTTTCCTTCCTTGTCGACGGCTGCAAGGATCAGCCGTGGCGCGATTTCGTGTCCATCTGCACGGATGATGTCCACGCCAAGGATCTGCTCACCGTCGGCCACATCAACAACGTCGTGCGCAAGGCGGTCGCCTCCGGCCTCGACGGCCGCGAGGTCGTCAAGATGGCGACGTTCAACGCCGCGCGTGAGTATGGCTTTGACGATCTCGGCGCGATCGCGCCGGGCTACATCGCCGATATCCAGCTCGTCGACGCACTTGACGGCAGCCGGCCGAAGGCCGTGTTCACCGAGGGCGTGCTCGTCGCGGAGGACGGCAAGTACCTCGGCGGCGACTGCAAGACGGCGGACTACGACCTGCCGAACACCGTCGATCTGCCGCAGATCACGGGCCCCGAGTCCTTCGAGCTGCGTGTGCCGGAGGGCTACACCGGCGATACGATCCGCGTCAACGTCATGGTGTCCGAGGACGGCAACCGCATCCTGCGCCACGTCGAGCCGGTCGAACTGCCGGTGCGTGACGGCGTGGTCGACATCAGCGGCGATCCGACGCTCGTGTTCGTCTGCTGCGCCAACCGTTATGGCCGCGGCGGCAAGACGATCGCCGTCTACCGCGACTTCGGCCTGCGCGCCGGCGCGCTCGCGTCCACCATTTCGCACGACAGCCACAACTTCACCGTCAGCTACCACGATCCGAAGGACGCCTTCCGCGCCGCCGAGATCCTGCGCGCGTGCGGCGGCGGTGTCTGCGTGATCGACGGCGAGCAGGAGACGCACATCGCCCTGCCGGCTGCCGGCCTCATGAGCCAGAAGCCCTGCGCCGAGGTCGCCGGCGAGATCGCGGCCGTGCAGTCCGCGCTCGATGTCATCAGCGACGGACAGCTCACCCTGCTGGCGACCGCCATCATGGCGCTGCCGGTGCTGCCGAGCGTGGTCATTACGGATATGGGCCTCGTCAACGGCGCCAACCAGACGTTCGTACCCGTGTTTGCGGATGCGGAAGCATAAATCAACCAGAGACAGAGAAAGGATAAGGAGCTTTTGATGGATAAACTCTTCAAACTCAGCCTGCGCGGTACGGATAAGAAAACCGAGATCATCGCGGGCCTGACCACCTTCATGACCATGGCGTATGTGCTGGCCGTCCAGCCGGCCGCGATCTGCGGCGGCGAGGCGTACATCACGGATGTCAACGGCGTTGTCATCACCAAGTCCGCCATCATGATCACCTGTGCGCTCGTGTCCGGCCTCATCACGCTGCTGATGGCCTTCTACACGAACTTCCCCTTTGCACTCTCGACCGGTATGGGCTCGAACTTCATTCTCGGCGCGCTCATCCAGTCCCAGGCGCTGAGCTTCGGCGCCGCCATGGTGATCACGCTCATTTCCGGTATCGTGTTCGTGCTGCTGACGGTCTTTGGCCTGCGCGACCTGATCGTGCGCGTCATTCCCAAGAACATTAAGATCGCCATTTCCGCGTCCATCGGCTTCTTTATTGCCTACCTCGGCTTCAAAAACTGCGGCATCGGCTCGTTTGAAAACGGCATCGCCCTCGGCAACCTCACCGATCCCGCCGTGCTGCTGGCCATCGGCGGCCTGCTGCTCATCATTGTGCTCAACGCCCTGAACGTCAAGGGCGCCATCCTCATCAGCATCATTGCCACCACGCTCATCGGCATCCCGCTCGGTGTGACGACGCTCAACGGCGTCGCCGCCGTGCCGGACTTCGGCGAGCTGGGCAACGTCATGTTCAACCTCGATTTCAAGGGCGTGTTCACCGCGAGCGGGCTCATCCTTGTGTTTGTATGTTTCTTCGGAGATTTCTTCTCCACGCTCGGCACGGTGCTGGCCGTCGCCAACCGCGCCAACATGCTCGATGAAAACGGCAACCTGCCCGGTATCGAGCGTCCCTTCCTCGTCGACGCTATCGGCACCTGCATCGGCGCGCTGACCGGCAACACCACCATCACGACCTTTGTCGAGTCCACCTCCGGCGTGGAAGCCGGCGGCCGCACCGGCCTGACCGCGCTCGTCACCGGCATCATGTTCCTGCTGACCATCTTCCTCGCGCCGCTGTTCGTCGCCATCCCGTATGCCGCGACCGGCCCGGCGCTGATCTATGTCGGCTTTCTGATGCTCAAGGGCTTCACGGAGATCGACTTCACGGACTTTGACGAGGCCATCGGCCCCTGCGTCATGATGATGTTCACGGCCTTCACCGGCAACATCACCAACGGCCTCGGCGCCGGCATCATCGTGCACGTGCTCGTCAAGCTCGTGCGCGGCAAGGCCAAGGAGATCCACCCGATCATGTACCTGCTGTGCGCGCTCATGGTCCTGTACTTCATCGTTGGATAACCTGCGCCGCTCTTCATAAATGCAGAAAGCCTCCGGCGGATCTTCCGCCGGAGGCCTTTTTTGCGCGCTTGGGAAAAACAAGATCGCCAAGGTACGATGTACCTTGGCGATCTTGGTGCGGGAGATGGGACTTGAACCCACACGTCTATGGTTGGACACAGGCACCTCAAGCCTGCCTGTCTACCGATTCCAGCACTCCCGCATATGCACTTTTCAAACGCATGAGTTATTATAACAGAAAAGCGCGGAATGTCAACCACAAATTTTCGACTCAGGTCGATTTTTTTATTTTCCCGTTCAGCGGCGATCTCTGCCGCAGCTCCAGCGCGAGAACGACCGTCAGGATCACGAGCGCGGCGATGAGTGCGAGCGCGCCGTCGGCCATCGGCAGCAGATAGCGCATGCGCAGATAGGCGTGATAGCCGAGCAGGGAGGCAAACTCGCACAGCACTGCAGGCAGCACCAGCTGCGGCCACGCGGCCGCCAGCGCGAGCGTGAGCGCATCTGCGGCGAAGAAATACCGGTCGTGCATATGCGGCAGGAAAAACGGGATCGCGACCGCGAGCAGCGCCGCCGCCAGCACGAGCGCCCGGTCGGAGCAATCGTCCCGGTGCAGCCAGAACCAGACGGCCAGCAGCACGATCACGAGTACGGCTGCGCCAATGCCGAGCTTTGCGGCGATCTCGGGGTCGCGCACCTCCGTAAAGAGCGCAAAGACGGACGAGGAGTTATAGTTGAGCCCGGTGCCGATGCTGCCCGTCTGCTGAAACGGGATGGTCAGCGCATCCCACAGTCCGCGTCCGGCGATGACGGCCGGCAGCACCATGACCACGCACGTAGCGGGGAAGGCCAGCGCGTGCCGCAGCTTGACGCGCCGCGTGAGCCAGAAGAGCAGGAACACCGGCATAACGAACACGGCCTGCAGTTTGAAGGCGAACGATGCGCCGATGCTCACCACGCCGAGCACGGGATGCCCGGCCAGCACGAGATAGACGCTCAGCACGGCGAGGGCGGCATACACACTGTCGCACTGGCCCCAGAGCGCGCTGTTGAGCATGACCGTCGGCCAGAAGAGCACGAGGAAGAACGCCGCAAGCTTCCACACAGTCTCACGCCGGAACAGCCCCACGAGCTGCATGACCGACCACGCGAGCACGACGTCAAAAAAGATGCTGAACAGTTTTATAAGGTACAGATCGGGCAGGGAACTGCCGCTGATGAGCGCCAGAAACGTCAGGTACGGTACATTATAATTGCCAACGGACTCCCGCAGTGCGGCGAGCCCGCCGTGCGTGCGGAAAAAGTTGACCCACACGGTCAGAAACTGCGTGTAGTCGCTCGTCTCATAATTCAGGCACAGCCCACGCAGCACGAACGCCGCCGCCAGCAGCAGCACCGCGCACAGGACGTGCGCCGGTTTTCGGAGCACGCCGGCGCTCCACAGCAGCACCAGCGCGAGCCCGGCCTCGGCAGCCAGCAGCAGACAGATTCGGATATCCATGGTCATCCCTCCGAAGATACAAAAAAGCGGCAGGGCGACGCGCTCCTGCCGGCGAAAAATTCACAAATTCGTGCTTGACAACCTATGCGTTGAAATGGTAAAATATCACGCTATGTGTCTTTGGGAGCGAGAGAGACTACTCCCGCAACCTACAAGCACATTTTACCGGATACGCTGCGAAAATGCAACAGGTCAAAAAAGTATTTCACAACCCTACCGGGTGTTCGCAATCTCAAAAGAAGGAGTGTTCGCCATGCCAAAGGCAGTCACCTATGGAAAAACCGAACGAATGAGCTTTGCCCGTCACGAGGAGATCCAGAGCATGCCGAATCTTCTGGAGATCCAGAAGAATTCGTACAAGTGGTTCCTCGAAGAGGGCCTGCGTGATGTGTTCAAGGATGTGGACGTCATCACCGACTACTCCGGCAACCTCGAGCTGCGCTTCGTGGACTATTCCATGGACGAGAACCCGAAGTACACCGAGGAAGAGTGCAAAGCGCGCGACGCCACGTATGCGGCCCCACTGAAGGTCAGCGTCCGCCTGCGCAACAAGGAGACCGAGGAGATCAAGGAACAGGAGATCTTCATGGGCGATTTCCCGATCATGACGCCCAGCGGCACCTTCGTTATCAACGGTGCGGAGCGCGTCATCGTCTCGCAGATCGTGCGTTCCCCCGGCGTGTACTATGATAAGAAGACCGACAAGGCCTACAACTCCACCTACGGCACGACCGTCATCCCGTACCACGGTGCCTGGCTCGAGTACGAGACCGACCTCAACGACATTTTCAACTGCCGCATTGATAAAAACCGCAAGCTGCCCGTGACCTGGTTCATCAAGGCCATGGGCGCCTACAAGGCGGACAACCCGAACACCTGGCTGTCTTGTATCCCGGATATGACGACCGGCGTCGTCACGAACGAGCAGATCAAGGAAGTGTTCGACAATGACGCGCGCATCGTCGCCACGCTCGACAAGGACACCTGCAACTCCCGCGAGGAGGCGCTCGTCGAGATCTACCGCAAGCTCCGCCCGGGCGATCCCCCGACGGTCGAGAGCTCGGAGACGCTGCTCGAGGGCCTGTTCTATGACCGCCGCCGCTACGACATTTCGAACGTCGGCCGCTATAAGTTCAACAAGAAGCTCGGCCTGCGCGGCCGTATCGCCGGCTTTGCGCTGGCAGCACCGGTCGCCGACCCGATGACCGGTGAGATCATTGCTGAGGCGGGCGAGGTGCTCACGCGCGAGCGCGCCGAGGAGATCGCCGAGGCCGGCGTCAATGACGTCTATCTGGACGTGGACGGCAAGTCCATCCGCGTGTTCGGCAACGGCATGGTCGACATGAAGCACTATGTGGACTTTGATCCCGCCGAGCTCGGCGTCAAGGAGCTCGTGCGCGGCGTGATCCTGCGCCAGCTCATGGAGCAGTACGAGGGCGACGCGCTCAAGGAAGCCATCGAGGAAAACCTCGACCTGCTCATTCCGAAGCACATCATCGCGGACGATATGTTCGCGTCCATCAACTATCTGTGCTGCCTGGCGCACGGCATCGGTGAGCCGGACGACATCGACCATCTCGGCAACCGCCGCGTGCGCAGCGTGGGCGAGCTGCTGCAAAACCAGTTCCGCATCGGCTTCAGCCGCATGGAGCGCGTGATCCGCGAGCGCATGACGCTGCAGGATCTCGACGCCGTGACCCCGCAGTCGCTCATCAATATCCGCCCCGTGACGGCCTCCATCAAGGAGTTTTTCGGCAGCAGCCCGCTGTCCCAGTTCATGGACCAGACCAATCCGCTGGCAGAGCTGACGCACAAGCGCCGTATCTCCGCCCTCGGCCCCGGCGGCCTGTCGCGTGAGCGCGCGAGCTTCGATGTCCGTGACGTGCACTACAGCCACTACGGCCGTATGTGCCCGATCGAGACGCCTGAAGGCCCGAACATCGGCCTGATCAGCTACCTCGCGTCCTATGCCCGCGTGAACGAGTACGGCTTCCTCGTGACGCCGTTCCGCCGCGTGGAGAAGGGCACCTGCCGCGTGACCGACGACGTCGAGTACATGACGGCGGACGTTGAGGACCGCTACATCGTCGCGCAGGCGAGCGAGCCGGTCGACGAAAACGGCTGCCTCATCAACGAGCGTATCACCTGCCGCCACCGCGACGAGATCGTCGAGGTCGACCGTGACCGCGTCGACTATATCGACATTTCCCCGCGCATGATGGTCTCCATCGCAACGGCCATGATCCCGTTCCTGGAAAACGACGACGCGAACCGTGCCCTCATGGGCGCGAACATGCAGCGTCAGGCCGTGCCGCTGATGGTCACGGAGGCACCGATCGTCGCCACCGGCATCGAGCACAAGCTGTGCGTGGACTCCGGCGTGGTCATCCTCGCCGAGGACGACGGCGTGGTGCTGGCCGTCTCGGCCGACAGCGTCAAGGTGCGCTACGACAGCGGCGAGATCAAGGACTACAAGCTCATCAAGTTTGCCCGCTCCAACCAGGGCACGTGCATCAACCAGCGCCCGATCGTTGCGGTCGGCGACCGCCTGAACAAGGGCGACGTCATCGCCGACGGCCCGGCCACCTCGCAGGGCGAGATCGCGCTCGGCAAGAACCTGCTGGTCGGCTTCATGACCTGGGAAGGCTACAACTACGAGGACGCCGTTCTCATCAACGAGCGTCTGGTCATGGAGGACGTTTACACCTCCATTCATATTGAAGAGTTCGAGTGCGACGCGCGCGACACGAAGCTCGGCCCCGAGGAGATCACCCGTGATATCCCCGGCGTCGGCGACGATGCGCTCAAGTATCTCGACGACCGCGGCATCATCTGCGTCGGCGCAGAGGTGCGCAGCGGTGATATTCTGGTCGGCAAGGTCACGCCGAAGGGCGAGACCGATCTGACCGCCGAGGAGCGCCTGCTGCGCGCCATCTTCGGCGAAAAGGCGAGAGAGGTCCGCGACACTTCCCTCAAAGTCCCGCACGGCGAGGCCGGCATTGTGGTCGATGTCAAGCGCTTCACCCGCGAGAACGGCGACGAGATGTCTCCCGGCGTCAACGAGGTCGTGCGCGTCTACATCGCGCAGAAGCGTAAGATCTCCGTCGGCGACAAGATGGCCGGCCGCCACGGCAACAAGGGCGTCGTGTCCCGCATCCTCCCGCGCGAGGATATGCCGTACCTGCCGGACGGCACGCCGCTCGATATCGTCCTCAACCCGCTGGGCGTGCCTTCCCGTATGAACATCGGTCAGATGCTCGAGGTGCATCTGGGCTACGCCGCGCAGGCGCTCGGCTGGAAGGTCGCAACGCCGGTCTTCAACGGCGCAAACGAGGTCACCATCCGCGAGACGCTCAACAAGGCCGGCCTGCGTGAGGACGGCAAGAGCGTGTTGTACGACGGCCGCACCGGCCAGAAGTTTGATAACGACGTCACGGTCGGCTGGGTCTACTTCCTCAAGCTCCACCACCTCGTCGATGATAAGATCCACGCCCGCAGCACCGGCCCCTACAGCCTCGTCACGCAGCAGCCGCTCGGCGGCAAGGCGCAGTTCGGCGGCCAGCGCTTCGGCGAAATGGAAGTCTGGGCGCTCGAGGCCTACGGCGCGGCTTACACCCTGCAGGAGATCCTGACGGTGAAGTCCGACGACGTGACCGGCCGTGTGCGCACGTACGAAGCCATCGTCAAGGGCGAGAACATCCCGCAGCCGGGCGTGCCGGAGTCGTTCAAGGTGCTCATCAAGGAGCTGCAGTCCCTGTGCCTGGATGTGCGCATCCTCGACGAGAACGGCGACGAGATCGAGCTCAAGGACGACGAGGACGATTACATCCCGGGTATGCGCGATGAGATGTCCTACAAGTCCGACGATGATGAGATCACCGGCAGCGGCTTCACGATTGAGGACGTACCGGTCGAGGAAGATGACAGTCTCAGCGCGTTCGGCGATGCCGGCGACGATGACTACACGGACGATTCTGATAAGGAGGAGGAATAAAACATGAGCTACACCCCGTTTGATGCAATTCAGATCGGCATTGCCTCCCCTGAAATGATCCTTTCCTGGTCCTCCGGCGAAGTGAAAAAGCCCGAGACCATCAACTACCGCACACTCAAGCCCGAGCGTGACGGCCTGTTCTGCGAGCGCATTTTCGGACCCACGAAGGACTGGGAGTGCCACTGCGGCAAGTATAAGAAGATCCGCTACAAGGGTAAGATCTGCGACCGCTGCGGCGTCGAAGTCACGCGCGCAAAGGTTCGCCGCGAGCGCATGGGCCATATCGAGCTGGCCGCGCCCGTGAGCCACATCTGGTACTTCAAGGGCATCCCGTCGCGCATGGGCCTGATCCTGGATCTGACCCCGCGCGTGCTGGAAAAGGTGCTGTATTTCGGTGCGTATATCGTCACCGACCCCGGCATGACGCCGCTGCAGCGCTGCCAGATCCTGTCCGAAAAAGAGTACCGCGACATGCGCGAGAAGTATGAGGACGATTTCGAGGCCGGCATGGGCGCCGAGGCCATCAAGAAGCTCCTGCAGCAGATCGACTGCGCCAAGCTCTCCGAGCAGCTGCGCGCCGAGCTCGAGGAGGCCAGCGGCCAGAAGAAGGCGAAGATCGTCAAGCGCCTGGAGGTCGTCGAGGCATTCCACCGCAGCGGCAACCGTCCGGAGTGGATGATCATTGACATTCTGCCGGTCATCCCGCCCGAGCTTCGCCCCATGGTCCAGCTCGACGGCGGCCGTTTTGCCACGTCCGACCTCAACGACCTGTATCGCCGCGTCATCAACCGCAACAACCGCCTCAAGCGCCTCATGCAGCTCAACGCGCCGGACATCATCGTCCGCAACGAGAAGCGCATGCTGCAGGAAGCTGTTGACGCCCTGATCGACAACGGCCGCCGCGGCCGTGCCGTCACCGGCGCCAACTCCCGCGCGCTCAAGTCCCTGTCGGATATGCTCAAGGGCAAGCAAGGCCGCTTCCGTCAGAACCTGCTCGGCAAGCGTGTCGACTACTCCGGCCGAAGCGTTATCGTCGTCGGCCCGGATCTGAAGCTCTATCAGTGCGGCGTGCCGAAGGAAATGGCCATCGAGCTCTTCCGCCCGTTCGTTATGAAAAAGCTCGTCGAGGACGGTGTTGCCAACAACATCAAGTCCGCCAAGAAGATGGTCGACAAACAGCGCACCGAGGTCTGGGACGCGCTCGAGGTCGTCATCAAGGATCATCCGGTCATGCTCAACCGCGCACCGACGCTCCACCGCCTGGGCATTCAGGCGTTCGAGCCCGTGCTGGTCGAGGGCCGTGCGCTCAAGCTGCACCCCCTGTGCTGCACCGCGTTTAACGCCGACTTCGACGGCGACCAGATGGCTATCCACGTCCCGCTGTCCGCGGAGGCACAGGCCGAGGCGCGCATCCTCATGCTCTCGGCAAACAACCTCCTCCGCCCGCAGGACGGCCACCCCGTCACCGTGCCGACGCAGGATATGATCCTCGGCGCATACTACCTGACCTACGTTCGCCTCGGCAAGGCCGAGAAGGGCGCCGAGCAGGTGTTCGTGACCGATGCCGGCGATACCGATCTGCCGGTCAATGAGATCGTCGACGCGGACGACTTTGTCGCCGCGCACAAGAAGGCCGAGGCTGAGGGCAGCAAGCTCCCGAGCTATAAGCCGCTCAAGGTCTACCGCGACCCGAATGAAGCTATCATGGCCTATAACTACGGCGATGTCGGCCTGCATGCGCCGATCCTGGTGCGCGTGGCGCGCGAGGTCAACGGCGAGACGCTGCACCGCACGATCGAGACGACCGTCGGCCGCATCATCTACAACGAGCCCATCCCGCAGGATCTCGGCTACGTCGACCGCACCGACCCCGAGCACATGTTCGACCTCGAGGTCAGCTTCAAGGTCGGTAAGAAGCAGCTCGGCAAGATCATCGACCGCTGCATCGAGAAGCACGGCTTCACCGTTGCGACCGAAGTGCTCGATAACGTCAAGGCGCTCGGCTACAAGTATTCCACCATCGGCGCCATCACGATCTCCATCGCGGACATGACCGTCCCGGAGGAGAAGAAAACGCTCATCTCCGCCACGGAGAAGAAGGTCATTGCGATCGAGAAGAAGTACAAGCGCGGCTTCATCACCGAGGACGAGCGCTACCGTCTGGCCGTGTCCGAGTGGGAAAAGACCACGAAGGACGTCACGGCGGCCCTGCAGAACTGCCTCGATGAGTTCAACCCCATCTATATGATGGCGGACTCCGGCGCCCGTGGTTCCATGGCGCAGATCCGTCAGCTCGCCGGTATGCGCGGCCTGATCGCAAACACCGCCGGCAAGACCATCGAGATCCCGATCAAGGCCAACTACCGTGAGGGCCTGTCCGTCCTCGAGTACTTCATCTCGTCCCGAGGCGCCCGTAAGGGCCTGGCCGATACCGCACTGCGTACTGCCGACTCCGGTTATCTGACCCGTCGTTTGGTCGATGTCTCGCAGGAAGTCATCATCCGCGAGGATGACTGCGGTACGACCGACGGCATCATGGCCCGCGCCGTGTTCGACAAGGGACAGGAAGTCCAGAGCCTCGGCGAGAGCATCCACGGCCGCTACCCGGCCGAGCCCGTCGTGTCGCCCAAGACCGGCGAGGTGCTGTTCGATACCGACCATATGCTCATGCCCGACGATGCCAAGACGCTCGAAGAGCACGGCATCGAGGAAGTCAAGATCCGCAGCGTCATGACCTGTGAGGCGCGCAACGGCGTCTGCGCCAAGTGCTACGGCATCAACCTGGCCATCGGCCAGCCGGTCAACATCGGCGAGGCGGTCGGCGTTATCGCCGCCCAGTCCATCGGCGAGCCGGGCACGCAGCTGACCATGCGTACGTTCCACACCGGCGGCGTTGCCGGCGACGATATCACGCAGGGCCTTCCGCGTGTTGAAGAGCTGTTCGAGGCGCGCAAGCCGAAGAAGATGGCCACCCTCGCCGAGATCCCCGGCGTCGTCAGCATCGAGGAGACGAAGAAGACCTCCATCTATGCGGTCACGGTCACGAACCCGGTCGACGGCGAGACCGTCACGTACAACCTGCCGTACTCCGCCGGCATTCTGGTCGCCAACGGCGACACGGTCACGAAGGGCCAGCCGCTTTCGAACGGCGCGTACAGCCCGCACGACGTGCTGCGTATCTGCGGCGTCGATGCCTGCCGGCAGTATATCATTCAGGAAGTCCAGAAGGTCTACCGTCAGCAGGGCGTTGACATCAACGATAAGCACATCGAGATCATCGTCCGCCAGATGATGCGCAAGGTCCGTATCGACGATTCCGGCAGCACGAACCTGCTGTCCGGCGCCATTGTGGATCTGCATGAGTTCCGCGCGGCCAACCGCGCGATCGCCGAGCGCATCGCGGCAGGGGAGACCGAGCTCACGCCCGCGACGGCTGAGCATGTCCTTATGGGCATCACGAAGGCGTCGCTCGCCACGGAGAGCTTCCTGTCGGCCGCGTCCTTCCAGGAAACCACGAAGGTGCTGACCGATGCCGCCATCAAGGGCAAGATCGACCACCTCGTCGGCCTGAAGGAGAACGTCATCATCGGCAAGCTCATTCCCGCCGGAAGCGGCCTTGCCTGCTACCGCAACTTCGAGACGAATGAGGAGCCGGCAGTCCCCGCGGAGCCGGAGGACGACGGCGTGGATCTGTCCGATCTCGCCAACATCTCCAACGCGCTTTAAACGACCAAATACCAACCGTTTCACCGGGATATGCCTGCATATCCCGGTGAAATTTTCGCTTCCGTCTTGAATAAAAATGCTTGACGAATCTTGTGCAATATGCTAAAATCCTATTTTGCGTGGGCGTGCGCCCACCGATTTGTCATGCCTGTGTAAAAAGCACAAAAATGGCCGGGATTTCCTGAAAATTTTCCGGCAGAATCACGGTTTATCCGATGCTGTTTTTTGGCATCGTATAAATAGATCCATTTTCGAGGAAAGGAGGAAAACCATGCCTACTTTTAACCAGTTGGTGAGAAAGGGCAGAGAGAAAGTCACCTACAAGTCCACGTCTCCCGCCATGCAGAAGGGCCTCAACACCCTGAAGAACCGCGAGACCAATCTGAGCGCACCTCAGAAGAGAGGCGTCTGCACTGCCGTGCGTACCTCTACCCCCAAGAAGCCGAACTCCGCGCTTCGTAAGATCGCCCGTGTGCGTCTGACCAACGGCTACGAGGTAACCGCCTACATCCCGGGCATCGGTCACAACCTGCAGGAGCATAGCGTCGTTATGATCCGCGGCGGCCGTGTTAAGGATCTTCCTGGCGTTCGTTACCACATCATCCGCGGCACGCTCGATACGCAGGGCGTTTCCGGACGTATGCAGGCCCGTTCCAAGTACGGTGCCAAGCGGCCGAAGGCAGGAAAGAAGTAAGTTCCAACAGCAAATTTTGCCCTGTTGTTAACTGATATATATGTATTCGTTAACCTCGGGGCGCAGACGGAGATGCACCGCATCTTCGAGTACCTGTGAAGTCATTTTTTAATGAAGGAGGGAAGTATAGTGCCCAGAAGAGGTAACGTTCCCAAAAGAGAAATTTTGCCGGATCCGATGTACAACAGCGTTCTGGTGACCAAGCTCATCAACAGCGTGATGCTCGACGGCAAAAAGGGTGTTGCTCAGAAGGTCGTGTACGATGCTTTTGACATCATCAAGGAAAAGACCGGCAAGGAACCGCTCGATGCGTTTACCGAAGCCATGAATAACATCATGCCGAGCCTCGAAGTCAAGGCCCGCCGCGTCGGCGGTGCGACCTACCAGGTTCCTATGGAAGTGCGTCCTGAGAGACGCCAGACGCTCGGCCTGCGCTGGCTGACCGGCTATGCCCGCAAGCGCAGCGAAAAGACCATGAAGGAGCGCCTCGCAGGCGAGATCATGGATGCCTGCAACAACACCGGCGCTGCTGTGAAGAAGCGCGAAGACACGCACAAGATGGCCGAGTCCAACAAGGCGTTCGCACACTTCCGCTGGTAATCTTCCGACTAGGAGCTATCAATTATGCCCAGACAATATTCCCTTGAAAACACAAGAAACATTGGCATCATGGCGCACATCGACGCCGGTAAGACGACCACGACGGAACGCATTCTGTTCTACACGGGCGTCAACCACAAGCTCGGTGAGACCCATGAAGGCACCGCCACCATGGACTGGATGGCGCAGGAGCAGGAGCGCGGCATCACGATCACGAGCGCTGCGACCACTTGCTTCTGGAAGGGCAACCGCATCAATATCATCGACACCCCGGGCCACGTCGACTTCACCGTTGAGGTCGAGCGCAGCCTGCGCGTGCTTGATGGCTGCGTGACGGTCCTTTGTGCCAAGGGCGGCGTTGAGCCGCAGTCCGAGACGGTCTGGAGACAGGCTGACCATTACAATGTTCCCCGCATGATCTACATCAACAAGATGGATATCATGGGCGCAAATTTCTACAACGTTGTCGACATGGTGCACGAGCGCCTGCGCTGCAACGCTGTTCCGATTCAGCTGCCGATCGGCTCCGAGGCGGACTTCCGCGGCATCATCGACCTGCTCGAGATGAAGGCGGACGTCTACTACGACGATCTTGGCAAGGATATGCGCGTCGAGGAGATCCCCGAGGACATGCGCGCCGAGGCCGAAGAGTACCGCACGCAGCTCCTTGAGGCCGTCGCCGATTTCGACGACGAGATCATGGAGATGTATCTGGAAGGTGAGGAAATCCCCACCGAAATGATCAAGGCGGCCATCCGCAAGGCCACGACGCAGGTCAAGTTCGTCCCGATCGTGTGCGGCACGTCCTATAAGAACAAGGGCGTGCAGAAGCTGCTGGACGCCATCGTCGATTATATGCCGTCCCCGCTGGACATCCCGCCGATCACCGGCACGGTGCCCAAGACGGATGAGGTCGAGCACCGCTCCGCGGACGATTCCGAGCCGTTCTCTGCTCTGGCCTTCAAGATCATGACCGACCCCTACGTCGGCCGTCTGGCGTTCTTCCGTGTCTATTCCGGCACGATCGAAGCCGGCAAATCCGTCCTGAACTCCACCAAGGGCCAGCGCGAGCGTCTGGGCCGCATCCTTTTGATGCACGCCAACCACCGCGAGGATATCACGCAGGTCTATTCCGGTGATATTGCGGCGGCGGTCGGTCTCAAGAATACGACGACCGGCGACACGCTCTGCGACGAAAAGTACCCGATCGTGCTCGAGTCGATGGAGTTCCCGGAACCGGTCATCCGCGTAGCAATCGAGCCCAAGACCAAGGCCGGGCAGGAGAAGATGGACATCGCCCTCGGCAAGCTTGCCGAGGAAGACCCCACCTTCAAGGCCTACACGGACGAGGAAACGGGCCAGACCATCATCGCCGGCATGGGCGAGCTCCATCTGGAGATCATCGTCGATCGCCTTCTGCGTGAGTTCCGCGTCGAGGCGAATGTCGGCAGACCTCAGGTCTCTTACAAGGAGACCATCACCAAGGCCGCTACGGTGGACACGCGCTACGCGCGCCAGACCGGCGGCAAAGGCCAGTTTGCACACGTCAAGCTCATGGTGGAACCCAACGAGCCCGGCAAGGGTTACGAGTTCATCAACCAGATCACCGGCGGTGCGATCCCGAAAGAGTTTATCCCCTGTGTGGATCAGGGCATCCAGGGCGCGATGCAGGCCGGCGTGCTTGCGGGCTACGAGGTCGTGGACGTGAAAGTCACGCTGCTCGACGGCTCGTATCACGAGGTCGACTCGTCCGAGATGGCGTTTAAGATCTGCGGCAGCATGGCATTCAAGGAGGCCTGCCAGAAGGCCGGCCCGACGCTCCTCGAGCCCATTATGAAGGTCGTCGTTACGGCGCCGGAAAGCTATATGGGCGACGTCATGGGCGATATCAATGCCCGCCGCGGCCAGATCGCCGGCACGGACATCCGCAACGGTGCGGCGATCGTCACGGCGAACGTGCCCCTGGCATCCATGTTCGGCTATGCGACCGACCTGCGCAGCAAAACGCAGGGCCGCGCGACCTACAGCATGGAGCCCAGCCACTTCGTAGAGCTGCCGAAGTCTCTTCAGGAGAAGATCATCCACGGCAGCAACTGACCTGCGCAACCGGCACAATGTGCCTTATAAGAAAGTAAGTCACAACATTATTTTAGAATTAGGAGGATATTCTAATGGCAAAGCAGATGTACAATAGAACCAAGCCCCATGTCAATATCGGCACCATCGGCCATATCGACCACGGCAAGACCACCCTGACCGCTGCGATCACCAAGGTTCTGTCCCTGGCTGACCCGAACAGCGCCGAGTTCGCTGCCTACGACCAGATCGATAAGGCTCCGGAAGAAAAAGCGCGTGGCATCACGATCAACACCGCTCACGTTGAGTACCAGACCGACGACCGCATCGGCCTTGACGGCACCGAGATCAAGGGCCGCCACTATGCGCACGTCGACTGCCCGGGCCACGCCGACTATATCAAGAACATGATCACCGGCGCTGCTCAGATGGACGGCGCGATCCTCGTTATCGCTGCTTCCGACGGCCCGATGGCTCAGACCCGTGAGCACCTGCTGCTTGCCCGTCAGGTCAACGTTCCGTACGTTCTGGTGTTCCTGAACAAGGTCGACCAGGTCGACGATCCCGAGCTGCTTGAGCTCGTCGAGATGGAAGTCCGTGAGCTGCTCGACAAGTACGACTTCCCGGGCGACGACACCCCGATCATCAAGGGCTCCGCTCTGAACGCTCTGATCTCCGAGTCCACCGATCCGAAGGCCCCCGAGTACAAGTGCATCTGGGAGCTCATGGACGCTGTTGACACCTGGATCAAGACTCCGGACCGTGCTGCTGACAAGCCGTTCCTGATGCCCATCGAGGACGTGTTCACCATCTCCGGCCGCGGCACCGTCGTTACCGGCCGTGTCGAGCGTGGCATCGTCAAGGTTGGCGATAAGGTCGAGATCGTCGGCATCAAGGACACCCAGGAGACCACCGTCACCGGCACCGAGATGTTCCACAAGACCCTCGAGTTCGCCGAGGCTGGCGACAACGTCGGCTGCCTGCTCCGCGGCATCGACAAGAAGGGCGTTGAGCGTGGCCAGGTCCTCGCTGCTCCGAAGTCCATCCACCCGCACACCAAGTTCAAGGGCCAGGTTTACGTTCTGTCCAAGGAAGAGGGCGGCCGTCACACCCCGTTCTTCAACAACTACCGTCCCCAGTTCTACTTCCGTACCACCGACGTGACCGGCGTCATCAGCCTCCCCGAGGGTGTTGAGATGTGCATGCCCGGCGATAACGTCGACATGGACGTCGAGCTGATCACCCCGATCGCGATCGAGGTTGGCCTGCGTTTCGCTATCCGTGAAGGCGGCCGTACCGTTGGTTCCGGTGTTGTCATCGCCATCAACGAGTAATTTTCAGCATGCAAAATTCCTCTCCGGCATCTGCCGGAGAGGAATTTTTTTGTTTTTCGACAAAATTGTTTCAAGCACGAAACTTTAATTACTTTTCAAATGCTTTTTTAAGAATTGCGGCCTATATTTCGTGGTTAAAAAAGGCTTCTTGCTTCGCGCCGATGGGATGCGGACACCTGTGTCCGACATTTTGCCGGCACCTTTTC
Source organism: Clostridiales bacterium (assembly GCA_025757645.1). NCBI lineage: Bacteria > Bacillati > Bacillota > Clostridia > Eubacteriales > Clostridiales bacterium. The sequence goes on from CP107216.1 coordinate 1,253,419, forward strand.
CATGTATGTTTGCTTGGAACTTAAAGGAGGCAAAATTCCATGAAAAAATGCGCAAGACATTGAGCCTGATACTGGCCCTGGCGCTGGCATTCAGTCTCGCTGCTGTCCCGGCTTTCGCGGCAGACACCACGGAGGCGGAGACCAGCACATCCGACACGGCCTATGGCCAGCTGCACAACGGCCTGCTCAGTGAGATCCTGAGCCGGATCGACATCGCCAATGACGATAACTTCATTCACGGCATTGTCGGCGTAAATATTAAGGATCTGGTCGACCACATTGGCAGCGACAGCAATTTCGTCCACGGCATCGTGAACGTGGACGTGGGCGATCTGTTCAAGGACATCGCCAGCAACAATAACTACATGCACGGCATCATCACCATCACCGGCAACACGGTGAACATCAACTTCGGTCAGGTCATCGGCGACATTGCCGCCGGCGGCGCGATCAGCGAGGCCGCCCAGCAGGCGCTTGCCGAGATCCTGAAAGCCTTTGGTATGACGCAGACCGGCATCAATGCCATCCTGACGGGCTTTGCCGGCAGCATCCTCACAAACGATCAGATCGCGCAGCTGCTGTCTCAGCTCATTTCTTCGGCGAATATGAACCTGAAGAACATTGTGACGATCATCTGTGCGCTCGACAACAGCCGCACCATCACGCTCCAGCAGGCGATGGCGCTGCTGGAAAAGTACATTTCCCAGATAGGCAACAACAGCGGCAGCGGCAACAACAGTGACAGTGGCAACAACAGCGGCAGCGGCACCGGCACGGAGCCGACGCAGTCGGCCGGCCTGCTGGATACGACCAACCACAACGCCTATGCTTCCGGCCGCACCGCGACCACCTTTGTGCCCAACGGCACGCTCACGCGCGCCGAGGCGGCCAAGCTGCTCTATGAGCTCATGACCGCACAGGCGCACAAGCAGTATGACCGCAGCGACAATGGCTTCAGCGATGTTCCGGCCGGCAAGTGGTACGCGGTCGCGGTCAGCACGCTGGCCAATGCCGGCGCCATCAAGGGCTACAGCAACGGCACGTTCCAGCCGGGCAAGCCCATCAACCGCGCGGAATTTGTGACCATTCTGACCGGGATCTACGGTGTGAACACGTCCAAGGGCATGCCGTTTGCCGATGTAGGCAGCGCATGGTGTCATGATGCGGTCGCTACGGCCTATGCCAACGGCTGGGTCGGCGGCTATGCGGATGGCACGTTCCACCCGAACCAGACCATCACGCGCGCCGAGGCGGTGACTATCCTCAACCGCGTGCTTGGCCGCAGCTGCGACCTGACGTTCGTGCAGGCCAATGCGCAGGCAGCGTCGCACTTTACCGACGTCACGCCCGGCGCATGGTACTACGCCGCAGTTACCGAGGCCTCGGTCGGCCACACCTTTACGGAGCTGACCGGCATTGAGCGCTGGACGGCGCTCGCCTGAGCCCCAAGGCATCTGCCTGAACCCGAACGAAACCAAAACTCCCGGCACATTCCTGCCGGGAGTTTTTTTGCCCATTCATCGCAGACCGTGCATGAAGCCGTCCATCGCCGTCGCGTGGATGTCGCCGCCGATGACGCGGTTGCGGTAGACGAACAGCTGCGCGAGCACAGTGTCCGTCGAGCCCTCGTAGTTCGTCACGCGGTAGGTATAGGCTGTGCACGTCTCGCCGGCGTAAGTGGACAGGTCAAATCCCTGCTGCTTTTGCAGGGCGTTGTAATCGCTGAATACACCGCTGAACACACGCGGGATCACGATCTCCTGCGCCGTTTCCGTCGCGGGATCCGCCTCCCAGCCGAGCGCCTGCAGATAGGCAATGCGCCCGTCCGTCGTCGTGACGTTGTAGTGCGCCGAGAGCACGCCGCCGTTGCTGCGCCAGATGACGGCCAGCGCCAGCAGCACGGCCAGACCGATGAGCGCATACACGACCGTCCGTCTTGTCCAGTGAAAGGATTTGAGCTTCATAACCACACCTCGTAACAAGCCTATTCAAATTTGCCGCCGGATATGTTATAATACGTCCAATGGCCGTAAAGGAGGGGCGCGCATGATCCGTCTGGACAAATATCTGGCCGATACCGGCGCTGCTTCCCGGCGCGAGGCCAAGGCGTATATCCGCCGCGGCGAGGTTACGGTCGATGGTGTGCCCGCCCGCGCGCCGGAGCAGAAGATCGCGGAGACCGCTGTCGTCTGCCTGCGCGGACAGGTCCTGCGCTATCAGGCATATCATTACTATATGCTCCATAAACCCGCCGGCGTCCTCACCGCGACGGCCGACCGCAGTCAGCCGACGGTGCTCGATCTGTTCCCGCCGGAGCTGCGGCGCTTCGGGCTCGTGCCCGCCGGGCGGCTCGATAAGGACACGACCGGCCTGCTGCTCGTTACGGACGACGGGGACTATGTCCACCGTGTCATCACGCCGAAAAAGCACGTGCCGAAGGTCTACTTCGCGCGCACGGATGGACAGCCCACGAGCGCGGATGTGGACCGTTTTGCACAGGGCGTTGTCCTCGGCGACGGGACGCAGTGCCTGCCCGCCCGGCTGGAGCTGCTGCCGGAGCAGGGTGGCTGCCGCGTCACGGTCTATGAAGGGAAATATCATATGGTCAAGCGGATGCTGGCCGGCTGCGGGACGCCCGTTTTGCAGCTGCACCGGCTGTCGATCGGGGCGCTGACGCTCGATCCCGCGCTGTCACCGGGCGCTTACCGGGAATTGCAGCCCGCTGAGGCGATGCTCGTTTTCTCGCTTCCAGCTTCGTGATAATTTACAAAAGTTCGGGAAATTATCCGACTATCTCACGAAATTTCGAAAATTATTCACAAAAAACGACCATTTTTCTATTGAAAAATGCACATAAATCGTCTATTATGTAAAGTAGGAAATTGGTAGGTGCTGTGGGAGACTGCGGCGGCCGTTCGTAGGAGGAAAAGATATGTCGAGCAGAATTTTTCAGGGCGTGATCGTTCAGATGAAAGATGCCACCACGCGCTGCATTGGTGTTGTGGACGAGCAGGGGTTTGTCATTGCCTGCAGTGAGCTTTCGATGATCGGCTCGCGCCTGGATGACTTTCAGGCCGCGGTGGGTGAAGTGCAGGAGCAGCTGTTTGCAACGGACGCACGCACGTATAAGATTCTGTCTGCCAGCACGGCGCGTTTTGAGTATGCCGTGTTTGTCGAGGGCAATGACCAGACGGCGCGCAGCATCTGCATTCTCGCGGCCGTCGGCATGACGGAGGCCAGCACGAACTTTGAGGAAAAGCACAATAAGGCCGCCTTCGTTAAGAACATCATTTCGGACAACATTCTCCCCGGCGACGTGTATGTGCGCGCCAAGGAGCTGCATTTTACCACCGACGTGCCGCGCGCTGTGCTGCTGGTGCGTCAGGTGAACGTGACGGATATCGCCGTGCTCGAGCTGATCCAGAACATGTTCCCGGACCGGCAGCATGATTTTGTGCTCAGCGTGAGCGAGTCGGACATTGTCGTCATCAAGGAAATGACGCCGGACGAGACCTCGGAGGATGTTTGCGCGCTGGCCGAGAGCATTGAGCGCGCCGTGCACACGGAGCTGCACGTGCAGACGGTCATCGGCATCGGCACGACGGCCAACCACCTGCGCGAGCTGGCCGACCGCTATAAGGAGGCGCAGGTCGCCATCGAGGTCGGCAAGGTGTTTGAAAACGAGAAGCCGGTCATTCACTATGACAACCTCGGCATCGGCCGCATCATTTATCAGCTGCCGACGACGCTGTGCGAGATGTTCCTGTCCGAAGCGTTCAAGAAAAACCCCATCGAGGCGCTCGATGAGGACACGCTCGACACGATCAATCGCTTCTTTGAGAACAATCTCAACGTTTCGGAGACGGCGCGCAAGCTCTACGTCCATCGAAACACTTTGGTATACCGGTTGGAGAAAGTCAAGAAGATCACGGGCCTGGATCTGCGCGAGTTTGAGGATGCAATCCTCTTCAAGGTCGCGGTCATGGTAAAGCAATACCTCGATTCTCAGAACACTGCCAAGTTCTGAGACCTACCCGGGCGGGCGTAAGCCCAACATATTGGAGGACATCTTATGGTTCAAATGAACGATGTGAAGATGGTCTACGGGAACACGGAGGCTGCGGCCCTCAATGGGATCAGTTTTACGATCAACGAGGGCGAGTTTGTGTTTCTGGTCGGGCCGTCCGGCTCCGGCAAGACGACGATCATCAAACTGATCACCGGCGAGCTGAGCCCCACATCCGGACAGATCACGGTCAACGGCTTTGACATGCAGGGCATCAAGCGCCGCAAGCTGCCGAAGCTGCGCCGGACACTGGGCGTCATTTTTCAGGATTTTCGCCTGATCGACAAAATGACGGTGTATGAAAACGTTGCGTTTGCCATGCGCGTGGTGGGAGCTTCCAACAAGGAGATCCGCCGCCGCGTGCCGCAGGTGCTCGAGCTGGTCGGCCTGGCCGACCGGGAAAAGCGCTTTCCGGCGGAGCTTTCCGGCGGTGAGCAGCAGCGCGTGGCCATCGCCCGCGCGCTCGTGAACAATCCGCGCATGATCATTGCGGACGAGCCGACCGGCAACCTCGACCCGGTGCGCAGTCTGGAGCTGATGCTGCTGCTGGAGAAGATCAACGAGCTCGGCACCACGGTCCTCGTGGTGACGCACGAAAAGGAACTGGTCGACGCTTTTTCCAAGCGCGTCATCTCTATCGACGCCGGAAGAGTCATCAGTGACGGATTGGACGGGTACTACGGATATGAAGCTGAATAGATTCAACTACCTGATGACGCAGGGCGTGAAAAACATCTTCACGCACGGTTTCATGTCCTTCGCGTCGATCACGATCATCATCGCGTGCCTGCTCATCATGGGCAGCTTTTCGCTGCTGACGCTCAACATCGACGCGAACATCGACCGCCTGCAAAATCAGAACGAGGTCATTGCCTACGTCGATGAGACGCTCTCGGAGGACGAGGCCCGGGCCATCGAGCCCCAGGTCGCCGCGGTGCCGAATGTCGCCACGGTCGAATTCGTCACGCGCGAGCAGGCCATGCAGACGTTCGAGGCCGAGTATGACTCCGACCTCTTTGACAACATTGACGCCTCGGTCTTTCGTCATCGCTACGTCGTGACGCTCGACGATCTGTCGCTCATGAAGGACACGCAGGCCGCGCTCAAGAATGTCGACGGCATCGCCGATGTGACCGCGCACCTGGATTACGCGGAAAACTTTATTACGTTCCGGAACATTGTGAGCGTTGTCTCCGTCGTTTTGATCGTGATCCTCATCGCGGTGTCCCTGTTTATTATGACCAACACCATCAAGCTGGCCACGTTCGGCCGGCGTGAAGAGATCGCCATCATGAAGATGGTCGGTGCGACGAATGGCTTCATCCGTCTGCCGTTTGTGGTCGAGGGCCTTGTGCTCGGCCTGGTCGGCGGTCTGGTCGCGTTCCTGCTCCAGTGGGGACTTTACAGCCTGATCGTCAGCAAGATCATGTCCACCATGGCGGCCGGTATCATCACGGTGCTCCCGTTTGCATCCGTGGCGCTGCCGCTGCTGCTGGTGTTCCTTGGCGTGGGTGTGCTCGTCGGCGTGTTCGGCGGCCTCACGGCCATTCGCAACTATCTGAAAGTTTAAGGAGGAAATCAAATGAAGATGAACCGCAAAGTCGTTCGATCCGTCATTTGTGTGCTGCTTGCGTTGATTTTTATCGTTTCGCTCATGACGGCGCTGATCCCGATCAATGCCAGCGCGGCGTCGCAGTCGGAGATCAACCAGCTCACGCAGCAGCGTAAGGAACTGCAGGCCAAGCAGAAGGAGCAGCAGAAAACCATCAACAATCTCCGCTCCAAGAAGGCCAGTGTGGTCGATCAGAAGGCCGCGCTGGATCAGGAAAACGATCTGGCGCAGCAGGAGATCGAGGTCGTCAAACAGCAGATCACGGCCTATGACCAGCAGATCGAGGACAAGGGCGTTGAGCTCGAGGAAGCCAAGCAGGAAGAAGAGGCGCAGACGGTGCGCTTCCGCGGCTGCGTGCGCCATCTTGAGGAGTACGGCCAGATGTCCTACATCGCCATTCTGCTCGAGGCGACCAGTCTGTCCGACCTCCTTGCCCGTATGGACATGGTCGGCGAGGTCATTGCATATAATAAACAGGTGCAGGCCGACATGACGGCCGCCCGTGAAAAGGTCGAGACCGTCAAGGCGGAGCTTGAGGATGCCCGTACCGAGCTGCAGGATAAGCAGTCCGAGCTGGAGACCAAGCAGGTCGAGCTGCAGCAGAAGGTGTCCGAGGCCAACGCGCTGCTCGCCAGCCTGGAGTCGGATATCAACGCTTATAAGAGCGTCTACGATCAGTACGAGCAGCAGCAGCAGAACGTGCAGTCGCAGATCGATAAGCAGGTCGAGGATCTGCGCCGCCAGGAAGAGGCGAACAAGAAAAACGACCCCAGCTATGATGCGGGCAAGGACAACGGCGCCACCGGCTCCATGATGTGGCCGTGCCCGTCCTGCCATACGATCACGTCGGAGTTCGGCTGGCGCTACCACCCGATCTATCACACGCAGAAGTATCACTCCGGTGTGGACATCGGCGCGAGCTATGGCGCGAGCATCGTTGCGGCCGACGGCGGCACGGTCATCACGGCCGGCGCTGTGTCCGGTTACGGCAACTGTGTCGTCATCAACCATGGCAACGGCATCACCACGCTCTATGGCCACATGAGTTCCATCGCGGTCTCCTCCGGCCAGAAGGTCTCCAAGGGCCAGACGATCGGTTATGTCGGCTCGACCGGCAACTCCACCGGCCCGCATCTGCACTGGGAGGTCACGGTCAACGGCGTGCGCCAGAACCCGCTCAACTATGCGCGCTGATCGGACATATTTTGACTGAATGAAACTGCCGGGCAGCCGGAAAATGGCTGCCCGGCTCATCTGCTGCATTGGGGCTGCCCGATGCAGGCGGCAAATGGACCCGGAGGGATAGCATGGACGAACACAAGCCACAGGAACAGGCATCGGAAAAAGTGCCCGCCCGCAGAAAAAGCGGCAGAATGCACGGCTGGAGGGCGAGTATCCTTGCCTGTGTGATCTGTATTCTGGTGACTGCGCTGGTCACGTCGATGATCTTCGTCGGCAAGTTCGGCGGCAGCAGCAACTATAAGCTCGCGCTGAAGTTTGCGCAGGTCAAGCAGGTCGTGGATAAAGACTATATCGGCGACGCGGACGACACGGCGATCAGCGACGCATCATCGAGCGCGATCATCAGCGCCATCGGCGATAAGTGGAGCTATTACATGACGGCCGAGGAATACAAGGCCTATCAGATGTACTCCAACAATGAGTACGCCGGCATCGGCGTGACCATCCAGCTCGACGACAAGACGAAGGGCTTTCGCATCACAGCCGTGACGAGCGACTCGCCCGCGGCGAAGGCCGGCCTCCAGCAGGGGGACATCATCACGGCGATCGACGGTGAGGACGTCACGGGCAAGACGCTCTCGGACGTGCAGAGCACCATCCGCGCCAAGCTCAACAAGACGCTCAAGCTCACCATTCAGGACTCCGCCGGCAAGAGCCAGACCGTCACGCTCGACTGTACGGTCATTTACACCGATCCCGTGACGTATAAGCTCATGGATAACGGCGTCGGCTATGTCCAGATCCGCAACTTTGAGACCGGCGGCGGCAGCCGTGCCGTGCAGGCAGTCGATAAGCTGCTGGACCTCGGCGCAAAGTCGCTGGTGTTCGACCTGCGCGATAACCCCGGCGGCCTGCTCTCGGAGCTCATCACGATCCTGGATCACCTGCTGCCGCAGGGCGACCTGTTCGTGAGCGTCGACGGCAACGGAAAAGAGACCGTCACGCAGAGCGACAGCGTCTGCGTCAAAGTGCCGATGGCGGTCATCGTCAACGGCAACACCTACAGTGCGGCGGAGTTTTTCGCGGCCGCGCTGCAGGAGTATGACTGGGCGACCATCGTCGGCCAGAACACGACCGGCAAGGGCCGCAGCCAGACGACCATCGCGCTTCCGGACGGCAGCGCCGTGCACATCTCGAGCCGGAAGTATCTCACGCCCAACCGCGTGGACCTGTCCGAGCAGGGCGGCCTTGTGCCGGATGTCGTCGTGGCCCCGGCCGCGGACAGCGATGTCGATGCGCAGCTTGAGGCAGCGATCGCTGCGCTGCGCTGAATCAACGGAGATATACTGAAATTTCAATGATATAAGGAGACGGATTATGGCGATCGACAGCAGATATAAGATGAGTCAGGAGCGTTTGGACACGCTCAAGGAAGAACTGCATTACCTCGAGACGACCCGCGAGAAAGAAGTCGCGGAGCTCATCAAGGAGGCGCGCTCGTTCGGCGACCTGTCGGAGAACAGCGAGTATGACGAGGCCAAGACGGAGCAGGGCAAGCTCTACTCCCGCATTGCCGAGATCACGGACCTGATCGAGAACGCCGAGGTCGTGGAGAAGGTCGAGGTCGCGGCGGACGTCGTGACCATCGGCAGCCACGTGCGCGTGCTCGACGTCGACGAGGACGTGGAAGAGGAGTACACCATCGTCGGCTCGCAGGAGGCCAACCCCATGGAGGGCTGCATTTCGGACGACAGCCCGTTCGGCTTCGCACTCAAGGGCCACAAGGTCGGCGAGACCGTCACGGTAACAGCCCCGGTCGGCGAGCTGCAGTTTAAGATCATTGCCGTCGAAAACGAAGACTGAGGAGTCCATCATGAACGAAGAGAGAAAGAACCAGCAGGCGGCGGCAGAGCCGTCCCTGTCCGAGATCCTTCAGGTGCGCCGCGACAAGCTCAAGGCGCTGCAGGACGCCGGGCGCGACCCCTTTGTGCAGACGCGCTTTGAGCGCAGCGCCTATTCGGCGGATATCAAGAACGATTTTGACGCCTATGACGGCAAAACGCTGCAGGCTGCCGGCCGCATCATGTCCAAGCGCGGCATGGGCAAGGCCATCTTCTGCGACATTCAGGACGACCGCGGCCAGATCCAGCTCTACGTCCGCAAGGACGCCGTCACCGAGCAGGAGTTTGCCGATTTCCGCAAGTATGACATTGGCGACATCATCGGCGTGCGCGGCTATGCGTTCAAGACCAAGACAGGGGAGATCTCCATCCACGTGCAGCAGGTCACGCTGCTCAGCAAGTCCCTGCGCCCGCTGCCGGAGAAGTTCCATGGCATGACGAACACGGAGCTGCGCTACCGCCAGCGCTATGTGGATCTCATCATGAACCCTGAGAGCAAGCGCAATTTCCAGATCCGCAGCCGGTTCGTGGCCTATCTGCGCCGCTATTTGGACGGCCTGGGCTTCATGGAGGTCGAGACCCCCGTGCTCAGCCCCATCGCCGGCGGCGCGACGGCGCGCCCGTTCATCACGCACCACAACACGCTTGACATTGATATGTATATGCGCATTGCGACCGAGCTGCACCTCAAGCGCCTGATCGTCGGCGGCATTGAGCGCGTGTATGAGGTCGGCCGCATCTTCCGCAACGAGGGCATGGACACCAAGCACAATCCGGAGTTCACGACCTGTGAGCTCTATCAGGCCTATACCAACCTCGACGGCATGATGGACATCCTCGAGGGCATCCTCTCCGGCGCGGCCAAGGAGATTCTCGGCACGTATCAGCTCCAGTGGCTGGGCCACGATGTGGACCTCACGCCGAGCTGGCGCCGCGTGACCATGGCCGACGCTGTCAAGGACGTCACGGGGGCGGACTTCATGGCCATCCTCGGCGACGCGGACGCGGCAGTCGCCCTCGCCAAGAGCGTGGGCGTGGACATGGAAAACGTCGCCCACACGTGGGGCAACGCGCTCTATGAGACGTTCGACCAGAAGGTCGAGTCCACGCTCATCCAGCCGACATTCATCACCATGTACCCCGTGGAGGTCAGCCCGCTGGCCAAGCGCAGCCCCGAGCAGCCCGCGCTCACCGAGCGCTATGAGATGTTCATCTGCGGCTGCGAGATGGGCAACGCCTTCTCTGAGCTCAACGACCCCATCGACCAGTATCAGCGCTTCAAAGCACAGGCCGAAAAGCGCGCCCACGGCGATGAAGAGGCCAACATGATGGACGAGGACTTCGTCATGGCGCTCGAATACGGTATGCCGCCCACCGGCGGCTTGGGCTTCGGCATTGACCGCTGCGCCATGCTGCTGTGCGGCGCAAGCTCCATCCGCGATGTGATCCTGTTCCCGACCATGAAGCCGCTGGACGCGGACAAGAAGCCGGAAACGGCCGAGGCCAAGCCCGCCGAGACCGTGCCCGCAGCGCCAGCAGCGGAGGAGAAGATCGACTTCTCCAACGTGCAGATTGAGCCGCTGTTTGCGGATTTCGTGGACTTTGACACGTTCAGCAAGTCCGATTTCCGTGCCGTGAAGGTCAAGTCGTGCGAGGCCGTGAAGAAGTCGAAGAAGCTGCTCAAGTTCACGCTCGATGACGGCACGGGTACGGATCGCGTGATTCTCTCCGGCATACATGCCTATTACGAGCCGGAAGCGCTCGTGGGCAAGACCTGCATCGCCATCACGAACCTCCCGCCGCGGCCCATGATGGGCATCGACTCCTGCGGCATGCTGATCTCTGCCGTGCATCACGAAAACGGCGAGGAAAAGCTGCATTTGCTGATGGTTGATCCGCACATCCCGGCCGGCGCAAAGCTGTACTAAAATCCATATGCAAAAGCCCTTTGCGTGCGCATGATCTGCACGCAAAGGGCTTTTTCGATTTCGGGGCTGCGCGCGTTACTGCGCGGGCTGGAAATTCGTCTGATAGATCTTCTCGGCGATCTTTTTCGGCGCGAAGTCCACGATGACGACGCCGTAGGCCGTTCCGGCCTGCCAGTCATAATCGTAGAGGTCGAGGTTGATGTGCTTGGCGTATTCCTTCGGGTGGCCCACTTTTCCGCTGCCGCTCGTGGACGTGAAGTTCAGGAAAAACGTGTCCTCCGCCGCCTTACTGTTGCCCAGACAGGTGTGGATGGCGTCGATTTTGTCATCGGTGTCATAGTTGTAGCGATCCTGCACGCACAGCGTCTCGCGGCCGTTGATCACGGAGTTCGCGGTGGGGTCAGACAAAACGGTGCGGTCGCCCTGATCCGCCCAGCCGAAGTACAGGCCGCAGCGCTCGAAGCCGACCGGAAGCTTGTCGTCAAACCGCGTGGCGAGGACGATCTTCCCGCGCACTTCGCCCAGCGTCGGGATCTCGTTTTTCAGATACCAGCGCTCCGGATCCTTGTCGATCGTCTCATACAGGACCTTCTGAATCTCCGCGACATCGTCCTTGCTGTTTTCCGCCTTCATGCACAGGATGACCGTCTCGGTGGGGTGGGCGTCCAGAAACGCGGAAACGTCGCGCAGCACGTCATCGAGTGTGAGCGTTCCGGCAAACGGGGAGTTGGAGGTCTTGCAGCGCGCGATGCTGTGCTTGAGCACCAGCGTCTGCTGGTCGTGCTTCTGTTCGAGCACCAGACGCATGTCCAGATAGCGGTAGCCGTAGATCAGCTGCGTGGCAACGCTCGCGTCCTGACATTGAAAAATGTAGCGCATATCCACATACTGCGTGCAGCTGTCGTGCGTACCGGGGATCGACATATTGCTGAGCTTTGTCTCGTCCGGCACGGTTTCCATCCAGTCGGTGCTGGAGATGTTCGCTGCCATGGCCGGCGGCGCGGTGATCCCGGAAAAGACGGAAAGCACCATGCAGACGAGCAGCGCGCAGAGCCAGAAGCGGTGTTTGGTGGCCTTCATAAAGTATTCTCCTCATCATTTTCCTGCCGCACGAGCATACCGTGCGGCGGTCGTGTGCCGCCAGTATAGCACAAAACCCGCGTGTTGGGAACGGGAAATCGCATTCCGGGCGCTTGTTCCGGTGCGCGGTGGTAGAAAATGCGCAAATGCTGTGGTATACGATTGCAAAAATATTGAAAAAACGTGTCGCAGAGAGGAGGGGGGCGTGTGTAGCATGCGGCGCGGACAGCCGCCGCGAGAAAGCGCTTGTGCTGGGCCTGCCGGGGGAGTAAGACGCCTCTGCATAGTGTTATCCGGCAGATTCCGCAAACAACTGTTGCGGCGGGGCGGGTTTTGCGGTATAATCAAACCAATTTGTGCCTGAGTGCGTGAAAGGAAACAATGTTATGAGTAACGACGCCAACGTCAGCAAACGCGACGGCTTTCGCAGCCGCGGCGGCTTCATCATCGCCTGCATCGGCTCGGCCGTCGGCATGGGCAACATCTGGCGCTTTCCGACGCTGGTGTCCAAATGGGGCGGCATGACTTTCCTGCTGCCGTATTTCCTGTTTGTCATTCTCATCGGCTCCACCGGCGTCATCGGGGAGTTTGCGCTCGGCCGCGCAGCCGGTGCGGGGCCGGTCGACGCTTTTGGCATGTGCACCGAGACGCGCTGGGGTAAGCGCCGGCCCGGCGAACTGGTCGGCTATATCCCGGTGCTCGGCTCTCTGGCGCTGGCCATCGGCTACACCTGCGTCATGGGCTGGATCTTCAAGTATACGTTCCTGGCGTTTGACGGCGGCCTGTCCGCCACGGGGCAGGACATGGATGGGATCGTCGCCACCTTCAATGCCACGGCCAGCGCGTGGGGCGCGAATGTCTGGGTCGTCGTCGCGGTCGCGGTGAGCTTTGTCATCATGTCCTTCGGCATCGCCGGCGGCATTGAAAAGGCAAATAAGATCATGATGCCGATCCTGTTTTTGCTGTTTGTGGGCCTCGGTATCTATGTAGGAACGCTGCCCGGCGCGTCGGACGGCTATCGGTATATCTTCACGATCAAGCCCGCGGGCCTGCTCGACCCTTATGTCTGGATCTATGCCTTCGGTCAGGCGTTTTTCTCGCTGTCCGTTGCGGGCAACGGCAGCGTTATCTATGGCTCTTACCTCAGCAAGAGCGAGTGCATCCCGAGTTCTGCGCGCAATGTGGCGCTCTTTGATACGATCGCGGCGCTGCTGGCGGCGTTCGTCATCATTCCCGCCATGGCGGCGGGCGGCGCACAGCTCGACGCCGGCGGCCCCGGCCTGATGTTCATTTACCTCGTCCACGTCATGAACGGCATGGCGGGCGGGCGCATCGTGGCGATGGTGTTTTTCGTCTGCGTGGCCTTCGCGGGCGTCACGTCGATCATCAATCTCTACGAGGCGCCGGTCGCGTCCCTGCAGGAGCGGTTCGGCCTCAAGCGCGTGCCGGCCACGGCGGTGATCCATGTGATCGGCCTCGCCGTTGCGCTGTGCATTCAGGCCATCGTGTCGCAGTGGATGGACGTCGTGTCCATTTACATCTGCCCGCTGGGCGCGCTGCTCGCGGCGGTCATGTTCTTCTGGATCGGCGGCAAGAAGCTCGTGCTCGAGAGCGTCAACCTCGGCGCACGCAAGCCCATCGGCGGCTGGTACTATCCGCTGTGCAAGTATGTCTACTGCGCGAGCGTGCTCGTGGCGCTCGTCGCCGGCGCGGCGCTCGGCGGCATCGGCTGAAGCGAATATCGAATAAAAATGAGCGGCCCTTCGCATTTGCGAAGGGCCGCTGTGCTTTGCGCGGTTTAGAACATTTTGATGTACGCATCGCGGTCCGGGCCGACGGAGACGTACTTGATGCGGCAGCCGACGGCAGCCTCCAGATAGTGCACGTAGTCGAGCGCCTCCTTCGGCAGGTCGCTGATCGTGCGGCAGCCGGAGATGTCGCAGTGGAAGCCGGGCAGGTACTCATAAATGGGCTTTGCCTTGGCCAGCTTCACGCCGATGGGGAAGCGGTCCACGCGCTCACCGTCGATGTCGTAGGCGACGCACACGGGGATCTTGTCCAGATAGGACAGTACGTCGAGCTTTGTCAGAGCGATGCTCGTGCAGCCCTGCATCTTCACGCCGTAGCGGGAGGCGACCACGTCGAACCCGCCCACGCGGCGCGGACGGCCGGTCGCAGCGCCGTACTCGCCGCCGGCGTCGCGCAGCGCAGCGGCCTCGTCGCCGAACATCTCGCAGGTGAACGGGCCCTCGCCCACGCAGGTGGAATAGGCCTTCATAATGCCGATGATCGTGTCGAGCCGGGCCTCCGGGATGCCCGCGCCGATGGGCGCGTAGGCCGCGATCGTCGAAGAGCCGGAGGTGTACGGATAGATGCCGTAGTCAATGTCACGCAGCGCGCCGAGCTGGGCCTCAAAGAGCAGGGACTTGTTGTCCTCAATGGCCTCGGTGAGGTAATCCGTCGTGTCGCAGACGTAGTCCTTGAACGGCATGGCGTAGGTGTCGAGCCAGTCCATCATCTCGTCGAGGTCGATGGGGTCATGGTGATAGCCGTTGACGATGAAGAGATTCTTCCACTCGAGAATGTCGGCCAGGCGGGCCTTGAGCGCGTCGCGGTCGGCCAGCTCGCCCATGCGCAGCGCCTTTTTCATGTATTTGTCCGAGTAGGCGGGGGAGATGCCGCGGCGGGTGGAGCCGAACTTCTTGTCCGCCAGACGGTCCTCTTCCAGGCAGTCAAGCAGCTTGTGGTACGGCATGCAGATGACGGCCTTGTCGCTGATCTTCAGGTGCTCCGGTGTGATGGTGATGCCGCCTTCTCTCAGGCGCGCGACCTCGTGGAACATGTGCTCCGTATCAATGACCATGCCGGGGCCGAGCACGTTCACGGTCTCGTCGCGCAGGATGCCGGACGGCATGAGATTGAGCACGAACTTGCCCTTGTCGTTGATGACGGTGTGGCCGGCGTTGTTGCCGCCCTGATAGCGTACGACGACGTCATACTTCTGGCTGAGCAGGTCGACCATGCGGCCCTTGCCCTCGTCGCCCCAGTTGATGCCTACGATGGATGTCAGCATTGTTGAGAAACCTCCTGTTTCTTTTACACGTTTACGGATGCGTCGCATCCGAGCAGTGCTGTATATTTGTTCAGGACCGGCGCGACCTGCTCGCGCAGGAACGTCTCGGTCTGGTGTACGGCCATGCCGGTGAAGGCATGGGGGTCAACAAGTTTGTTGAGCTCCGCGCGCGTGAGCCCGAAGATCGGGTCAGCCAGGATGCGCTCGAGCAGGTCGTTGCTGCCGCCATGGAGCTTGACCTCTTTGCCGGCGGCGACGCTGTGCTGCCGGATGGCCTCGTGCAGGGCCTGCCGGTCGCCGCCCTTTTCCTTGACGCAGTACATGAGGATGTTCTCCGTAGCGAGAAACGGCAGCTCGTCGGCCAGATGCTTTTCGGCCATTTTCGGGTACACGGTCAGGCCGCGGATGACGTTGAGGTACAGCGTGAGGATGCCGTCGGTGGCGAGGAATGCTTCCGGGATGCTGATGCGGCGGTTGGCCGAGTCGTCGAGCGTGCGCTCAAACCACTGGGCGCTGGCCGTGACGGCGGCATTCTGCAGGTCGCAGATGACGTAGCGCGACAGGGAGGCGATGCGCTCGCTGCGCATGGGGTTGCGCTTATAGGCCATGGCCGAGGAGCCGATCTGGCCGCTCTCGAACGGCTCGTCCACCTCTTTGAGGTGGGACAGCAGGCGGATGTCGCTGGAAAACTTCGAGGCGCTCTGCGCGATGCCGGACAGCACCTGCAGCACCTGAAAGTCCACCTTGCGCGAATAGGTCTGGCCGCTGACGGGGTACGCGCCGGGAAAGCCCATCTTTTCGCAGATCTTCTGCTCGAGCGCGACGACCTTCTGCTCGTCGCCGTCAAACAGGGCGAGGAAGCTCGCGCCCGTGCCGGTCGTGCCCTTGCAGCCGAGGAGCTTGAGATTGCCGAGCTGAAACTCCAGCTGCTCGAGATCCATCAGCAGATCCTGCGTCCAGAGCGTGGCGCGCTTGCCGACGGTCGTCGGCTGCGCGGCCTGAAAATGCGTGTAGGCGAGCGTCGGCTCTGCCTTGTGCGCCTCGGCAAAGTCCGCGAGCGCCTGGATGACGTTCACCAGCAGGCTGCGGATCTGCTCGAGCGCTTCGCGCATGAGGATGATATCCGTATTGTCGCCGACGTAGCAGGACGTGGCACCGAGGTGCAGAATGGGCTTTGCCTCCGGGCAGCACGCGCCGTAGGTCAGCACGTGGGCCATGACGTCGTGCCGCACCTCGTGCTCGCGCGCCGCGGCGTAGTCATAGTCGATGTCCGTGATGTGCGCGCGCAGCTCGCGGATCTGCTCATCCGTGATCGGCAGACCGAGCTCCTGCTCGCTCTCGGCCAGCGCGACCCAGAGCCTGCGCCAGGTGGAAAATTTGTTGTCGTCGGAGTAAATGTGCTGCATCGTGCGCCCGGCGTAGCGGGTGCACAGGGGGTTGACGTAGCGGTCGTGCATGCTTATCCTCTCTCTGCGTGGCGCAGCGCCGCCGAGATCAGGCCCTTGAACAGGGGGTGCGCCTTGTTCGGGCGGCTCTTGAACTCGGGGTGGTACTGAACGCCGATATAAAAGTCGTTTTCGGGGATCTCGACGGTCTCCACGATGTGGCCGTCCGGCGACAGGCCGGAGAGCACGAGCCCCTTTTCCTGCATGAGCGCGCGGTAGTCGTTGTTGAACTCGTACCGGTGGCGGTGGCGCTCGGAGATGTCCAGCGTGCCGTAGCACTCCGCCATTTTTGTGCCGGGCACGATATGGCACGGATATGCGCCGAGGCGCAGCGTGCCGCCCTTGTTGATCTCGTCGCTCTGGTCGGGCATGAAGTCGATGACCTTGTGCGTGCTGCCCTCGTCAAACTCGCCGGAGTTGGCGTCGGCGAGGCCGCAGACGGAGCGCGCAAACTCGATGACCGCGATCTGCATACCCAGGCAGATACCGAGATAGGGGATGTTGTGCGTGCGGGCGTAGTGCGCGGCCGCGATCTTGCCCTCGATGCCGCGGTTGCCGAAGCCGCCGGGCACGAGAATGCCGTCGCAGCTGCCGAGCACTTCCTCTACATTATCGCGCGTGATCGTCTCGCTGTCAATCCATTGAATGTCCACGCGCGTGCCGTAGACATAGCCAGCGTGGCGCAGCGCCTCGGCGACGGACAGATACGCATCGTGCAGCTGCACATATTTGCCCACGAGGCCGATCGTCACGCGGTGCGAGCGGCTGCGGATGCTCTCGAGCATGGCGTCCCACTCGGTCATATCCGGCGCGGGCGCGTCGATGTGCAGCTCACGGCAGACGATCTCGGAAAAGCGGTTCTTTTCGAGCATGACCGGTGCCTCATACAGCACGGGGATGGTCATGTTTTCGATCACGCAGTCGGGCTTGACGTTGCAGAACAGGGAGATTTTGCGGAAGATAGACTCCTCGAGCGGCTCATCGCAGCGCAGCACGATGATGTCCGGGGAAATGCCCATGCCCTGCAGCTCCTTGACCGAGTGCTGCGTGGGCTTGGTCTTGTGCTCCTCGCTGCCGTGCAGATACGGTACGAGCGTCACGTGGATGTAGAGTGCGTTTTCGCGCCCGACCTCCAGCCCGACCTGACGGATGGCCTCGAGAAACGGCTGGCTCTCAATGTCGCCGGTCGTGCCGCCGACCTCCGTGATAACGACGTCGGCGTTCGTCTTGCTGCCGACACTATAGATAAAGTCCTTGATCTCATTCGTGATGTGCGGAATGACCTGCACCGTCTCGCCGAGGTACTCGCCGCGGCGCTCCTTGTTGAGCACGTTCCAGTACACCTTGCCGGTCGTGAGGTTGGAGTATTTGTTCAGATCCTCGTCGATGAAGCGCTCATAGTGGCCGAGGTCGAGATCGGTCTCCGCGCCGTCCTCGGTAACGTACACCTCGCCGTGCTGATACGGGCTCATGGTGCCGGGGTCGACATTGATATAGGGGTCAAGCTTCTGCGCGGCGACCTTCAGGCCGCGTGCCTTGAGCAGACGGCCGAGCGAAGCCGCCGTGATGCCTTTGCCGAGTCCGGAGACAACGCCGCCGGTCACAAAAATGTACTTGGTCATGGTCCACACTCCTCAATCTTCATAGGTACGAATGATATTTTCCGCAATGGTCCGCCGGCGCATACTGGTGTCCATTGCCTGTTTCTCAATGTATTTGTGCGCCTCCGTCTCCGTCATCTGCAGGTGCTGCACGAGCAGGAGCTTCGCGCGGTTGATGATGCGGATATCGGCGACCTTCGCCTCGAGCTTTTCCGTCTTGTGCTGCATCTGCTCGAGCTGGATGCGCACGGCGGTCAGCAGCCGGATGGTCTGCACGATGAGCGATTCCGGCGCGTCATTCGGCAGCACCAGCACGCCGGACTGTTCGAGCAGGGCGGCGTCCGTGTCCGCGTGTTCCGGTGCGGCCAGCAGCAGCACGGCCATGCAGTGCCGCTTTTTGAGCTGCAGCGCCAGCTCCCGGCCGGAGCTGCCGGCGATGGGCTCTGCGATGAGCACACCGTCGATGCCGCCTGCGTCAAACTGTTCGAGCGCCTGCCGCGCGCTGCCTGCGTGATCGAACGGGACGATGTGCGCCCGTGTGAGCAGGGCGCTGATGCGTTGGGTCTGCGCCTCGGAACTGGAGACCAGGAGTGCGCGCACGGTATGCAGCGACGTGTTCATAGCAGTCACCTCGAATCAGAAGTTGGTGCGGAAAAACAAAAAAGACGCTTCCGATGCCGATAAGGGGCACTTTCCCCCAGGTCATCGTGAAACGTCAGCGTTCTCGAAAAGTTACCATATGAACTTATGCCTGCGGCCGCAAAAACAGCACGCAGAATTTTGCCAATCAAAATCCATGTATATAATACACCACGGCATTTGCACGTGTCAAGGATAAAAAAACGGGCAATTTTGCCGAAAAATCTGTGGAATCCGCCGAAAGAAATTGCGTTTTTCCCGCTTGACATTTTTCCGCAACAGGCGTATATTTTGCTACATTGAAACGGCAATGGCGTCGTGGAGAGCACAAGATCTCCGGGCATCAGTGCCGTTTTTTGTTGTTGATACTGATTTGAAATACGGAAAGGGGACCATGCGAGATGGAAAAGATCTCTGACATTTTTGGATCCATGGTATTTAACGATGCCGTCATGCGCGAGCGGCTGCCGAAGGAAACGTACCGGCAGGTGCAGGCGACGATGGAAAATGGCAAGCGTCTTGATGACGACGCCGCGCGCATCGTGGCCAATGCCATGAAGGACTGGGCGATCGAAAAGGGCGCCACGCACTTCACGCACTGGTTCCAGCCGATGACCGGCATCACCGCCGAGAAGCACGACAGCTTCATTTCGCCCTGCGGCGGCGGTCAGGTCATTATGGAGTTTTCCGGCAAGGAGCTCGTCCGCGGCGAGCCGGATGCGTCCAGCTTCCCGTCCGGCGGCCTGCGCGCAACGTTTGAGGCGCGCGGCTACACCGCATGGGACCCGACGTCCTATGCATTCATTAAAGATAATGTGCTGTGCATTCCGACGGCGTTCTGCTCTTACGGCGGCGAGGCGCTCGATAAAAAGACGCCGCTGCTGCGCAGCGCCGAGGCGCTCAACCGTCAGGCCCTGCGTGTGATCCACCTGTTCGGCAACGAGGACGTGACAGCCGTGCGCACGACCGTCGGCCCAGAGCAGGAGTACTTCCTGGTCGACAAGTCTGTGTATGACAAGCGCAAGGACCTGATCTATACCGGCCGCACGCTCTTCGGCGCCAAGCCGCCGAAAGGCCAGGAGCTGGACGATCATTACTTCGGCAGCATCAAGCCGCGCGTTGCGGCGTTCATGAAGGATCTGGACGAGGAGCTCTGGAAGCTCGGCGTTTACGCCAAGACGGAGCACAACGAAGTGGCGCCCGCGCAGCACGAGCTCGCGCCGGTGTTCACGACCGGCAACATCGCTGCCGACCAGAACCAGCTGACGATGGAGATCATGCAGAAGGTGGCCGCGCGCCACGGCATGGTCTGCCTGCTGCACGAAAAGCCGTTTGCCGGCGTCAACGGTTCCGGCAAGCACAACAACTGGTCCCTGACCACCGACACCGGCATGAACCTGCTCGAGCCCGGCGAGACGCCGGCCGAGAACGCACAGTTTTTGCTCTTCCTGTGCGCGGTGATCCAGGCGGTGGATGATTATCAGGATATGCTGCGCATCAGCGTGGCGTCGGCCGCGAACGACCACCGTCTCGGCGCGAACGAAGCGCCCCCGGCCGTCGTGTCGATGTACGTCGGCGACGAGATCGAGAGCATTCTCGACGCCATCGTCAACGAGACGCCCTATGCCGGACAGGAAAAGGAGCTGCTGAAGATCGGCGTGCATGCGCTGCCGCGTTTCCCCAAGGACACGACCGACCGCAACCGCACCTCTCCGTTTGCGTTCACCGGCAACAAGTTCGAGTTCCGTATGCCCGGTTCCTCGGCCTCCATTTCCGGCATCAACGTCGTGCTCAACACGGCGGTCGCCGAGAGCCTCGAGCAGTTTGCTGACGCGCTCGAGGGCAGCAAGGACTTTGAGGCCGACCTGCAGGCGCTCATCCGCAGCGTGCTCATCAAGCACAAGCGCATCCTCTTCAACGGCAACGGCTATGACGACGCCTGGCTGGCGGAGGCCGAGCGCCGCGGCCTGCTGAACCTGCGCACGACGCCGGAAGCGCTGCCGTATTACCTCGCCGACAAGAACGTGGCGCTGTTCACCAAGCACCGTGTCTATACCCGCACCGAGATGGAGGCCCGCTACGAGATCCACCTCGAAAACTACAGCAAGGTGCTCAACATTGAGGCGCTGACGATGCTCGAGATGGCGCGGCGCGACATCATGCCCGCCGTCAGCAGCTATCTGCGCGAGCTGTCCGAGACCGCTGCGGCGATCCACGCTGCGTCCGTCACGGCGGACTGCTCGTATGAGGAGAGCATCATCCCTGAAATGTCCGCGCTGTTGGGCGATGCCTACCGCAAGGTCCGCCGCCTGGATGAGGCGCTCATGGGCGCCAAGACCGTCGAGGGCAGCCAGGCGCTGGCCAACTACTACCGCGACAAGGTCTTCTCCGCCATGGCGGAGCTGCGCATCACGATCGACCAGCTCGAGACCATGACGCCGTCCGACAAGTGGCCGGTCCCGTCCTATGGCGACCTGCTGTTCAGCGTGCGGTAAAAAACGCTTACTCTTTCTTTTTTCTCTCTTCTTTCATTTTCATACTTCTGTCAAAAGCATTGACGGAGAAAAGTAGCACGGGCGATCATTTCCAGCGAGTGCGGGACGGTGCGAGCCGCATAACAGAGCCTGTGTGAAGAACACTCCCGAGCTGCAACCTGAACGGGCGAGAGCCTCAGTAGGTGCGCCGTCAAAGCCGGACGTTATCCCGGTGCGGTTTGTTAGAACCCGTGAGAAGTAAAATAGGTGGCACCACGATACGCAGCTACTCGTCCTATTGTTGGATGGTAGCTGCGTATTTTTTGATATATTCAGGAGGAAAAAATCATGTGTTCCATCATCGGTTATCTCGGCTCGTCCATCTCCGCGCAGGATCTGCGCGCCGGCTTTGACAAGACCATTTCCCGCGGCCCGGACGATACGCGCATGCTGCATATCGGCGCGGCGACGCTCGGCTTCCACCGCCTGGCCATTATGGGCCTGCACCCGGAGGGGATGCAGCCGTTCACGCGGGATGGAAGCGCGCTCGTGTGCAACGGCGAGATCTACGGCTTCCGGCCCATCCGCGAGCGGCTCATCGCTGAGGGCGAGACGTTCGAGAGCGAGTCCGACTGTGAGATCCTGCTCCCGCTCTACGAGCGCGAGGGGCTGGACATGTTCCGCGGACTGGATGCGGAGTTTGCCATGGTCATCTATGATGCCAGGCGCGGCGGCCTTGTCGCGGCGCGCGACCCCATCGGCATCCGCCCGCTGTACTACGGCTATGACGCCGAGGGCGCGATCGTCTTTGCCAGCGAGGCGAAAAACCTCGTCGGCCTCGTGCACGATGTGATGCCGTTTCCTCCCGGACACTATTATGCCGACGGCAAGTTCACCTGCTACCGCGACATGACGCAGGTGGATGCCGTCTGCGAGGACGATCTGGAGACCGTCTGCACCCACATCCGTGAAAAGCTCATCGCCGGCGTGGAAAAGCGGCTGGATGCCGACGCGCCGCTCGGCTTTCTGCTCTCCGGTGGTCTGGACAGCAGCCTCGTGTGCGCCATCTCGGCAAAGCTGCTCAAAAAGCCCATCCGCACGTTCGCCATCGGCATGTGCAGCGACGCCATCGACCTGAAGTACGCCCGCGAGGTGGCAGAGTATCTGCACGCCGACCACACCGAGGTCATCATCACGCCCGAGGACGTCATCCAGGCGCTGCCGGAGGTCGTGGCGCTGCTCGGCACGTATGATATCACGACCATCCGCGCGAGCATCGGCATGTACCTCGTCTGCAAGGCCATCCACGAGCAGACCGACCTGCGCGTGCTGCTCACAGGCGAGATCTCCGATGAGCTCTTCGGCTATAAGTACACCGACTTCGCGCCCAGCCCGGAGGCGTTTCAGGAGGAATCCGCCAAGCGCATCCGCGAGCTGCATATGTACGATGTCCTGCGCGCCGACCGCTGCATCTCCGTCAACAGTCTCGAGGCCCGCGTGCCGTTCGGTGATCTGGACTTCGTACAGTATGTCATGTCCATCGACCCGGCCAAGAAGTGCAACGTCTACGGCAAGGGCAAGTATCTGCTGCGCCACGCCTTTGAGGGCGACTGGCTTCCGCACGATATCCTCATGCGCGAGAAGGCGGCCTTCAGCGACGCGGTCGGCCACTCCATGGTCGACGATCTCAAGGCGTACGCCGAGCAGAAGTACACGGACGAGGAATTTGAGACCCTGCGCCGGAGGTACGACTTTGCGCAGCCGTTCACCAAGGAATCGCTGCTCTACCGTGAACTGTTTGAGCAGTATTACCCCGGTCAGGCGCACATGATCGTCGATTTCTGGATGCCGAACAAATCGTGGGACGGCTGCGACGTGGACGACCCGTCCGCGCGCGTGCTCGCAAACTACGGCGACAGCGGAAAGTGAGGAGCATATGGACGACACTGCGCTGCGCATCCGCACCGCGCGCCTGAGCGACGCGCCCGTGCTGCTGAAAATTTACGCGCCGTATGTGGAAAAGACGGCCATTACGTTCGAGTGCACCGTGCCGGATATCGAGGAATTTGCCGCGCGTATGCGCGCCACGCTCCGCCGCTATCCGTACCTGGTCGCGGAGCGCGGCGGCGAGATCGTCGGCTATGCCTACGCCGGGCCGTTCGGCAGCCGCGCCGCCTATGACTGGGCGGTGGAGATGAGCATTTACCTGCGCGAGGATCAGCGGCACCGGGGGACGGGCAAGCGGCTGTACGCCGCGCTCGAGGCGGTGCTGCGCGCGCAGAACATTCAGAATCTCTATGCCTGCATCGGCTGCCCGGACGGGGCGGACGACGCGCACCTGACGCGAAACAGCGCGCAGTTTCATGCGCATCTCGGCTATCGGCTCGTCGGGGAGTTTCCGCGCTGCGGGTATAAATTCGGCACCTGGTACTCCATGGTCTGGATGGAAAAGTGCATCGGCGCGCACGAGGCGCAGCCTGCGCCCGTGCGCCCGTTCCCGGAGCTCAGCCCGGCGGAGCTGGAAGCCATTTTGGACCGTGCATAAAGCCGCGGGCCGTTTCCGATCTGGAAACGGCCCGTGCTTTTTTTATCGCTTTTGCAGCAGTTCATACGCGCCCAGCAGCATCTGCGCCGCCTCGGCGCGCGTGAGGGACGCCGCACAGTCGCTGCCGGCCGGATACACGCCGCAGGATGTCAGACTTGACACGGCGGCGCACGCCCAGTCGGGAATATAGTCGCCCTCGAGCGCGGCGGCGGGGGAGGGGTCGAGGAAGTTGCTGAGCATGACGGCAGCCTCGGCTGCCGTGATGCCGCGCTGTGCATCGAATACGATTGCCGTACCGTCGGAGTAGCCGGTGATGTCGCCGTTCATGACCGCGGTCGCAACGTAGGTCTTGGCCCAGGCGGGGATCTGCTCGTCGTCGCCGAAACCGGTCGAGAGCACGCCCTGCAGCATCGAAGTGCCGGTCAGGTGCGTGCACATGGCCAGAAATTCATCGCGCGGCATGGGGCTGTCGGGGTCGAAGAGATACTGCCCGCCGACCTGCCGGCCGACGCACAGCCCCTGCTCGGCGAGCATGACGGCGGCGTATTCCTCCGGGCGGCCGGCCATGTCGCTGTAGGTGACGGCCGGCTTCTGCTTCTTGATGGAGATGATGACGGTCGCCTCCTGCGATTCGTTGCCGCTGCTGTCGGCGGCGCGGAAGCCGAAGTAGTCGCGCCCGCGCTTGCCGTCGGCGGGGGTATAGACGAACGTGCCGCTGTCGGTGAGCGTTACCGTGCCCTTGATGGGCTCGGTCGTGATGCGGAAGGTGAGCGGGCTGCCGTCGGGCGCATTTGCGCTCAGTGTGCCGCCGATGGACGTGCCGCGGAATGTGGTCAGCTCCAGATTTTCGGCCACGGGCGCGGTGTCGGCCGCGGCCTGCTCGGCAAAGCCGGCCGGGACGAGCGCCGCACAGAGCGCCAGCGCGCACACGGCCGCAAGAATTTTCTGCTTCATAATGCAAAACCTCCGTGCAAATGTAGGCTGCTCCTAGTTTGCACGGAGGTGGTGGAAATATGCGTTTTGGCCTTATTCGGTCCGCAGGGCGACGACCGGGTCTTTTTTCGCTGCCATGCCCGACGGGATGAGGCCCGCGATGAACGTCAGCGCCATGCTGATGAGGATCAGCAAGATCGCGCCGAGCACCGGCAAAATGGCGCTCAGGGTCGGCAGGCCGGTCAGATGGTGCACGATGAGGTTGATGGGGATCAGCAAAATCAGTGTACACAGGATGCCCATCACGCCGGCTGTGAAGCCCTCAATGAGCGTCTCGGCGTTGAACACGCGCGAAATGTCCTGCTTGCTCGCGCCGATGGAGCGCAGGATGCCGATCTCCTTCGTGCGCTCGAGCACGGAGATATAGGTGATGATGCCGATCATGATCGACGACACGACAAGCGAGATGGCCACGAAGCCAATGAGCACGTAGCTGATGGCGTTGATGATCGTCGTG
Source organism: Clostridiales bacterium (assembly GCA_025757645.1). Lineage (NCBI taxonomy): Bacteria > Bacillati > Bacillota > Clostridia > Eubacteriales > Clostridiales bacterium. The sequence continues at coordinate 1,278,415 of CP107216.1, forward strand.
ATGCTGCTCATGAGTAGGCCGACATAGTCGGTGTAGCTGATCTGATCGTTCTCGGCGGCGTCGGCGTTGTAGTCGTCGATGCACGCGGAGATCTGATCCTTGTTCTCAAAGCTCGAGGCGTAGATGTTGATGGCGCTGGGGGAGTCCTTATCGACGTAGCCGAGCTTTTTCAGGTTGTTGTTGTAGGTCGAACCGCTGGCCGACGAGGCGACGTAGTTGTCGTACACATCCGCATACTGGCTGCTGCTGATGCCTTTGGCACTGATGGCGGAGATGACTTCCTGCGAGGTCATGCCGCTGTAGGCCTTGACGGTCTCCTGCTGCATCTGCATGGAGAGGATCGCGCGCATATACGGCCGGAAGAAGCGGATAAACGTCTCGTCGTCCATGACGTCGATCATTTCCTTCATCTGCTGCGCTGTTTTGCCGCTGGCCTCAAAGACGCCGTTGTCGGCCATCTCTTTGGCGTCGTCGCGGGTGAAGGTCTCCATGGTCTGCGTGAGCGCGGCGTCAAGCGTGGTGTCGTCCGGCGCGGTCATGCACTTGCGGTAGACGGTTGCGCGGTCGTCCACGCTCAGCTTGTTGAGATAGGCCTGCGCGGCGGCAACTTTCTGGTCGGTCGTGGCGGTCGCGGCGTTCGGGAACGCAGAGCCGGTGAACACGTCCACGTCCGGGTTTGCCAGCTGCTTCTGGATGATCTCGGTGCTGTCGGCCTGCTCGATGGCGTAGTCCGTCAGGGCGGAGGTGTAGCCGATGGAACCATAGGTGCTGCTGGTCACGCTGCCCTTGGCCGGGCGCACGATGCCGACGATCTTGAGCTGCACGCCCACGGAATCGTTGTTGTAGAGCTGGTGCAGTCCGTCGGCCGTCTGGCTGATGTCCGTGTAGCCGGAGCCGCTGGCCACATAGCCCTCCGACGGGAGGATGAGCTTGAAGCTGCGGCCGCACAGATCTTCATAGCTCCAGCTGCTTTGCGTCGTGTCGATCTGCTTTTTGTTCATGGACTGCATCATGGCGTTGCTGATGTCGTCCATGCTCTCGAGCCCGAGGGCGTAGAGCGTCAGGTCGGAAATTTCATTGTTTTTGTCCACAACGAGCACGACCTCGTTGTAATTTTGCGGCCAGGAGCCATAGATCACGTCGTACTGGTTTTGCGTCGAGGCGCTCACGAGCGCGCCGTCCTCGCCGGACAGCAGCTCCTGCCAGACGTTGAAGCCGGAGTAGAAGCCGCCCATGGAGTCAAAGTAGGACGAGTAGTCGCCGCCGTACATGGACTTCATGACGTTTTGCAGCAGCTCGGTCGTGTCGGCCTTGATGACGGTGCCGTTGGGGTCCTCGGTATAGACGGCGAAGCCCATGTCATACGTGTACTGGATGCCGCTGATATAGTCGTGGATCTTGTTGTCGGGGTTTTCGAGATATTTTTTGAACTCCGGCAGGTTGTTCGACTGGCCGGTCGCGCTGCTGACCATGGAGTTGAGCATGCTGTACATGACCGTGTTGGCGTAGACCTTATCGAGGTCGTGCGCATCCGCACTGTCATCCTTTGCGCCCGACATGGCCGAGAGCATCCCGGACATGTCCACGGGGTTTGCCTCGATCGTCAGCGGGTAGGACGAGAGCGTCTGCTCCTGCACGGTGTCGATGTAGGACTGAAAGCCGTGCGAGAGCGACAAAATGAGCGCGATGCCGATGATGCCGATCGAGCCGGCGAATGCGGTGAGCAGGGTGCGGGCCTTTTTCGTCATAAGGTTGTGCAGCGACAGGCTCATGGCCGTTGCAAAGCTCATGGACGTGTGCTCCTTGACCTTGACCGTTACGGGTGCGGACGTCTCGGATTCCGTGCAGGGGTTATCGTCGCCGACGATCTTGCCGTCGAGCAGGCGCACGGTGCGCGTGGCGTATTTCGATGCCAGCTCCGGGTTGTGCGTGACCATGATGATGAGCTTATCTTTTGCGATCTCCTGCAGCAGATTCATGATCTGCACGCTCGTCTCGCTGTCGAGCGCGCCGGTCGGTTCGTCGGCGAGCAGAATGTCGGGGTTGTTGACGATGGCGCGCGCGATGGCCACGCGCTGCATCTGGCCGCCGGACATCTGGTTCGGCGCTTTGTCGAGCTGGTCGCCCAGGCCGACCTTTTCCAGCGCCTCGACGGCGCGCGCGCGCCGCTCCTCACCGGAGACGCCCGAGAGCGTCAGCGCGAGCTCAACGTTGGCCAGCACGCTCTGGTGCGGGATGAGGTTGTAGCTCTGAAAGACAAAGCCGATGGAGTGGTTGCGGTACGTGTCCCAATCGCGGTCGTCGTACTCCTTTGTGGAGCGGCCGTTGATAATGAGGTCGCCGGAGGTGTAGCGGTCCAGGCCGCCGATGATGTTCAGCAGCGTGGTCTTGCCGCAGCCGGACTGGCCCAGGATCGCAACGAACTCGTTTTCACGAAAGGCAATGTTGATGCCCTTGAGTGCTTCGACCTGCGTCGTGCCGGCCTCGTAGACTTTGGTGATGTTCTTCAGTTCCAGCATGGGTGGGATGCTCCTTTATATGGATGCCGCGCGGCGGCGCAGCCTTAGATACTAATTAAAAAAGTATTAGGACATAATGATAAGCGCCGCACGGGCATCCGTCAAGCGCCGGCGCGCCGGTTTTGCAGAATTTTAACTATTTATTCACAAACAAACCCGATACAATTTCCCTGCGTCTGCTGTTGAAACATTGGGGAATGTCTGCTATAATATTTGCCTGCCCGGATAAGGGGCCTGAACATGATAAATGGAGAGCTTGGAATATGAAAATTGTGATCGTAGGCGCTGGCCGCGTGGGCTATGCCATTGCGGAGCAGCTCCTGACAGAAGGGCATGACATCACCGTCGTCGAGAGTGACCCGGAGCGCGCTGCCTATATCTCTTCCACGCTGGATGTGATCGTGGTCGAGGGCCGCGCGAATGTGGATCAGCTGCGCATTGCCAACGTTGCGGACGCCGACCTGCTCATCGCCGCGACGACCTCGGACGAGACGAACCTCATCAGCTGCATGGTCGGGCGCAAGCTCGGCGCTACGCATACGATCGCGCGCGTGCGCGACGAGGAGTATTATCAGGACGTGGCGCTGCTGCAGGACGAGCTGGGGCTGAGTCTGTCCATCAACCCCGAGCGCACCTCCGCCAAGGAGATCTCGCGCACGCTGCGTTTCCCGGCCGCCACGAAGGTCGAGCCGTTTGCCAACGGCCTTGTGGAGCTCGTGGAGTTCAAGCTGCGCGAGGGCAGCAAGCTCGACGGCCTGCGCCTGAACGATTTCCGCGGCCGCTACAGCGACGGCATCCTCATCTGCGCCGTGGAGCGCGAGGGCAGCGTTACGATCCCGAACGGCGACTTTGTGCTCGCCGCCGGCGACTATGTCACCGTGGTCGGCGCGCCGCACGAGCTGCATGAGCTGTTTCGCAAGATCGGCGAGTTCCGCCACGAGGCCGAGAGCGTCATCATCATCGGCGGCGGCCGCATTGCCGAGCGGCTGGCGCTGGAGCTGGCGCGTATGCACATCCACTCGACGATCATCGAGCGCGACCCGGCCCGCTGCCGCGTCATGAAAACGCTCCTGCCGGAGGCGACCATCATCTGCGCCGACGGCACAAAGCCGGACGTTCTGCGCGAGGAGGGCCTGCCGGAGGCGGACGCGCTCGTCACGCTCACGGAGTCGGACGAGACGAACCTCATCATCTCCTCCTTTGCCTATCACGAGCAGGTGCCGAAGATCGTCACAAAGGTGGATGAGGATAACTTCATCGAACTCGCGGAATCGTATGGCCTGACGACGATCATTCAGCCGGCGGACGTGACGGTCGGCCGCATCGTGGAGTACGTCCGCTGGATGCAGAACTCCGCGCACAGCAGCGGCGTGGAGACGCTGCGCATGGTGGCCGACGGGCAGGCTGAGGCGCTGGAATTCATCGTGCGCGCCGAGAGCCAGTTTCTCGATGTGCCGCTCAAGGCGCTCAAGCTCAAGGACTCCGTGCTCGTCGCCTCGATCATCCGCCGCGGCAAGTGCCGCGTCCCGTCCGGCAACGACGCCATCGAGCTCGGCGACCGCGTGGTCGTCGTCACTACCAACCATGGTATGCATGAGCTGAAGGACATTCTGAAATAATTGCGGAAAGAACAGCCGCCGCTCCCTGATGGGGAGCGGCGGCTTTGTCGTATCGTGTTTTATTCCGGGCGGCGGAAGATGACGACCTGCGCCGGTGTGTCCGGCGTGAGCGTCATACGGTTGGTGTCGTAGCGCTGGACATTTGCGCCGTTGCCCTCGAAGATGCCGGTGAAGTCCTCCGGCGCGCGCATGCGGTGATTGCTGTGGCCGGGCGCCTGAAAGTGCATCGGGATGATGACGCGCGGCTGCAGCTGCTCGCAGAGGTAGTAGGCGGTGTCCGGCTCGATCGTGTAGATGCCGCCGACGGGGATCATCATCGCGTCGAGCCACTGCAGCTGCTGCATCTGCTCGGGCGTGGGCTTCGCGCCCAGATCGCCCAGATGCGCCACGCGCATACCCTCGGCGGCGAAGATGCGCACGGTGTTCATGCCGCGCAGACGGCCGCGCATGATATCGTGGTACGTCTCCAGCTCCGTGACGGCAAACGGGTTCGCCTTGCCGGTGTTGCGCAGCGTGACGCCCTCGCGGAAGTTGTGGTCGCGGTCCTCGTGGCTGAAATAGACGGCGTCCGCCGTCAGCCGCACGTGGGGATAGGCCGTGCCGACGCTGGTGTCCTGAAACGGGTCGATGACGGCGCTGTAGCCGCCGGAGACCAGCTCAAAGCAGGAGTGGCCATGCCAGATGATGTCCATAAGATGCACCTCGATCATCGAATTTTTTCTTTATTTTACTTCCGCACCCTGTGGTTGTCAATCTCCGCGTTGGAAGATGCGGGCCTTGTTTCCCGGGGGAAAATGTGTTAAAATCAAACGCTATGAATACTACCATGACTTTTGAACAACGCTATGTGCAGGCGCGCAGACGCTTCATCGAGGCGGACTTCGCAAACCTGAACGATATGCAGAGAAAAGCGGTCCTGGCCACGGAAGGCCCACTGCTGCTGCTGGCCGGCGCCGGCAGCGGTAAAACTACGGTGCTCATCCACCGGATCGCAAATCTCATCCAGTACGGCCGCGGGTCGGACACAGACGAGGTGCCGGACACGGCGACAGAGGCGGACCTCGCGCTGCTCGAGCGCACGGATCTGACGCCGGACGAGCGCCGGCGCGCGCAGCGGGCGGCGGCGCTCGAGCCGGTCGAGCCGTGGCGCATCATCGCCATCACGTTCACGAACAAGGCGGCCGACGAGCTCAAGGAC